>CAZWVG010000015.1:0-44470 GCA_964637355.1 uncultured Gemmatimonadaceae bacterium
ACTTCGGTGACGAGCGACTGGGTGCTGCGCGAGTCCAGGCGCGGATTGCAGCGACAGATACTCGTGCCGGTGCTGCTGGAACCGAATGTCCGCGTCCCGATCGAGCTCGAAAAGATGTCCATTCACGATCTCACCACGTGGGATCGATCCGGCACTTCTCCGCTCTACTGGAACCTCCTTGCCGCCATCGTTCGTGTCGTCGGCATCGACTCCCCGGCGCCGAAGGGTGCCGGCGGGGAGAGCGACGTCGCGCAGGACGTAGCGCAGTTTGCCACGGAAGGCGCCCCTAACGACGGCGTGACCGCCGGCAGCGAACCAAGCGCCGAGGATCCCGAAGGACGCGCCGAGTTGCACGACATCGGCGAACGGGAGCACTCGCAGAACGCCGACACTCCGTCAGATGCAAAGTCGCCCTTCGACCTCGACACCATCGACCTGTTCAACCTGAACGACGCCGCCTGGGTTCAGCTACCGGCCGGCACCTTCCGCATGGGTGCCTCGGACGGCGAGGAACGGGAGCGCCCCGAGCACATCGTCGGACTCTCGGCGTACCGCATCTCGCGCTTCCCCATCACCAATCGCCACTACGAGCGCTTTCTCAAGGAGACCGGACTGCCGGCGCCGCAGCACTGGCGCGGCGGGCGCATGCCGAGTGGCACGCGTGACCATCCGGTGACGAACGTGACGTGGGACGATGCCGCGGCCTTCTGCTCCTGGCTCACGTCGCACCTGGGATCGGACATCGCCGGGCGCGCCGAGCTCCCAACCGAGGCGCAGTGGGAGTATGCGGCGCGTGGCCCGGAAGGACGGCGCTTCCCATGGGGTGACGCCGAACCATCGAAGGAGCACGCGAACTTCGGACGCCAGGGCGGCGGCACCGTTCCGGTCAACGCCCACCCCGCCGGCGCAACCCCGACCGGGATCTGGGACATGGCGGGGAATGCGTGGGAGTGGTGCCGCGATTGGTACGGAGCCTACCCGTCCGAAACGGTCGAGAACCCGCCGGGAGCACCACGCGGAACCGTGCGCGTGATCCGCGGTGGCTCTCACCAATCCGAACCGGCGAAGCTTCGCGCTGCCTACCGCGCCAATCGCCCGCCGAAGGACATCTTCGATCGCGGAGGGTTCCGCGTCGTCTGGACAGCCGCTCCCGCCAGCGACATCCCTGCGCCATAGCGCGCTCCGTCGAGCGGCGCATCGGTGCGCCGGTCAACCGACAACGTGAGCGGGAGTCGCGCGAGCGCGCCGTTCACTCCACCGATGGAAAACAGGCTCGCAGCTCCGGCGAGATGCGCGTCACCCGCCCCGTTGCGCGCGTGACCAGGAGCCAGAGCGTGCGGGCGCGCAGCAGCACCGCCGCATCGCCTGCGCGCACGATCTCGGTGAAGCGCTCGAAGCGGCGCGAGTCGACCGCCCCGATCCAGGTGCGCGCCACCACGACATCGCCCGGGAGCGCCGCGCGCAGATAGTCGAGTTCGTGTCGAGTCGCCACCCACGCCAGCGTGGCCTGCATCTCCGCCGTGGCGCTCGCCTGCCAGTGGGCGAGCGCGACGTCCTGCACCCACCGCAGGTACACCACGTTGTTGACGTGCTGCATGTCGTCGATGTCGTCGGGGCGAACGTCGATTCGCAGTTCGAACAGGTGAGGACGGTCAGTCACAGAAACCCGTGAAGTGTTGCGATGGCGTGGGACTTTTGGTCGCGAACGCTGAGTTCGCCCCTTCGAGAGTACACCCTCACGGGGACCCCACACCAGTCCACAAGTCCTCTCGCCCGCTCTCTCCTGCTGGATACGCGCCCGTGCGCGTCGCGCGCGGAGCGCTCACCGATTGTCGTGCGGCGCTCCCGCCAATACCGACCCTGACGTTCACCCTTCTGGACAATGCAACTCACTGCGTCCCCGCATGCACCATCGATGTACTCGTTATGCGGAGGAATGGCATGCTGCAGGATTGTCGGACGATCGGGACGTGGCCGAAAGGTGGCTCCCGAATGGTTGGAAGAAGTGCTGGATCAGACATGGCAGTACTCGCAGGACATGAAGACCGGCGACCGGGCGCTCCGCTGGCCGCTCGACTCACCCCGTGGCTCGCGGCCGGTGCGTTCTCGCTACTCATCGCGGCACCGCCGCTTGCCGCGCAGTCGCTCGGCTACGAACTCACGCCCGCTGCCGAACGCGTGCACTGGGATGATGACCTCGCGTTCGAAGACGATTGGCTGTACGGCGCACGGCTCGGCCTCCTCTTCGGCCATCAGGTGGAACTGCAGCCGTACTATTTCTTTGCCAACGACTACCCCATCGATGCCGCACGCGCCGGAGGGGTCTTCGGCGCGTCATCGGTCGGCCGCACGATCGACGTGCGGCATTACGGTGCCAACCTGCAGCTCAACCTCGGCCGAGGCGACATCGTCCCCTTCCTGCGTGGAGGTGGCGGGATCTTGCAGCTGCGACCCGATTCCGGGGAGCGGCGCGACCGCATCGCGGTGACCGCCGGCGGTGGAGTGCGTTTCGCGATCGGTGGCGCGACGGCGGAGCTGTACGCCGAGCAGATGGCGCTGCGGCTCAACCCGAAGAACGTGTTCGGCGTCGACTCGACGAGCACGGGCGTAGCCCCAACTCAGCGCAACATCGTCTACGGCGCGGCGATCTCGCTCCCGCTCTCGAGCATGAGCGAGCGCGACGCGTACGAGGAGGGATTGCAGGGTTCCACGGCACCGATCGAGCCGTTCGTCGGCCAGCTGCGCTACGCATCGAAGCTGGGGCTGGAGGACCAGGACCTTGCCGGCGTGCGCGCAGGGATCGACTTCTCGCCGCAGGTTGGGCTCCGCGGCTTCTACTGGCGCGGCGTGAACGACGATCACGATGGCACCGATCCGGTCGCCGGCTACGGCGGCGAGGTACAACTCAACCTGAACAGCGGGCCGGGCATTTCTCCCTTTCTCGTTCTGGGAGCCGGGCGCATCGACTATCACGACGATTTTCGTGATCCGGCGGGCAATCCTCGTGATGACGAGGGCGTCCTCATCGCCGGCGGTGGCGCAAGCGTTCGCCTGACCGATCGCCTGCGACTCAACGCCTCGGTCCGCGACTACATCATGACGCCCGAGGCGACGCTGACCGACGTCGCCACGACTGACGACCTCACGCACAACACCCTGCTCTCGGCTGGGCTGACGATCAGCATCGGTGGATCCTCGGGCCTTTCGTCGAGAGAGGTGGAATTGCGCCGGGAGCGTGAGGCGCTCGATCGCCGGTCGCGTGAGCTCGCCGCGCGGGAGCGCGAGGCTGCGCGCGCGCGTGACACCGCGGGCGCGTCGCACCGTGATTCCCTCCTGGCAGACTCGCTTTCTCCAGACGCCCGTCGTGACCAAATGAGACGTGCAGGTCGCGACGAAGGTATGGCGCGTGGCCGTCGACGCATGCACGACGAGCGCACGCGGATCATGCGAGCCCCCGGCGACTCGGCAACGCAGTCCGTCCGGACGGACTCACTCGTCAGGCAGCGCGACAAGACGCGCTGGATGACGGTGCCGGTCCCCGTCGTCGGCGAAGTGATCCTTCGGTACGGCGTGACCCCGGCGGACTCCACGCACATGAGCACATCCCTGCCCGGAGTCTCTACCGAGGAGCTTCGCCGCCTCATCCGCGAGGAGCTGCAACGCGACTCGTCGACCGTCTCGCCGCAGGGCGCAACGACAGGGAGCCGCGTCGAGCGCCAGGGCATGGATAGCACGGCGTTAGGCGCCACGCAGTTCTCGCGCGCCGAGCAGGCCCGTCTCGCACGCATCGAGGAGATGGAAGCCGAGCTCCAGCGAAGGCTCGACGCGATGCAAGCACTCGAGGTCGAGCGACGCAACACCACCGTTCCGCCAACCGCCGCTCCTCCAACCGCCGCTCCTCCGCCTGCGCGCCGCACGACGACCGACAGCGTCGCCGACGCCGGGATCGCCAGCGTCCCGGTATTCCAGCGGTTCGGCCAGGCGACGAGCCGGGATCTCCGGCCATTTGCCGGTGTCGGCGGCGGCAACGATCTCCAAGGCGTGCTTTCGCTTCGTGCCGACCTCGGCCCGCTGTCGCCAGGGAGTGGATTTCGGTTTGCCCCGGAACTCGCGCTCGGCTTCGGCGGCGGATCCACATCGGTGCTGGCCCTGGCGAACGTCCAGTATCCGTTCGGTTCGATCGGCGGGAACGCCGCCATTCGTCCGTACGTCACGCTCGGCGGCGGGATCTTTTCGCCGTCGGTGCTCGCGGTGAACACGGCCGTCGGCGCGTCGTTCGCTCTCGGATCGCAGCGCACATCGCCGCTCTACACCGTTGTGGAACTACAAGGGCTCAACCTGTTCGATTACACGCGGCTCATGATTGGCGTCAGCAGTCGTCGCTAGGAGCCGTGGGGACGCCGTAGGTGCATCGCGCGATCGTCCCCGGGGTGCGCATCGTTCCTCGATGCGCACCTTCGCGCGTGTGGGAGGGGCGGCCACCCCGAGCACTACAGGCACGTTGCGTTGGAAGCTTCTCACGAAGTCGAACGCTTCTGCTGGCGTGACGCATCGCGGAACGCCCAGGTCACGTCGCGCGCGCCCCCTGCCGATACTATAACCGGCCAGACCCCGTTGCCCCGTCCCCCGGGGGGCTCCGGGAATCCCCAGCCCCACCGCCCCGCATCGCTCCGATGGCGGCACGCGCTCCCAAAACGTCGATTGACTGCGGCGACGCCAACGTCGCCACGCCCGCGAGTTCCGGCGACACGAGCGAACAGCTCCGCGCCGTACAGGAACTCACGCAGGCGATCGTCTCGAGCGCGCAGACTGGCATTCTCGCATTTGACCTCGAGAAGCGCTTCACCCTCTGGAACGGGGTGATGGAACGGATCTACGAAGTCGAGGCCCACGAGGTGCTCGGCAACACGCTCTCCGAGAAGGCGGCGCAGCTTCGGGTGCGGGGACTCGACGACTCGTACGATGCGGCGCTGCGCGGCGAGACGGTGCAGGTCAAGCGACGGGCCATCGTCGGCCACAAGACGGGACGCATCACCCTCGTCGACGCGACCTACGCCCCGCTCCGCGACGCGCAGCATCGCGTGGTTGGCGGCGTCGGCATGCTCCGCGACGTCACCGATGAGCTGCGCGACCTGTTGCACCTCGAGCGCGTCTCTGCCGTCGCGCAGCAGACGCGCGAAGGCGTCCTGATGACCGACGCCACTGGCCGCATCGTCTGGGCAAATGCAGCGTGGGAGGCAATGACCGGTTGGAACGTCGGCGAAGTCGTCGGGCGCTTTCCCGGCGACCTCCTGCGCGGCAGCGGCGCCGATGCGATCATCGGCGACCGAATTGCACGCGCGGTGATGCGTGGCGAAGCGTTCAACGAGGAACTCCTCACCGAACACCGCGACGGCACGCTCTTCTGGATGAGCATTCGCGCGACGCCCATCCACGACGCCGAAGGAGTGGTGACCGGCTACGTCGCCATCGAGCCAGACGTGACCGAGGCACGTGAAGCCGAGCGCCAACTTCGCGCCGAGCGCGCGTTCGCGGCATCGCTCATCTCCGCCAACTCCGATGGGATCTTCGCCGTCGATCGCGACTTCAACGTCACCGAGTGGAACTCGACGCTCGAGCGCTGGTCGGGGCTCCTGCGCAGCGACGTGATCGGCGAGCCGATGGATGCCGTCATTCCGCTCGCCGACGCCGACGTCCGTCGCACGCGCTTCGCGCAACTCTTCGTCGATGGGCGCTCCTTCTCACAGGCGCGCAGCTATCGATTCCCGGGAAGCGATCGCGAGCTGCAAGTCGAGACGGTTGTCACCGCGATCCGCGACCTGACGACGCGCGAGATCACCGGGGCGCTCTGCACCATCCGCGATGTCTCCGATCGCGTTGTCGCTGCGGAGCGATTTCGCGTCCTCTTCGAGCAGGCGTCGGAGGCGCATCTCATCCTCGATGGCACCGTGATCGTCGACTGCAACGAGGCAGCCGTGCGAATGCTGCGGGCGGCCGACAAGCAATCCGTGATTGGGCTCACGCCGGTGAAGCTTTCCCCCGACCGGCAGCCGAACGGCCGGTCGTCGGCAAGCCTCGCGCGCACGTGGAGCGCACAGGCATGCCGTGAAGGGCGTGCCCGCTTCGACTGGATGCATCGTCGCATGGACGGCACCGAGTTTCCGGTCGAGGTGCACCTCAACACGATCACGCTCGAAGACGGGCCGGCGATCGTCGTCACGTGGCACGACCTCACCGAACGCGCCGCCGCCGAACACGCCATCCGTCGCGAACGCGAACGCCTCCTCGACGCGATCGGGGCCCTGGACGCGGGCTTCGCGATGTTCGACGCTGAGGAACACCTCGTCGCCTTCAACGGGCGATTCCGCAACGGCGTGGTCCAGCACGTGCCCGACATTCACGTCGGCATGCCGCTCGAGACGATTCTCGAGTCGATGCTGATCGATGGCAAACACCCGGCAACAGGACGCGATGGCGCGCAATGGAAGGCCGGCGTGCTCGGCCGGCATCGCGACGGGGGCGGTGTCGCCGAGGAGACGAGCGCGCGAGGCACGATGCGCGTCTCGATCTCCAGGACGCGCGACGGCGGGAGCGTCTCGCTCTTTACCGACATCACGGAACTGAAGGCGATCCAGACCTCGCTCGAGCAGGCGCGCGATGCGGCGAACGAGGCCAGTCGCGCCAAGAGCGAGTTCCTCGCGCGCATGTCGCACGAACTGCGCACGCCGCTCAACAGCATCATCGGGTTCAGCCGGCAGGTGCTCAAGGAACTCCACGCCCCGCTGCATGCGCGCGACCGGCAGTATCTCGAACGCGTCCTGCATAACGGGACGCAACTCCTGTCGCTCATCAACGACATCCTCGACCTCTCCAAGATCGAGGCGGGGCGCATGGAAGTGGTGATCGCGCCCACCGACCTGCGCGCCCTCGTCTCGGAGACGATGGGGATGCTCGAGGGACAGACGCGGGCGCCCATGGTCGAGCTCCGCGCCGAGATTCCGGATCGACTGTGCCTCGTCGATACCGATGGATCCATGCTGCGGCAGGTGATGGTCAACCTTGTCGGAAACGCGCTCAAGTTCACGCGGCGCGGGAGCGTGCGCGTCGTCGTCGAGTCCGACGCGCGGCACCGCCCCCGCGCCATCATCGTCTCCGACACCGGGATCGGGATCCCACCGGATCGCCTCGAGGCGGTCTTCGGCGCGTTCGAACAGGCGAACACCACCACGTCGCGCACCTACGGCGGCACAGGGCTCGGCCTCTCGATCTCGCGTTCCGTCTGCGCGTTGTTGGGGCTCACGATGACCGTGGCGAGCAAGGTCGATGAGGGGACGACCTTCCGCATCGCCTTCCCGCTCTCCACGCCCGCGACGTCCGACCAGTAGTAGCGCGCCCCGCCGCGCGCGCGCCGCGCCATCACCGCGGTGCGCGCTCACGCGCGACACCGCGGGGTGAGTCGTGATGGTCACGCACCGGTCGCCTCTCGTCCCGCGGCATCTCGCCCCACCCCGACGGATCGTGCGCTGACGCGAAACGTTGTCGGCCAGCGAGGTGTCCCACTGCAGGCGTCATGACGTCGATCGTCTGCGGTCGCTTCCCCTCCACGCTCTCCATGCGCCTCTTCCGTTCGATCCTGCACGTCGCTGGCTCCCGGGAGAGCCACGACGCACACCGCTGGCGCATGCCAAGGCTTGTCCCGCGCCGCCGAGTTGCGGGGCTCGTCGCGCTCGCCGTGCTCATTGCCAGTGCCGACGCGCTCGCCCAGCGTCCGCTCAACCTCGACTTCGAGCGGCACGCCGTCGCCTACGCCGATCGTCCATGGGGGTGGTCACTCGGCTGGTCGGCCTTTGCGGGGGGCCCGAAGGCGACGTTCACGCTCGACTCGACCGTGCACGTGCAGGGGCGACGCTCGCTGCGCATCGTGGCGAGCGACACCGGCGCCGACCCCGCCGAGCGGGCGATGACGTTGCAACTGCCGGCAGCTTTCGCGCGCGGGAAGTCGCTGGTGCTCACCGGCGCGATGCGCGTGCGCGATCTCCACGGGCGAGCCGCCGTCCTCCTCGAAGCGTGGAAGTTCCGCGCGATCGCGGCCGGCGACACCGCGACCATCGGGCGCGACGACGCGACGACAGCCCCCCTCCCTGCCGACTGGCAACGCTTCACGCTCCGCATCCGGGCGCCAACCGACGACGAGGTGCACTCGATCGCGCTCACCGTCCTCGTCGCCGGGAGCGGGAGCGCCTGGTTCGACGATTTGCAGCTGACGGTTGACGGCACGCGCCTGACCGCCATCGCGACCGACTCCGGCCCCCCGCCGACCCCGCGCGAGCTGGCCTGGCTCGCGTCGCGCAGCGCACCGCTCCATCGCGTTTCGCCCGAGCCTTCGGCACCGGCGACACTCCCTCCCGATCTCGCGATGGTCTCACGCATCGTGGGACGTGCACGCATCGTCGCGCTCGGCGAATCGACGCACGGGACGCGCGAGTTCTTCGTGCTGAAGGACCGCCTCGTGCGGCATCTCGTGCGACACGACGGGTTCGATCTCTTCGCCATCGAGGCCAACCAGCTCGCGGTCGAGCAGCTCAACGCGTACGTCACCGGCGGCACGGGGACGGCGCGCGAGGCGATGCGCGTCCTCTTTCGCGTCTGGAACACGGAAGGGATGCTCGCCCTCGTGGAGTGGATGCGCACCTACAATGCGACAGCTGCTCGCCCGGTCCACTTCGTCGGCTACGACATGCAGGACCACCAGCTCCCCGTCGATTCGCTCGAGGCGTACGTGCGGCGCACCGAGCCGGCGTACCTGGGGAGGGTCCGCGCCCTCACCGGGGAATATCGCAGCCAGTCGTCCTACGCGACGCCTAACGTCCCGGAGTCGAAGCGTTCCACCTGGCGGGCGCGCGCCGACTCGCTCTGGCAAGAGGTCACCGCACGGCGCGAGCGCTGGTTGGCGATCGCGCGGTCGCGCACCGATAGCGTGGCGACGGAATGGGCCGTGCACGACACCGATCTCCTGCGCCAGGCCGCCCGCCTCAACGAGACGCTGAACTCCCCCGACCGTGATTCCCTCATGGCGGCCAACCTCGACTGGGCGCTCCGCACGCTCTATCCGGCCTCGCGCACGATCGCGTGGGCGCACGACGTGCACGTGAGCCGCGGTGGCGACAGCGCCCGGTCGTTCAATCAGGGGGCGCAAATGGGGGCGGTGCTCGCGCACCACTACGCGTACGACTACCGCGCCTTCTCCCTCCTCACGCGCGCCGGTGCGTACAGCGCTACGCGGAGCTTCAGCGACTACACGATGGGGGCGATGCAGGCCGACGTTGCGCCTGCCGGAAGCGTGGAGGCGCTCCTTGCGCAGATCCCGCGCCCAGCGGCGAGTCTCGGTACGGTCACCGACCTCCGCGTCGACGAACGAGACCCGCAGGGTCGCATCCTGTGGCGCGCGCGCCCGATTCGCAGCATCGGCTACTCGGCCTTCGATTACTCGTTCGACCTGCGGGCTGTCATGCCGCTGGAGTTCGACGGCGTCTTCCTCATCGACACCACGACTCCGTCGGTGCTCCTGAAGCGTTAGGCGCCGCCGGAGGGTGCACGCCCGGCGCGCCGCGTCAGCGCGACGGGATACGCCGCTGCTTCGACGGGTCGCCGAACGGGTCGCCAAAGACGTGGTCGCGGATGAACTCGAGCGCGATCTCGTTCAGCGCCGACGACAGCTCGTCTTTTGCCTTGCGCACCGCGTGCTGGTACAGGAGGCGATTGCCTAGCGCTCCGATCGCCGCGCCACCGGCCATGATCGGCAACGCCGCCGGCAATCCGAGCAGCGTCACGAGGACCGCCTTCTTGACGAGGATGAGCGAGATGAACCCGCCAATCCCCGTCCCGCCCGCGCCGAACCCCACCGATTCCCACAGCGACGCGTAGTATCCCTCGGGGAGCTCGATGCTCATCGTCACGATCGTCCGCGAGGAATTGCCGGGTTCTGCCGCCAGCTGCACGCGGAGCGTCTTCACCCACATCTGGTAGCGCGTCCAGGTCCACATGTAGGCCGAGTAGGTCCCGGAACCATCGGTGCTCACGACGGGGAGGTCGAAGAGGAGCACGCCGCCGTGGAGCGCGTGCCCGCCAAGCGTCTCACGCAGCCTGAGCGCGGCGGGGGGGCGTTGCAGCGCGTGCCCCATCGCCGCGAGCACTTCGCGCGGCGCGTGATCGAAGGTGCGGCTCACGGTGATCGTGCGCGGATGCTTGCCGAGTGCCGCGCGTACGACGGGCGATGCCTCGGCGGCGCGCTTCTCCAGTCCCTTCCCTTCTCCGCGCTCGGCATTGAGCTCCGCGAGTGCGAGTGCGACGTACTGCCGGGAAATTCCCGCCTCCTCGGCGGCCGATTGCACCTGCTCGACGCGATAGGCGCCCGACGCATCGCGCTCACGCTCTCCATCGTTTGAGCTCGCGGCGGCAGGATTCTGCAACGCCTTGACCTCGCGCGTGCGTGCCTCGAGGCGAGCGGCCGCCTCGGCTTGCAGCTGCGCGGCGCGCCGCCAGACCAGGTTCGCGTCGGTCTCGCTCAGCGGCGGATGCGGACGCGACGCCGCCTCCTGCGTCACCACGTCCTCCCGCGCGCGGTCCAGGCGCTCGGCGAGCGCTTCGCCGGTCGCCGGTCGCGCATCGGGATCGCGCGCGAGGCACTGGTCGATGATCTCGGCGATGGCAGGCGGAACGTCGGAGGCGACGGCGCGGAGCGAGGGGGCGTCGCGGGTCGCCCGCTGCACGAGGATCGCCGACGCCTGGTCGTGCTGAAAGGGGAGCCGTCCGCTGAGGGCGAGAAAGCCAACGGTCCCCAGCGAGTACAGGTCGCTCCTGCCATCAAGCGCATCGCCCGCCCCCTGCTCCGGGCTCATGAAGTGCACCGACCCCATCACCAGCCCCGTCTGCGTGAGCGGCGATGCATCGGGTGCGTAGGCGATCCCGAAGTCGGTGACGACGAGGCGCGAGGTCCCGCGCTCGATGAGGAGGTTGTCGGGCTTCACGTCGCGGTGTACCACGCCGCGCGCGTGGGCGTAGGCAAGGGCCCAGGCCGCGTCGCGCAACAGGCGGGCGACCTCGGTCGATGGCAGCGCCCCCAACGACCGAATGCGCTCGCCGAGCGATTCACCGTCGACATAGGCCATCGCGAAGTAGGCCCATCCCCCCGCTTCGTCCGCCGAATAGACCGGAACGATGTTGGGATGCGAGAGCTGCGCGGCGGTGCGCGCCTCGCGCAGGAAGCGCTCGCGAACGACGGGGTCGGCGGCGAGCGCTGGAGGGAGGATCTTGAGGGCGACCGGACGGTCGAGCCGATGGTCGCGCGCCAGGAAGACGACGCCCATTCCACCGCGCCCGAGTTCGCGCTCGATGCGGTAGCTCCCGGCCAGCGCCGTAGCGAGGCCGGGGAATTCGGAGTCGATGGTCGCGGGAGAGGGGGGCATGGTGCAGGAAACCTACGGCGCGAGGGGGCGCCACGTGTCAAATCGCTCCCTCATCCGTCGACCGACCAAACGGCGCTCAGACAGCCGGCGGTTCCATCCCCATGCTCGCCCAGTCCTCGCGCGCGGGGCCGTAGATCCCGGGGACGCGCAGGCCGGCCTGCCGCATGAGCACCGTGAGCTGCCCGCGATGGTGCGCCTGATGGAGGATGAGCGCGTCGAGCGTCTGGGTGCGCGGCCAGCGCTCGCCGTACATCTCGTCGGTCTCGGAGAGCGACGCATCGGTCCACTGGGCTCGCATGGCCTCGACGAGCGAGGCGGCAGCGGACTTGTATCCGTCGGCGATGGCGGCGGCGTGGGCCGGGGGGGGAGCGTGCTCGTCGACCCCCGTCACCTGCAGTCCCGTACGCCCCATCATCTCCGGAATCGTGGTGGCGATGTGCCACGCCAGGCGCGCGATCGTGCGCCCTTCGTGATTCACCTCGCGGCCTAACGACTCATCGGTGATCCGGTCGAGCACCTTCTGCATCGCGCCGGACTCGAACGTCCACGAGGCGGCAAACTCGTCGAGGGTGTGAAACACGGGGCGGCTCCTCTGGCGCGTTGGTGGGAATGGGGAATGGGCGACCGCGCTCACGATATCACGGGCGACTGCGATGCGATACCGTTGCAGCGCGGGATTCTCGTCACAGTCGCCGGTGCCGGCCGCTCGTGCGCTCCGGCGCTCCTCCGACGTAGATTCGCGCCGTCTCCCTCCATCCGCCCCGATGCTCCGCTTCGTTCGCACGCTCCGTCTCCCGCTCGTCGCGCCCGTGTTCGTCGCGCTCTTCGCCCCGGCGCTGACCCGCGGCCAGACGCCGTTCGACTCTCTGCGCTTCCGTTCCATAGGCCCCGCCGCCATGGGCGGCCGCATCCACGATGTGGAGGGCGTGCCCGGCGACCCGCTCACGGTCTACGTCGCGACCGCCAGCGGAGGGCTCTGGAAGACGACCAACAAGGGGACGACCTGGTCGTCGATCTTCGAGAACCAGTCCGTCGCGACGTTCGGCGACGTGGCGATCTTCGAGAAGGACCCGAACATCCTCTACGTCGGGACGGGAGAGCAGAACAACCGCCAGAGCACGTCGTGGGGCAACGGAGTCTACAAGTCGATTGACGCCGGCAAGACCTGGACGCACCTGGGGCTCGCTGGCACACGGCAGATCGGGCGCATCGCCATTCACCCCGAGAATCCCGACATCGCATGGGTGGCCGCCGCCGGCAACCTCTGGTCGGCGAGCACCGAGCGGGGGATCTACCGCACCGCCGACGGCGGGAAGAGCTGGACGCGGACGCTCTACGTGGATTCCCTCACCGGCGCCACCGACGTCGTGGTCAATCCGCGCGACCCCAACCTCGTCGTTGCCGCGATGTACCAGCGCCTGCGCACGCCGTCGGGCTTCAACGGCGGCGGACCGGGGAGCGGGATCTACCGCTCCACCGACGGTGGCGTGACGTGGCATCAGGTCACCGCGGGTGTTCCCGCGGGCGACAAGGGACGCATCGGGCTGGCGATCGCTCGCTCCGACCCGCGCATCGTCATCGCGACGATCGAGCACGCAACGGCTGGCGGCACCTACCGATCCGAAGACGGCGGCGAGACATGGACGCGCGTGAACACGCTCAACCCGCGCCCGATGTATTACTCGTCGCCGGTGATCGACCCGAGCGACGCGAATCGCATCTGGATGCCGGGAACGACCATGTACCGGAGCGACGACGGCGGGAAGACCTTCCTCACCCTCCCCACCGGCCCCACCTACGACGTCGGGCTCAAGGGAGATCACCACGCCGTATGGGTCGACCCGCGCGACTCACGCCACGTCTACCTCGGTGGCGACGGCGGGTTGCACGAGACGTGGGACCTGGGGATCACCTGGGTACGGATGAACAACCTTCCCATCGGGCAGTTCTATTCGATCGCCGTCGACAACCGCGATCCGTACTGGATCTATGGCGGGATGCAGGACAATCACTCGTGGATGGGGCCGAGCGCGACGCGCCACTGGCTCGGCATCGTGAACGAGGATTGGCGGCAGATCGGCTTTGGCGACGGGATGTACCAGCGCCCCGATCCCTTCAATGCCCGACGCGTCTACACGGCGAGCCAGAACCTCGCGATGCAGCGCTTCGACATCGAGACGGGCGACCGCCTCGGACTGAAGCCGTTTCCTCCGGCCGAAAACGATTCGGCGTACCGCTTCGACTGGACGGCGCCGATCGTCGTCTCGCAGCATACGCCCGGCACGTTGTATGTAGGGGGCAATCGTCTCTTCATCAGTCGCGATGCGGGGAACTCGTGGACGCGCACCCCCGACCTCACGCGGCGGGTCAATCGCGATACGATCGCCGTCATGGGGGTGCCGGGACGCGACATCAAGCTCTCGCGCTACGACGGCGAGTCGTCCTTCTCGGAGTTGAGCACGATCTCGGAGTCGCCCCGCGATGCCAAGGTGTTGTGGGTCGGGAGCGACGACGGCCTGGTGCAGGTATCGCGCGACGGCGGAGCGTCGTGGACCGATGTCACCGCCGCCATCCCCGGCGTCCCGACCGGGACGCTCGTGAGCCGCGTCCACGCCTCCGAACTCGCCCGCGGCGCGGCATACGCGAGCTTCGACGGGCACCGGAGCGGCGACGAGGCGTCGTACCTCTTCCGGACGACGGACTTCGGGGCGCACTGGACGCGAGTCACCGGAAACCTCCCGGGCGACATTCCCGTCCGCACCGTGTACGAGTATCCCGGCAACCCGCATGTTGTCTTCGCCGGGCTCGAGTTCGCCCTCTACATGTCGGTCGATACCGCGCGCACCTGGGCGCGCGTCGCCTCGCTCCCGACCACGCGCTACGACGATCTCCTCGTCCACCCGCGCACGCACGACATCGTGGTCGGGACCCACGGGCGCTCGATCTGGATCCTCGACGACGCGGCGCCGCTCGCGGCGTGGACTCCGTCGATCGCGCGGGAGCCAGCGCATCTCTTCGCCATTCGGGACGCGACGCTCTTCCAGTACTGGGCCGACTTCTCGTATCGCGCGCAAGGCGCCTACGCGGGCGAGAACCCGCCCGACGGTGCGATCATCTCCTATACACTCGGGCGCCCAGCGACCAGGGTGACGGTCACGATCGCTGCAGCTGACGGACGTGTCGTGCGCGTGCTCGAGGCGCCGAAGGCGACGGGCGTGATCCAACGCGTGAACTGGGACCTGCGCCATCGCCCGCCCCCACCGAGCGGCCGCGGCGGGGAGGACGACGGGGCGCCGGAAGCGCTTCCGCGTCCCACGCACGAGATCGGCGATCGCGGCCCGTTTGTCGCGCCCGGCACGTACAGCGTCACGCTCGACGCCGACGGCACTACCGCGCGACGCACCGTTGTCGTCAAGCCCGATCCGCTCCTCCCGGTCCCTGTCGCACAGCAGCGCGAGCGCGAGCGCTTCCTCCTGCAGGTCGCCGACGCGCAGGATGGCGTCACCGCCGCCGGCACTCGGGCCGCCGCGCTCCGTCGCCAGATCACCGAGCAGCGCGGCGCCGCGCGCGACAGCAGCGCCAGACTACACGCCGACAGCATCCTGACGCGCCTCACCGCGGTCGAACGCCGCATCCGGGGCGGGCAGGCGGGACTGCAAGGACGCATCTACGGACTCGCTGGCGAGTTCAATGGCCAGGGGGTGCAGCAGGGGAGTCTCTACCCCCCGACGCAGACGCATCGCCAGCAGTTCGCCCTCATGCGCACACTCCTCGCCCGCATCGAGCGCGAGCTGGCGGAGCTGGCAGCGTCCGCCGGTGCGGTGCAGGACTGACGACCAGCCATCGCTGGCGACCCCGACGGGCGACGCGGGATCCCCGCATCGCTCGTTAGGGTGATGCACAGCTCGCCCGGGAGGATCACGCGCACACCCCCAGTGAGAGCGTGAAGCCTCGACGCGCGCCTCGGGTATCTTGTCGCTGTGGCGACTCGACCTTCCCGAAAGCAGCGCGCGCGCAGCACCGCGCGACCGCACGAGCGATTCTTCTCCCGGCTGTTAGGGATCGGCCGTCGTGAGATTCCCGACGACCTCCTGACCGGTCCGATCCGCGGGACACTCCTCGGCGCGGACCAGCTCGCCGAACGCGCGCGACAGCTCGCGCGAAGCCAGCGCTCGGTCGTTCGCCGCGTCCATCGCTCCGCCAGGCTCCTGTCGCGGCTGCAAGGAACCGAACGCATCCTCACGGCGGCCCACGATCGCCTGCTCACGCTCTTTGGGAAGGAGGTCGACGTCGGTCCGGCCGGCGAATGGCTCCTCGACAATTTTCACGTCGTGCAGGAGCACATCGCCGAGGTCAACGAAAGCCTCCCGCGCGGCTACTATCGAGAGCTCCCCGAACTCTCGCGCGGTCCGCTGGCGGGCTATCCGCGGGTATACGAGCTGGCGATCAGCCTCATCTCCCATAGCGAAGGACGCATCGACCTCGAGAACGTCGATCGCTTCGTGAGCGCGTTCCAGGAGATCTCACCGCTCTCGCTCGGTGAGCTGTGGGCGATCCCCGCCATGTTCCGGCTCGGACTCCTCGAGAGCGTGCGCCGCATGACGCTCCGCACCATGCAGCGCGTCGAAGAGGTCGAACAGGCCGACGACTGGGCGAAGCGCATCCAGTCGGCCAACGAAGAAGGGCAGGACGCGCTCGGCGAAACGCTGCGGACCTTTGTCGGCTCGACCCACGCGCTGACGCCGACCTTCGTGACGCGCTTCCTCACGCGCCTGCGCCTGGCGCGCGGTTCGTTCCCCCCGCTCCTCTGGCTCGAGTCGTGGATGGACGACGAGGGGTTGAGCGCCGAGGAAGCATCGGCACGCTCCACGCAGCGCTCGGCGATGACGCAGATCGTGATGGCCAACAGCATCACGAGCCTGCGCGCGATCGCGCGCCGTGACTGGCGCACGTTCGTGGAGCGGCAGAGCGTGATGGAGCAGGTGCTGCGCGCCGACCCGGCCGGGTGTTACGCGGAGCAGACCTTCGCCACGCGAGACCACTATCGACACGTCGTCGAGTCGATCGCCAAGCGGCGCAGCCTGAGCGAGTCGGATGTCGCGAACGTGGTCCTCGACATGGCGCGTGACGCGAGCAAGCAGCACGGCTCGAACGCGCGCGAGGCGCACGTCGGCTACTACCTCGTCGACCGTGGCTTGAATGAGCTGGAGGAGGCGACCGACTACCTCCCGCCAATCCGCGATCGCATCCTCCGGGCGCTGCGACGACATCCCAACATCGTCTTCCTCGGCGGCGTGCTGGCCGGGACTGCCGCCGCGCTCGGCGCGCTCCTCTGGCTCGCCGGTGGCGTGTCGTGGGGTGCGTTGCCGCTCGTCCTGCTGGTGGCGCTGATTCCCGCGAACGACCTCGCCGTCCATGCGCTCAACGACGCGCTCACGGCGCTCCTCCCCCCGTCGATTCTACCTAAGCTCGATCTGCAGGAAGGGGGAATCCCCGAGCATGCGCGCACGGTCGTGGTCGTCCCGACACTCCTCGGGTCGGTCGCCGCGGTCGAGGAGGCGCTCGAGCACCTCGAAGTCCAGTACCTCGCCAATCGGCGAGAGCGCCTGCACTTCGCGCTGTTGAGCGACTTCACGGATGCAGCGCAGGAGCACGAACCGGCGGACGCCGAGATCGTGGCGGCCGCTGCCGACGGAGTGCGCGCGCTCAATCGGCGGTATGCGGCGCTCAATGAAGAGAGCTTCTTCCTCTTCCACCGGTCGCGCGAGTGGAATCCGGTCCAGGGCGTCTGGATGGGCTGGGAACGCAAGCGCGGGAAGCTCGCGCAGCTCAATCGATTCATTCGGGGCGGCGACCTCTCGGCGTTCTCCACCGTGGTCGGCGAGACGAAGGTGCTACGCCACGTGCGGTACGTCATCACGCTCGACGCGGACACCGCGCTTCCTCCCAACGCCGCGACGGCGCTGATCGGAACGATCGCGCACCCGCTCAACCAGGCGGTCTTCGACGACGACGGGCGCGACATCGTGGCGGGATACGGAATCATCCAGCCGCGCGTCGGCGTCTCGCTCCGGAGCGCGTTCCGCTCGATGTTCGCGGCGATCCATTCCGGTCACCCCGGCGTCGACCCCTACACGACGGCAGTATCCGACGTCTATCAGGACCTGTACGCCGAGGGGAGCTTCACCGGGAAGGGGATCTACGACGTCGATGCGTTCGAGCGCGCGACCCGCGGGCGCTTTCCCGAGAACACGCTCCTCTCGCATGACCTGATCGAGGGAAACTACGCGCGCGTGGGGCTCGCGACCGATATCACCGTCTACGACGAGTATCCGTCGCGCTACCTGAGCTACACCCGACGCAAGCACCGCTGGATTCGCGGCGACTGGCAGCTCCTGCGCTGGTTGACGTCGCACGTCCCCGGGCCGGAGGGGATCGAGCCGAATCGCCTGTCGCCGCTCTCGCGCTGGAAGCTGTTCGACAACCTGCGGCGCAGCACCGTGGAGATCGCGCAGCTCGTCTTCCTCCTCGCGGCGTGGACGGTCTTCCCCGGCTCGCCCCTGCGCTGGACGCTGTTGGGACTTGGCGGGATCGCCGCGCCGTGGATCCTCTCGCTCCTCCTCGCCCTGGTGCGCCCCCCGTTCGACAAATCGTGGCGTGCCTATTACGCCGCGGTCGGGCAGGACGCGGTGACGAGCGCGCAGCAGCTGGCGCAGGCGGTGGCCTTCCTCCCGCACCAGGCGTGGGTCTCGGCCGATGCCATCGTGCGGACACTCTATCGCCTGTTTGTCTCGCACCGGAACCTTCTCGAATGGCAGACGGCGTCGCAGACCGAGCGTGTCGTCGCCGGTTCGGGACGCGACGTCTGGAAGACGATGTGGCCCGCGGTCGCGCTCCCTCTCGTCATGCTGGTGGCGGCCGGATTCAGCTGGGCGTGGCAGGGCGGACTCCTCTTCGACGGTGCGTCGTGGGCGACCATCGCACCGGCGGCGCGCACGCGTCTGTGGCACCTCGCGGTTGCCGCCGTCCCGCTGGTCCTCCTCTGGCTTGCGTCACCGGCGCTGGCCGTCGCGTTGAGTGCGCCAGCGAGCTACGAAGAACGGCGCCTCGCCCCCGGCGACCGCAATGCGGCGATGCGCTACGCGCTCCTGCACTGGCGCTTCTTCGATCGCTTCACCGGCCCTGCGACCAACTGGCTGGCCCCCGACAATATCCAGGACAATCCGACGCTCGAGGTGGCGATGCGCACCTCGCCGACCAATCTCGGATTGCAGCTCCTGTCGATCGTGAGCGCGCGCGACCTCGGCGCGATCACGCTCGACGAGATGGCGGAGCGACTCGAGCAGGCGATGCGCTCGATGGAACGCATGGCGCGGTATCGGGGGCACTTCTTCAATTGGTACGATCTGCACGACCTGCGCGTGCTCGAGCCGCCGTACATCTCCACCGTCGATAGTGGCAATCTCGCCGGCCACCTCCTGGCGCTGCGACAGGCGTGCCTCGCCGCGATCGATGAACCGGCGCTCGATGCGCGGCTGTGGCGCGCCCTGAGCTCGGCGCTCGCCCTCGCGCAGGAGCGATTGCAGCTGCCGGCAGTCCTCCCGCCGTCGGTTCGCGCCGGTGCGGCGGCCGAACTGCACCAGGCGCAGGCCGCCGTGTCCCGGCTCGCCGGCGAGTCCACTCGCATGGGGCACCTCCCTCCCCCGCGCGACGCGCGCCCGGACGAGGCACAGGTCGAGGCGATCGGGCGCCACCTTCGCCGCGCGCGCGCCGTCATCGCCGAGCCCCCCGAGGTGCCCGAAGGGCGTGCCCCAACGCTGGAATGGATCGACTACAGCCTCACCCTGCTCGAGGCGGATGCACGCCTGATGGAACGATTGGGCGCGGAGGGCTCCACCGGTCGCACGCGCGCCCCCTATGCGCGCATCGCACTGCGCCAGCTCGCCGCCGACTCGCCAGCGGCCGCACAGCTGCTCGTCCGGCTCGAAGCGCTCGCCGAGCGTGCCTACGACTACGCGATGGAGATGGACTTCAGCTTTCTCTTCGACGAGTCGCGCGAACTCTTCTCCATCGGTTACCAGACGACGACCCACTGCTGCGATGCGTCGTTCTATGACCTGCTCGCCTCGGAGGCGCGCCTGGCCAGCTTCGTCGCGATCGCCAAGGGCGACGTCAAGTTCGACCACTGGTTCCGACTCGGACGCACGCTGACGCGCGCGGCTGGCGAGACGTCGCTCGTCTCGTGGAGCGGGAGCATGTTCGAGTATCTCATGCCGGCGCTCGTCATGCGCTCACTCCCGCAGACGCTTCTGGCGCAGACGTATCGCACGTCGGTGCGCCGCCAGATCTCGTTTGCGGAGGAGCGCGACGTCCCGTGGGGGGTGAGCGAGAGCGCGTACAACGTGCGCGACCGGCACCTCACCTACCAGTACCGTGCATTCGGCATCCCCGACCTGGCACTCAAGCGCGGACTGGGGCGCGACCTCGTGATCGCGCCCTACGCGACGGTGCTGGCGGCGATGATCGACCTCCGCGATGCGCTCCCGAACCTGTCCCGCCTCGAGCGCGCCGGTGCGCTGGGCCCTTACGGATTTCGTGACGCGCTCGACTTCACCCGCCCCGACCCCGGGCGTCGCTTCGCCATCGTGCAGAACTACATGGCGCATCACGTCGGGATGTCGATGGTGGCGCTGACCAATGTGCTGCTGTCACGTGTTTGGCAGCGCCGCTTTCACGCCGACCCGCTGGTGCAGTCGGCCGAGCTCCTCCTCCACGAGCGCGTCCCGCGCCGGCTCGTGCTGCAGGACGCGCAGGTCGTGGACCCCGAGGAAGCGCTCCCCAAGCCCGAGCTGGAGCGCGCCGCCGTTCGCGAGATCGACACGCCGCACACGGAACGCCCGCACGTCGCGTTGCTGGGATCGACGCCGTACGCCGTGATGGTGACGAATGGCGGCGGCGGATACAGTCGCTACGACGATCGGGCGGTCACCCGCTGGCGCGCCGACGGCACGCGCGACGACACCGGACAATTCTGCTACGTGCACGATGTCGCCACCGGGCGGCAGTGGTCCACCGCACATCAACCAACCGGCGTCGATGCGGACTGGTACCGCGTCCTGCTCGCAAGCGATCGCGTGACCTTCCATCGCGCCGACGGCGCGATCGAGACGCGCACCGAGATCGCGGTCGTTGCCGCCGACGCCGCCGAAGTGCGACGCGTCACGCTGACCAACAACGGGAGTGCGCCTCGCGAGGTCGAGCTGACGAGCTACGGCGAGATCCTCCTCGGCCCAGCGGAAGCGGATCTCGCGCACCCCGCATTCGCCAACCTCTTCGTCGAGACCGAGTGGCACGAGTGGTGTACCGCGCTCACGGCGAGCCGTCGCCCTCGCGCGGCCGACGAGACGCCGGACTATCTCGTCCACGTCGTCGACGCGGTGAAGGAGATGGTCGGGCGCGTGACGTACGAGACCGATCGTGCGCGCTTTGTCGGACGCGGTCGCACCACGCGCACTCCGCACGCGCTGTCGATCGACGGGGCGCTCGGCGGGACGACGGGTGCGGTGCTCGATCCGATCTTCGCGTTGCGTATCCGCGTGCGCCTTGCACCTGGACAGTCGGTGCCGGTGACCTTCACCACGCTCGTTGCACCGACGCGCGAGCGCGCCTTCGAACTGGCGGGGCGCTACCACGATGCACACTCGGGGCAGCGCGCCCTCGACCTCACCTGGACCTCGACGCAGATCGAGCTCCGGGAGCTCGACATTACCCCCGCCGATGCGGCGGTATTCCAGGACATCGCCGGGCACCTCCTCTATGCCGACCCGCAGATGCGAGGCGCAGTGGAGGCGCAGCGGGCGAACAAGGCATCACAGGCGCGGCTCTGGGCGAACGGCATCTCGGGCGACCTCCCCATTCTCCTCGCGCGCATCGAGTCCAGTGAAGGATTGCCGACGCTGCGCCAGCTGTTCGGGGCACACCGCTACCTGCGGCGGCGGGGTCTCAAGGTCGACCTGGTGATCGTGAATGCGTATCCCAACACGTATCTGCAGGAGCTGAACGACCGCATCACCGAGGTGATGTACACGGCGAGCGACGCGTCGGTCATCGACCGCCCGGGCGGCGTCTTTCTGCGCCGTCGCGACTTGATGTCAGCGTCCGACCTCTTGATGCTGGAGGCAACCGCGCACGTGGTGATCCGCTGCGACGGTCGCCCGTTGAGCGCGAACCTCACGGCGGAGCGTGATCGCGACGAGGACGGCGACGAGGACGAGACGGTGGACATGCCGTCGTTGCGACCGTCGGGGCGCAGCACGCCGCCCTCGCTGTCGGTGGTCCAGCGCGTGCACGCACATGCCAGCGCGCGCGCCAGCGCGAATGCCAGCCAGCATGCCAGCCAGCATGCCAGCCAGCATGCCATCCAGCATGCCATCCAGCATGCCATCCAGCATGCCAGCGCGCATTCGGCGGTCGCGGGCGCAACCCCGGACGCCACCGACGCACCGGCTGCATCACGATCCGCTTCGCCCGAGGGGCGCGCGTCGAGGGCGCACGCGGGCTCGCGCGGGAGATCGAACAGCAGTGAGAATGGCGTCGCTCTACTGCGGTCGTTCGACAACGGCATTGGCGGCATGAACGCCGACGGGGACTACGAGATGTCGATCGTCGCCGACCGGCTCCCTCCGGCGCCGTGGGTCAACGTCATCGCGAACGCGCAGGGAGGGTGCATCGTCTCGGAGACCGGGGCCGGGACCACTTGGGCAGAGAACAGCTACTTCTATCGCCTCACACCGTGGCACAACGACCCGGTGTCGGATCCCGCAAGCGATGTATTGTACCTGCGCGACGAGACGACGCGCGACCTGTGGAGCGCGACGCCGGCGCCGGTGTTCAATGGCGACGCATTCACGGTTACCCATGGCGCTGGCTTTTCATCATTTGTCACCGAGCACGCAGGCATCGCGTCGCAACTCACCGTGGGCTTCGCCGCCGACGCGCCGGTGAGGCTCTCGCTCCTCGCGCTCACGAATCGCGGCACGCAGCCGAGGCGGATCTCGGTGACCGCGTTTGTCGAATGGACGCTCGGGGTCCAGCGCACGCAGAGTCAGCACCACGTGCGCACGCGCTTCGATCGCGAGCGCTCGGCGATCCTCGCGCGCAACTACTACGACCAGCAATTCTCCGACTGGGTCGCCTTTCTCTCGGTCAGCGAACCCGTGACGGGGTACAGCGGCGATCGACGTGCCTTCATTGGACGCAACGGCACGCTGCGCGCGCCGGCGGCGCTGCGCGAGGAGACGCTCGGCAAGGCGACCGGCGTGGGGCTCGATCCCTGCGGCGCACTCCAGTGCATTGTCGATCTGGCACCGGGCGAGACACGCGAGCTCGTGGTGCGGCTCGGCGCTGGCGCATCCGAGGATGCCGCGCGCGACCTCCTGGCGCAGCACGCCACGGTGGACGATGCCGGCGCCGCGCTGCGTGCAGCGAGCGATGCCTGGAACGAACGCCTGTCGGCCATCACCGTCGAGACGCCGGAACCGACATTCGACGCGATGGTGAATCGCTGGACGCTCTACCAGGCGCTTGCCTGCCGGATGTGGGCGCGTTCCGCGCTCTACCAGAGCAGCGGTGCGTATGGTTTCCGCGACCAGCTGCAAGACGTGATGGCGTTCGTCTACGCCGAACCGGCGATCGCCCGCGAGCACATCGTCCGTGCGAGCGCACGGCAGTTTGTCGAGGGCGATGTGCAGCACTGGTGGCACCCGCAGAGCGGGCGCGGCGTGCGCACGCGCTTCTCCGACGACCTGGCCTGGCTCCCGTACGTCGTCGATCACTACCTGCGCACCACCGGCGACCACTCCGTGCTCGAAGAATACGTCCCCTTCCTTTCGATGCGCCCGCTCGAGCCGCACGAGTACGAGGTGTACGACCTTCCGAAAGTCACGGACGAGCACGCGAGCGTCTACGAGCACTGCCTGCGTGCACTACGCAAGGCGTGCACGACCGGAGCGCATGGACTCCCGCTGATCGGGAGTGGCGATTGGAACGATGGCATGAATCGAGTGGGGATCGAGGGGCGCGGCGAGAGCGTGTGGCTCGCCTGGTTCCTCATCCGCACGTTGCGCGACTTCTCCGAATGGGCAGAAGGGCGAGGCGATCACGACGTGGTGCGAGACTTTCGCGCGCGGGCCGACGCCTACACCGTCGCGGTAGAGACGCACGGGTGGGATGGTGCCTGGTACCGCCGCGCCTACTTCGACGACGGCACGCCGCTCGGTTCGGCCTCAAGCGACGAATGCCGCATCGATTCCATCGCGCAGAGCTGGGGGGTCATTTCCGGCGCCGCCGCCCCCGATCGCCAGGCGGACGCGATGGCCTCGTTCGAGGAACATCTGGTGCGCAACGATGCGCGCCTGCTGATGCTGCTCACGCCGGCGTTCGACAAGACACCACACGATCCCGGCTACATCAAGGGATACCTTCCTGGCGTTCGGGAGAACGGCGCGCAGTACACGCACGCCGCGCTTTGGGCGGTGCGCGCCACCGCGCGGCGCGGTGACGGGGCGCGTGCGTTCGCGCTGTATCAGATGCTCAACCCGCTCACCCACGCCTCGACACCCGACGACGTGGCACGATACAAGGTCGAGCCCTACGTCGTCGCCGCCGACGTCTATACCGCCGAAGGACACCTCGGTCGCGGCGGCTGGACGTGGTATACGGGCTCGGCGAGCTGGATGTACCGCGTGGCGGTGGAGTCGCTCCTCGGCTTCACGCTGCGCGGCGATCGCCTAACGCTCGACCCGTGCATCCCGCCGACGTGGCCGGCGTTCACGATCCGCTACCGGCGCGGGAGCGCGCACTACGTCATCCGGGTGACGAACCCCGGCGGCGTGGAGTGCGGCGTGGCATCGGTCGCCGTCGATGGTGTGGCGATGGAGGACTTCTCCATTCCGCTCACCGACGACGGTCGTACGCATGCGGTGCAGATCGTCATGGGGTCGTTCCTCGGGGTCGCGCACGAAGAGGGCCGGGACGAGGGACGCGAGTAGGACGACACGCTGGCGCCGCTCCCGCAGCGTCGCGGCAGAGGTGCGTCGCGCATCGCGCTCGACGCACCGAATCGCCGCTGACACCTCCGCACCCCTAGCGACGTAGTGCGCACCACAGGTGGTCGGCGCTGCGATGCGTCTGGTACATCCGACCCATGCGCATTCCCATTGCGAGGGCGATCGCACAGCCAAGGTGATACGGACGCCGCGTCGTGACGCCACGACCGGTTCGATCGTCGGGGCGGCCCCACCTGTCATGACAACTTGTCGCGCGTATCGGGCACTTCTAGCATCCTTCGCGTCGGACACATCAAACCGTGCAGTGCGCCTCTGGGCGTCCGCACAACGGCAGAACAGCGCTAGGTGTCCGCGCTCGCTCGATTCTACCGCAGTACTGGTACGCCCGACGTTCGTTCGTCGTCTACATACATCCAAAGGAGCCGCCCCATGTTACCGACCATCTATCGCACCACCCTGGCTGCCGCGGCTGCGGTCGCCCTGACCGCCGCCGTCAGCAACGATGCCAGTGCGCAGACCGCGCGCGAAGAAACCCCGCGCGTCATCGCCACGTACCACTTCGGTACGCCGAACCGTGCCATCGCCTTCCCGGCCACCATCGTCGTCGCCGACTCGGCGGGGACGCTCGTGGCAAACGCGCGCATGAAGGGCGAGCACGCGTCGCTTCCGATGCAGGTCGCCGTCCTCGACTCGGATCTCGTGCTGCAGGCCGAGACCCGCGAGGGCACCTTGACGGTCGTCCTCGGGCAGCAGGCCGTGAGCAATGCGCCGAAGTCGGCCGAGGGGCGCTGGTCGCTCGGCACCGCCGAAGGGCGCCTCCGCACCCGCAAGTAGCGAGCGGCCGGGCGCTCGACGCCTACCGTCGTTAGGCCGACGCGGCCGCTCTCCTGGGTGGAGGGCGGCCGCATCGCGTTTGCATCTTCTTTTCCACGTGCACCGGGCGCCCCCCGGGCACCGCTCCTGTCACCTTCGCGGGCGCGATGGCATCTTGGGCGTATCACCGGCGCGCCGTCTGCGCCTCTTCGTGACGCCTCGCATCGACATTCCCGTGCCCGCACTATCCTTCCGCATCGCGCGCTCCCCGTTCGCGACGCTCCTGATCCTCCCGCTCCTGGCCGCTGCCCTCCCTGCTCGCGTTGCAGCGCAGGAGCTCTCCTTCGACGCGATGCGCTGGCGTCAGATCGGCCCGACGCGCGCCGGGCGCGCGCGCGCCGTCACCGGCGTCCCCTCGCAGCCCAACGTCGCCTACGCCGGCTTCGACAACGGGGGCGTCTGGCGTTCGACGGACTACGGCGCCAATTGGGTCCCGATCTTCGACGACCAGCCGACCACCTCGATCGGCGCGATCGGCGTGGCCCCATCGAACCCCGACGTCATCTATGTCGGGAGCGGGGCGGGGATCATTCGCCCCGACCTGTCGATCGGCGACGGGATGTACAAGTCGACCGACGGCGGGCGGACATGGAAGCACCTTGGCCTTCGCGAGACGCAGATGATCGCGGCGATCGCCGTCGACCCGCACAACCCGAATCGCCTCTTCGTCGCCGCGCTCGGACACCCCTACGCGCCTAACGCCGAGCGTGGCGTCTTTCGGTCGACCGACGGCGGGGAGACGTTCGAGAAGGTGCTTTACAAGGACGAGTATACGAGCGCCAACGAGGTACTGCTCGATCCATCGGAACCAAGCACCGTGTACGCCACGCTCTGGCAGCAGCAGCAGAGCTTCATCGAGGGACAGGGTTTCGGCAACGCGGGGATGGGGATCTTCAAGTCGACCGATGGCGGAACGACGTGGACGCAGCTGAGCGAGGGGCTCCCGTCGATCCTGCAGGCCAACCTCGCGGTCGCGCCGAGCGCGCCGGGAACGTTGTATGCGGCGGTGGCGCCGGCGAGCGGTCCGATCGGCTTCTACAAGTCCACAGACGGTGGTGCGCACTGGTTCCAGCCGGTGCACGGCGCGAACAACGAGCGGCCGAACGCGAAGCAGGACATGCGCCCGCTGGCGCGCATTGGTGGCGGCGACCTCCCGACGCTCACCGTCGACCCGAAGGACGCGAGCGTGGTCTACTCGGCCTCCACGGTCATGTGGCGGACCGAGACGGCGGGGGAGACGTGGAGCGCGGTGCGCGGAGCACCAGGGGGCGACGACTACCAGCGTATCTGGGTCAACCCAAACGATACGAAGATCCTGATCGCCGTGGCCGACCAGGGAGCGGTCGTCTCGGCCAATCGCGGCAAGTCGTGGAGCAACTGGTACAACCAGAACACCGCGGCGATGTACCACGTCACGACGGACTTCGCCTTCCCGTATCGCGTCTGCTCCGGGCAGCAGGATTCGGGATCGGCGTGCGTGGCGAGTCGCTCGGACGACGGGCGCATCACCTTCCACGACTGGCATCCGGTCAACATCCAGGAGTACGGGATGGCTGCGCCGGACCCGCACGACCCGGACATCGTCTTCGGCTCGCAGCGCTCGGGGGTGTCGAGGTACGACCGGCGCACCGCTCAGACGACGCAGGTGGGGCCCGATGTTTCGGGGACGCTTCCCGGTGGTGGCTCCGTCAGCCGCAACGTGCGCACCATGCCGCTGCACTTCTCCCCCGTCGACCAGCGCACGATGTACTACGCCTCCAACGTGGTGTGGAAGAGCGTCGACAAGGCGAAGAGCTGGACGCGCATATCGCCCGACCTCACACGGCAGACGTGGGAGGTTCCGCCGACCGCCGGGAAGTATGCGAGCAGCGTGACACCGGGACCGATGGGGAGCATCACCGCGCTCTCGCCGTCACCGCGCAGTCTTTCGATCATCTGGACGGGCGCCGATGACGGGATGATCCAGGTCACGACCGACGGTGGCGCCAACTGGCGCAACGTCACGCCGCCAGCCATCAAGCCGTGGACCCGCATCTTCAACATCGAGGCGGGGCACTTCGACGCAGGGACCGCGTACGCCGCTGCCAACACGCTCCGCATCGACGACATCAACCCGCACTTCTGGCGCACGCACGACGGCGGGAAGACGTGGACGGAGATCAACACGGGGATTGCCGGCGGCGCCGTAGCCAACGCGATCCGCGAGGATCCGCGCCAACCCGGACTCCTTTACGCCGCCACCGACCTGCAGGTGTGGGTCTCCTTCGACGATGGCGATCACTGGCAATCGATCAAGAACGGGATGCCGGCCAGCTCCGTGCGCGACATCCAGGTGAAGGACGACTCCACCTGCCACTGTGCCGACCTCGTCGCCGCGACGCATGGGCGCGGCTTCTGGATCCTCGACGACGTGACCCCGTTCCGGCAGGCCGCCGCCGCGCGTTCCTCGCTCGGCGCCAACAAGCCCTACCTCTTCAAGCCCGCACCGGCCGTACGCGTGCGCTTCGGGACCAACGAACCGACGCCGTGGCCGCCGGAAGTCCCGTCGGGCGACAATCCGATGCCCGGCGGGATCATCGACTACTACCTGCCGAAGGATGCCGCGGGCGTCGTGACGCTCGAGATCGTCGACACACGCGGCAAGGTGATTCGCACCTATTCGAGCAATGAGCCGGTCTTCGATCCCGATCCGGGGAAGGACATGGCGGCGTACGACAAGGTGTGCCAGGCCACGCCGACCGCGGCGTACTGCGGGCTCCCGCTGTACTGGCCGGCGCCGCAGATCGCGGTGCGCACCAGCGCCGGCATGCATCGCTTCGCCTGGGACCTGCGCTACGACCCCGTCTCGCCGCAGGACCTGATCCCCGCGGGTGACGAGGAGGCCACCGGTGCCGTGCCGGGGCACACGTACCCCAACTACAATGTGCCGTGGGCGCCGCCGGGGCGATACACCGTGCGACTGACGGTCGACGGTGCATCGACGACGCAGCCACTCGACCTGATGCTCGATCCGCGGGTGCGAATCACGCCGACGGCACTCGCGCAGCTCGATGGCCTGAGCGCCGAGATGTACAACGGCGCCGTCGCGGCGCACCGGGCCTTCAACGAGGCGCGAGAATTGGGGAAGCAGCTCGCATCGGTGAGCGGAACGGAGGCGGACGCGGTGAGGCAGGAACTCGAAGCGCTCGCCCCGTCGGGACTGCAGCGCAACATCCGTGGTGGATTCCGCCGGCGCGGAGCGGCGCCCGCTACGCCGACGCTCGAGGCGGTCAGCAACACGATGCAAACGGCAGCGATGGCGATGCAGGGAGCCGACGTCGCGCCGACGGCGGTTCAGGTGGCCGCCTGCGCCAACGCTCGCGCACAGGGGCGCGCCGCGATGGCGCGCTGGACCGCCGTCAGGACCCGCGCGAACGCCTTGCTCGCTGCGCGTCGCTAGGGGAGTCGCCGGCGCGCGTGGCCTCGGGCCACGCGCGCATGGCGGCGTGCACCACCTCGCCTAACGCCGTGCGCGAGGCACCACCCTTGGCCTGCACCCCGAGCCCGGCGATGACCGTGTTGAAGTAGGTCGCGAGCGCCGCGACATCGACCGTCGGCGCGAGCGCCCCTTCGCGCTGCGCACGCTCGAGGCGACTCTCGATCGACGACGCCCCGACCTGGAGCGCCGAGCAGAGCGCCTGCTTCACCGACTCGGGGACCGCGGCCCCGTCGCAGGTGCTCGTCCCGCTCACCACCATGCACCCGCCCGGGAGCGCAGGATCGGTGTACGCGGCAACGACGGAAAGCAGGAACGACTCGATCGCCAGTCGCGCGTCGGGCTGCGCGTCGAGCACATGACGCCGATGTGCCTCCCGCTGCTCGCCGTAGCGCTGCAGCGCCTGCAGGTACAGCCCCTCCTTGTCCCCGAACGCGGCGTAGAGCGAGGGCTTGCTGATCCCCATCGCCTCGGCGAGTTCGCTCACCGACGCGCCCTCGTAGCCATCGCGCCAGAAGATCGGAAGCGCGCGGTCCAACGCGTCCGACAGGGCGAACTCGCGAGGGCGCCCCCGCGTTTGCCGTTCAGCTGTTACGTCGCGCCCAGTTGCCATTTCTGTACCGATCGGTAATATATGTACCTGTCAGTATAGTAATCGGTCACCCCCCGCTCATGGAGTCCCCCGTGCTGTTCGACCCGTTCCAGCTCAAGCACCTCACGCTCAAGAATCGCATGGTCATGGCGCCGATGACGCGAAGCCGTGCCAGCGCCGACAACATCCCCACGCCGCTGATGGCCGAGTACTACGCGCAACGCGCGGATCTCGGTCTTCTCATCACCGAAGGAACATCTCCCTCGCCCAACGGTCTCGGATACACCCGCATCCCCGGTCTCTTCAACGAGGCGCAGGTTGCCGGCTGGCGCCCCGTCACCGACGCGGTCCATGCGCAGGGCGCGAAGATCTTCGTGCAGCTGATGCACACGGGGCGCGTGGGACACGTGGACAATCTGCCCGTGGGGGCGCGGGTGGTCGGCCCGACGGGGAGCGCGCTGGGCGAGGGGATCTACACCGATGCTGCCGGAATGCAGCCGGCGTCGACACCGCAGGCGCTTACCGTCGAGGAGATCGCGGAGACGGTGGGTGAGTACGCGAACGCCGCGAAGCTGGCGATGGAGGCCGGCTTCGACGGCATCGAGTTGCACGGCGCGAACGGCTACCTCATCGAGCAGTTCCTCAACGGCAACGTGAACAGTCGCTCCGATGCCTACGGCGGCACGCCGGAGGCGCGCAACCGCTTCGCGCTCGAAGTGGCGCGCGCCACCGTGGCGGCGATCGGCGCGGAGCGGGTCGGGATCCGTCTCTCCCCCTATGGCGCGTTCAACCAGACCGGGGCCTTCGCGGAGCTCGAGCCGCAATACATCGCGCTGGTAAAGGAGCTCGGGGCGATGGGGTTGGCGTACCTCCACCTCTTCGACCACTCATCCATGGGAGCGCCGCAGGTGCCCGAAGGCTTCCGCCACACGCTGCGACAGACGTTTGGCGGGCCGTACATTGCATCTGGCGGATATGACCTGGATCGGGCCGAGGCGGTGCTGGAGCGCGGTGACGCCGAGTTGGTGGCGTTCGGAAGGCCGGCGCTGGCCAACCCGCGCCTGGCAACGCGATTCCAACGCGGGCTCCCGCTCAACACGCCCGATTTCTCGACGTTCTATACGCCGGGGGAACGCGGCTACACGGATTATCCCGACACGGCGGCGTAGCGTTCGTCGCGCGGCGGCACGCCGCAGTCGCTTGATCGCCTAACGATCAGTCCGGCACGGCGGGGCGCCACGATTGGCGCCCCGTTCGCGTTCGCGGTAGGTTGGCCGTGCTGCGCTCGCCTCCGCGCGACTTCCTGCGGGCGAATGCGCCGCGGGCGCCACGCTCCCGCTACCCCCGTGAGGTGCACGATGCCTTTTGCCGACCGCGACGACGGCTCGATCTTCTACGTGCGCACGGACACGGCGCCCCTCTACAAGTACAGCAAGGCGCAAGCGAAGTCGCCGAAGGATCCCCTCCTCAGCGAGTTGCTCTGGGGCGATCGCGTGCGCCTCGAGCGCAATCGCGACGGTTCGTTCAAGGAGGCCGACGGACGCTGCCGGGCGCGCGCGCGCGGGCGCTGGGGATGGGTCGATCGCGCCGACCTGGGGACGCGCTCCCTCCTGGAGTTCTACTTCATCGATGTGGGGCAGGGCGACGGGGTCCTGATCCGCACCCCGAACGGGCGTCACATCCTCATCGACGGCGGCTATCCGCGTCAGGCGCAGCCGACCGGGAAGAACGCCGCCGACTTCGTGGACTGGAAGTTCATCAAGGACTACGAGGCGCGCGACAAGACGATCCTGCTCGACGCGATGATCTGCTCGCACAACGATCACGATCACTACGGCGGACTGGCCGACCTCCTGGATCCCGCGCAGCTGCGAGGAGGACAGCGCGTGGAGCTCGACGCGAACCACATCGCCGTCGAACACTTCTATCACGCGGGGCTGTCCTGGTGGAAGACCGCGACCAGGTCGCGCACGCTCGGCCCCGAAGCCGAGACCACCGCGGGAGAGATGCACACCCTCCTTCTCACCGATCGCGCCTCGCTCGATGCCGGGCTCGCCTCCGGCGCCGACCCGCAGCTGCAAGGCTACTGGGGCGACTTCATGGAGAAGGTGCAGGCGACGGTCACCAGCGCGGGCGAGCTGACCCCGGTCACCCGGCTCAGCTCTGCGCTCTTGCACCTGCCGGGTTTCGACTCGGCGGGGAACGGGGGAGCGACAACGACGCCAGAACCGGTGGTGGAGGTGATCGGTCCGGTCGAGTTCGAGGTCGACGGAGCTCCAGCGGTCCGCAGCTACTCGGGCGGCGATGACATCAACACCAACGGGAACTCGGTCCTGCTGCGCCTTACGTGCGGCGATGTTCGCGTCGTCCTGACGGGTGACCTGAACTCGAAGGCGCACGCCGCGCTCCTCAAGGACTACAAGGGACTGGAGGATGTGTTCGACTGCGACGTCGCCAAGGCATGTCATCACGGGAGTGCCGATATCTCGTTCGCCTTCCTCGAGAAGATGTCGCCGTGCGTGACCGTCATCTCCTCGGGCGACAGCGAGGGGCACGACCACCCGCGCCCGGAGATCATCGCCGCATCCGCGCTCGCGGGGTATCGGGAAATCCGCAAGGACCGCATCGTCACCCCGCTCATCTACCTCACCGAACTCGCGCGAAGCGTGGAGATCGGCAAGGTGTCCAAGGCCTACACGGTCGATGCTGCTGGCGCCGAGGATGTCACGCTCGACCTCAAGCAGCTGCGCACCACCGCCAAGGTGACGAAAGCCGGGGATCTCAACCCCACCACGGTCACACGCGGCATGCAGGGGAGCTACGTGGTGACCGGGTTGGTGTACGGCCTGATCAACATCCGAACCGACGGGAAGCGCATTCTCTGTGCAGCGCTCAACGAGAAGACGCGCACGTGGAACGTGGCGGTCGTGAAACCGAAGCCGCGTCCTCAGAACCCGTAGGCGTCGCGCATCGCCGGCTCACGCTCGGCGACGAGGCGTGCCAACTCGACGAGCCGGCGCGCCTGCTTCCACGAGGCATCGTCGTGCATGCGACCGTCGACGGTGGCAACGCCCGAGCCGCCGGGGAGCGCGTCGACCAGGCGTCGCGCCTCGCGCACCTCGTCGCTGCCGGGAGTGAAGACGCGTCGCACGATCGGGACCTGACGCGGGGACAGCGACCACCCGCCCGCACATCCGAGCACCGAGGCGTTGCGAAACCACGCCTCGCACGCAGCGTCGTCGCCCAGTTCGCCAAACGGTCCGCAGAAGGGGCGAATCCCGCAGGCGCGGCACGCATCGACGAGCCTGACGATCGTCGCATGCCACGGATCCTGCGGGAAAAAGGCGCGCGTGGCCCCGGCGCCGCCCGGCTCGCCGAGCACACCGTACCGCGGGTCCCACCCGCCAATGCTGGTGGTGCGCATCCCGCGCGATGCGGCGAGATCGCCAGGTCCGAGGCTCATCCCCTGGAGCCGCGGGCTGGAAGCGGCGATCTCCTCGACGTTCAGCATCCCCAGCGACGACTCGACGAGCGCGTGCACGAGAATGGGGCGCGAGAGCGTGTGGCGCGCCTCGAGCTGCGCGAGGTGACGGTCGATGCAGTGGATGTCGCGCGCCCCTTCCACCTTGGGAAGCATGATCACCTCGACACGATTCCCTGCTCCAGCGACGAGCTCGGCGACGTCGTCCAGGTACCACGGCGTCTCCAGGCCGTTCACCCGCACCCACAGCGCGGTCGTCCCCAACTCGCTGCTGCAGGCGAGGTCGATGACCGCACGCCGCGCCGACTCCTTGTCGCCAGGCGCGATGCCATCCTCGAGGTTGCCGCAGGCCACATCGAGCTCACCCGCGAGCGAAGCGACCCGTGCGCGCACCGACGCAACGTGCGGAGGAAAGAAGTGAATCACGCGCTCGAGCCGCACCGGGAGTTCGCGATACGGAGCGGGGGCGCCGACGGCGAGCGGAGCATGGAAGCGGTGCGGAGGGAGCACAGGGGGACGGGGGTCGGGAGACGGGAGACGGGAGACGGGAGACGGGAGCGATGTGAAACGGGCGAGACGCGGTGCGACAAGATGCGACCTGCGCGTCGTGCGAGCCAGCGCTCACGCTGCCGTGTACATGCGTCAGGGCACGATTCGTCGTGTGCGCAGGGAGCTGTCTCTTCGCCCGTCGCGCACTGGCGCACGGGTGACCGCGGAGCGTAGGATGGGCGCATGTCGAACGCTTCCACCGATTACTCCCCCTGGATCGGGGCGAGCGAACGCGATGATGACGCGATGGACCCGCAGCAGGCGCGCGGCGCCGCCGCGATGTTCGACATGCCCACCGACGCGCAGCGCACCGGCGCACCGCTCCAACCGCTCTGGCACTGGTTCTACTTTCGCAACGTGACGCCGCAGCATTCGCTCGCTGCCGACGGGCACGCGACACGTGGCGACTTCCTCCCGCCGGTCGCGCTCCCGCGGCGCATGATCGCCGGCGGACGCGTGACCTTTCACCATCAGCTCATGCTCGGTGTGCCCGCGGTGCGCGAGCGCGAAGTGGTCGACGTGCAGTCCAAGGACGGGCGCAGCGGATCGCTGGTCTTCGTGCGCGTGAAGAGCCGCATCTGGCAGGACGAACGCTGCTGCGTGGACGAGGAGCAGGATATCGTGTATCGCGAGCGCTCAGCCCCGGAGCCGCTCCCGGTTCCGTCTCCCGTGCCCGCGCGTCCCGCCGGGGCGCTCGCGCGCCACGTCACCCCGGACACACGCATCCTCTTCCGCTTCTCGGCGCTCACCTTCAATTCGCACCGCATCCACTACGATCGCGACTACACACGCGAAGAGGAAGGATATCCCGGACTCCTCGTGCACGGCCCGCTCCTGGCGATGTGGCTCCTCGCGCACGGCTGCGCGCACGCTGGGGTCTCGCCGCTCGAGGCGCGCGAGTTCAGCTATCGGAGCGAGCGCCCGGCGTATGACGGGGGTGCCTTGCAGCTGACGGCTGAGGGGAGTGGCAAGTCGCGCCGCGCGCAGGTGCTGCGCGCCGATGGGCTGGTCGCGCAGGCTGCGGTCATCACGCTCGCGTGAGGCGCTCGGCGCTCAGCTCGCCATGATGTAGGAGCACCCCGCTTCCTGCGCACGCAGCGCGGCGAAGATCCCGTTGGGCTGCAGGATCACTCCGGGGATCAGGTCCTTCTTTGCGGCGGCCAGCGCCCCTGCTGCATCGAGGTTGTCGGCCTTGCGGTAGTGCGCCGCGGCAAAGCGGAACGCCCAGCTGCAGGCGAGGACAATTCCGCCGCTCGCGAGGAAGGTCTCGAGCTTGTACTTCACCGCATCGGGTGCCGTGCCGGCCGATTGCGTGCTCACCGGGTTCGCCTTCGCCCACTTCTTCCCCTGTGCGTCGCGCACCTTCCCTTCCTTCCCGATGTCGAAGCGGCTCCAGTACGCGTCGTTCATCACGAGGTCGATCGCCGTGTGCCGGAAGACGATGACAGGCGACATGTCGGTGCGATCGGAACCGTAGACCTCCTTGTACTGGTCGCACCAGGCGACCGCGCGAAACAACGCCGCACCGTCCGCCATCTCGGGCGAGTCGAAGACCGCCTTGTACTTCCCGGTCACCCGTTCCGTCCAGCTCATGTCCCACGCCTCCGTGACGGGCTCGGGGTGTGGATTCGGCTCACGCGACGGCGCCGGTGCGAAGGCACCCGCGTGGGCAACAGACGGAGTGCCGGCGACGCCGAGCAACGAGGCGCCGCCAAGGAGGCCGAGGAAGCGACGACGGGGAGTGGACATGCGGCTTCGAAACGGGTGAGGGAGAGAAGTCGAGACAATGTACGACGCATGCCCGTGCTCCCGAAACGCCGTCGATGACGATCGGATGACGGACAGGGCGAACGGTTCAGCTGACCTTGCCGGCGCCCATCCACTGGTTCAGCCAGCGCAGCTCGTTGAGCATGCGATGCACCTGGTTCCACGAGCCGCTGATGCTGTGCGGCATCCCCTCGTACTGGATGACCTTTGCGGGGACGCCGTTCTTCTTCAGTGCGACGAACATCTGCTCGGCTTCGGAATACGGGACACGCTGATCCACCTCGCCGTTGATGAAGAGCGTCGGGGCGCGCGCGCGATCGGCGTAGGTCAGCGGTGACTGCCGGATCATCCGGTCGCGCGCCTGCGGATCCCACGGTGTACCGTAGAACTCGGTCTCCTTGGTTCGGGCAATGTCGGCGGTGCCGTAGTCGCTGACCCAGTTGACGATTCCGGCCCCCGGAATCGCGGCGGCGAATCGGTCGGGGTACTGCGTCATCAGCCAGTTGGTCATGAAGCCGCCGTACGAGTGCCCGATCGTCGCCACGCGCTTGGGATCGATGGGGTAGTGGGCGATCGCGTAGTCGAGTCCCGCCATCACGTCCTGCCCGTCCTTTTCCCCCCAGGCTCCCCAGGTCGCCCAGAGGAACTTCTCGCCGTAACCCGTGCTGCTGCGGAAATTTGTCTTGAGCACGAAGTACCCGTTCGCGGCGAAGTACTGGCTCTTGAAGTCGAAGCCGTAGCCGTCGGCCGAGTGTGGCCCGCCGTGGCTGCTCACCACGAGCGGGTACGGGCCGGCATTCGGTCGGTAGCCTGCGGGATACATCAGCCACCCTTCGACCGGCGTTCCGTCGGCGCTCGCAAAGCGGAGTCGATCCACGCGGCTGATGTCCACCTCGCTGACGAAGTCGGCGTTGAGGTTGGTGAGTCGCCGTTCCTGCGTCCCGTCGATCCGTGCGGCGAAGAGCTCGGTGGGGGCCTCGTTGGTTGCCACGCTGTAGGCGATGGTGGAGTAGCGGGCATCGAAGGAGACGTTGCCGACGCGACGCTCCCCTTTGGTCACCTGCTCCACCGCGCCTCCCGCTGCCGGAACGCGGAAGAGATGCGTGGTTCCGCCGACTCCGCCCATGAAGTAGACGTACTTCCCGTCGGGGCTCCAGGAGGCGTTGGTCGGGAGGTAGTCCCAGTCGCCCGTGAGGATGCGCTCCGGGCCCCCGTCAGCCGCAACGATGGCGAGGTCGGTGGCGCCGCCGTGGTCGAGGCGCTGGGCGATGACGGCGTCGGTCGAGAGTTGGCGCGTGTAGAGGATCCAGCGCCCGTCGGGGGAGAACGACGCGCCGGTGTGCTGCACGTCGCGATCGGGGGTCACGGAGCGCACGGTACCGTCGAGGGCGACCGTGTACACCGCGCTGGCGCCATAGCGCCGCTCGTCGCGGTAGGCCGAGTCGGCGGTGAAGAGGAGGCGCGTTGCGTCGCGATTCCACTGCACCCCTTGGGGGCGCAACCCCAGGCGCGTGAGCTGGACGGTGGAGCCATCGCGCTCGAGCCAGAGTTCCTGCGGCGGGCTCACCTCGGGATCGTCCTCGTTAGGGACGGGGAATGGCTGGCCGTCGCGCTGGAAGTTGAGCCAATCGAAGCTCACGCCCTTGAATCGATCCTCGTGCCGCTGCTCGAAGTCGGTGAGGGGCGGGCGCTGGCGAGGGGCGGGGCGTGCGTCGCGGAGCGTGGCGCTGAGCCCTGCGACCGACGAGACGAAGCGCTCCCCGTCGCCACCGCGCCGCGCGCGCGCCGGGGCATCGCCGGGGACGAACTGCTCGGGATTGGCCGGGTCCACGCTGAACCCTCGACCACCAGCGACGAATTGCAGCCGGCCATCGGCGCTCCACGTCGGGCGCGATGCGTTCGCGCCCACCGGCGAGAGGCGTCGCGCGTCGCTGCGCCCATCGCTCGCCGCCAGCCACACCTCGGAGGGATCGGTGTTCGTCGCCTCGTCGCGCGACGTCACGGCGAACGCCACCCAGCGCCCGTCGGGGGAGAGCACCGGTGCACCGGGGGTGCGCAGGCGGTAGAAGTCCTCGATCGCGAGCGGGCGCCGTTCGGCGACGCTTCCCTGGGCGATCGCGACGTATGGCATCGCGGCGGTCGCGACGAGCGGCAGCATCATGGGGAGCGCGAGGAACACAACCGCTCCCCGAACACTCGTCGCGCGCGTGCGACGCTGACACCGGCGCGCGACCAGACCAACGCGCCCACGACGCGCCATCACCTCGTGTGCTGACATGCCCGACTCCTCCTCGCCTGTACGTGTTTCACCTGTCGTCGCACTCTCGCGCCGGCCGCGTGCCTGTGCCGTGCCCGTGCCAGTGCCAGTGCTCGTGCCAGTGCTCGTGCCAGTGCTCGTGCCTCTGCTCCCGCCTCTGCTCCTGCCTGTGCTTGTGCTTGTGCCGGTGCCGGTGCTTGTGCCGGTGCCTAACGCGTGACGGACGCCAGCAGCTTTCCGAGGAACTCGTTGATCGCGCCGTTTTCGATCCAGCGCACGACGCACACGATGTCGTGCTCGGGATCGACGTACACGAGGTTCGTCCCGTTCCCCACGTGCCCGAAGGCGCTCGCCGGCGCGTTCGGCATCCACTTGCGATCGGTGTTGAGGAACCAGTTCATGTAGCCATAGGTCGGCTGCGGAACGGTAGGGGTCAGCGAGAGCTTGACCCATGCTTCCGACAGGAGCCGCTGGTCGCCCCATACGCCGCGGCGCTCGGTCAGCAACCCGAAGCGCGCCATGTCCCAGGCGTTGATGAACATCCCTCCCCCCCAGTGCCCGCCCCCCGAGGGCACCTGCACCGGCTTCCCGTCGAGGTTGATCCACGAGTTGTCGTAACCGTGCCAGCGCCACGTGCGCGATGCACCGATGCGATCCATCAGCGAATCACGCAGCACCTCCTGCAGCGGGCGCCGCCAGATGTTCGTCGCGGCGAGGGCGAGCACGTTCACCCGCACATCGTTGTACTCGTATGTTGTTCCCGCTGCCTTTCGCGGGCGCGTGCGCCAATCCGCCGGATTCTGCGACGGGCGATCGGCCCACTCCGGCTTCCCCCAGAGTGTCCCTTCCCAGTCGCTGGTCTGGCGCAGGAGATCGTCCCAGGTGATGGTGCGGTTGTGTGGCGTCTCGAAGGGCTGGATGAACATCGACTCGCCATTGCGCGACCCAGGCTCGGCGGGTGCCGTCAGATGCAACGGATAGATCGGCGCCATCGCCTTCCACACCGTATCGCGCACCGAGGGGATCAGCCCCCGGTCGAAGGCCATCCCGACCGTCGCGTTGAGGAACGACTTGGTCACCGAATGCGTCATGTCGACGCGATCGGGCTCTCCCCACGTGGCGATGATGTAGCCACCGCGAAGCAGCACGCCGGTGGGTTCGCCACGTGGCTTGAACGGGCCGATCCCCTGTCCGTATGGCTCACGACCGAACGAGCGATAGTGCGACTCTTCCATGTCGCGCGGCGCCTTCGCGTCGCTGGCGATCGCGAAGGCGATTGCGTCGGCGAGTTTGGCCGAGTCGAGTCCCATCGCCCCCGCGCTGCGATGCTCCCACGTGGCGCCAGGGACGTAGGGAGCGGGCGCCGCGTTTCGGGCGCGCTGGGCAACGAGCGGCGAAGCGGGGAGCGAGATCGCGAGGGTCAGCGCGACAGGATGGAATCGAAAAGGGCGCACGTTGAGTCGGCCGGAAGGGGTGAGAGGACTGGCGAAGCTACGCGATGGCGCGAGCGGCGGCGAGTCGGCGCCAACCACCGCCGCTCGCCGCGCCCACTCGCCAGTGCCATCGCGCTAGGGAATAACCACGGGTGACAGCGTCACACCCGCCCCCGCCGCCCGTCGTTGGAGCTCGGCGAAGTCGCCGGCGAGCAACGCATTCAGCGCCTCAAGATCCTCGCGCAGCTTCGCGCCCAGCTGCTCGATCGTGCGCTGCTGGGCCTCGGTGGGCCCGGTCGACGACGCCTGGATGGAGCCGTCGAGGTCGAGGAAGCCGAACTTGGCGCCACCGAATCCCGCCCCGAAGCGGCGCCCTAACGAGTCGAGCTGCACGCGCACCTGCCGCGTGAGCGTAGCGAGCGAATCGCGGCGCGCAGGAATCCCGGCGAGCGCCGAGTCGAGGCGCAATCGCTCGGCGACCATGCGGGCGTGAAGAAGCACGCCATCGTTGAACGACGTCTCGAGCGCCGCCAGCCGCAATTCGGCGGTGTGCCGCGCCTCGAGCGCCCCCGCGGCAACGTCCACGCGCGTGTCCCCGCTCACGTCGACCGGCTGCGAGAGCCGCTTCCCGCGCGCCTCGAGCGTGACCGTGTAGCGACCGGGCAGGACCCATGCCCCGGTCGGGACGCCGAACCACCCCTCGTCGGCATCGGTGACGCCGGGGGCGCGATCGCGATGCAGGTCCCAACCGATGCGGTGCAAGCCCGCGCTGGCCGGCGCCGCGAACGACCGCACGACTTCGCCCTGCGCATTGGTGACGGTCACGCGCGCCGCGCTGTCTGCGGGCGAGGATGACGCTCCCAGCGTGTAGGTGATCAGCGCGCCGGAGGGCGGGTTGGGCGCCTGGAAGTTGCGCGCTCCCGGCGTCGGCAGGATGCGGGTGATGAAACGTTCCGTCGCCGCGCGGATCGGATACAACACTGCGTCGCCCGACGCAGCGGTCGGCAGTCCGCGGGCGAACAGCGCCGCGTCGTCGAGCACGATGATGCTGCGTCCGTGCGTCCCGAGGATGAGATCACCGTGCTTGAGGTGAATCGCGATGTCGTCGACGCGCACCCGCGGGAGCGTTCCCCCGGCGTGCACCCAGCGCCGCCCGCCGTCGGCCGTGACGTACAACCCGAACTCGGTCCCCGCGAAGAGCACATCGCGATTGCCGGGATGCTCGGCGAGCGACTTGACTGAGTGGCCGGCCGGGAGGTCACCCACGATCGGCGTCCATGTCGCACCAGCGTCGGTCGTCCTGAAAATGTAGGGCGCCTGGTCGTCGTCGTAGTGTCCGTCGAACGAGACATACGCGGTGCGCGCATCGTGCGCCGACCAGAGGACGCGACTCACCCAGCGCGGACCGGGGAGACGGAAGCGAGACGAGATGTTGGTCCACGTGCTGCCGCCGTCCGTCGTCAGCTGCACGGCACCGTCGTCGCTCCCGGTGAGGAGCGTTCCCGCGCTCGCTGGCGACTCGGAGATGCTGGTGAGTGTCCCGTAGTCGCCGATGCCGTCATCGCGCGAGAGCGTGGTCGAATCGCGCTGCATCCCCATGATCGGGATCTTCTTCCAGTCGGTATTGCGCGTGAGGTCGGGGCTGATCACGTCCCACGACTCGCCGCCGTTCTTCGTGCGGAACAGGCGATTGCCACCGTAGTAGATCGTCCTGGGATCGTGCGGCGAGCGGAGCATCGGCGTGCTCCAGTTGAAGCGATACGTCTCCTTTGCGTCGGCAGGAACCGGTCGGATCCCTCGCTCCTCACGCGTCGCCAGGTGCACGCGATAGGCGCGCCCGCCCTGCGAGTTGGCGTAGATGTAGCGCGGATCGGCGGGATCGGTCACGGTGAAGAAGCCATCGCCATAGGCGATGTTGATCACGTCGGCGTTGGTGATCCCGACGCCGTTCCACGTCCGCACCGGCACGCCCCACGTCCCGTTGTCCTGCGTTCCACCGTACACGTAGTAGGGATCACGATCGTCCACATCGATGTCGTAGAACTGCCCGATGGGAAGGTTGTCGATGAAGTCCCAGTTGCGCGCACCGTCGTAGGTGAAGTAGAGCCCCCCGTCGTTGCCGAGGAGCATGTGGCTCCCGTCGGCCGGATCGATCCAGAGCGCGTGGTGATCGACGTGGATGCGGTCGCCGGTGCTGTCGGTCGTGAACGTCTTTCCGCCGTCGATCGACTTGTGGATGTTCGTCCCGAGGATCCAGACGCGGTCGGGGTGCTGCGGGTCGACGCGCACCTGCGAGTAGTACATCGGGCGCGGGTTGAGCGACGACTGGCGGTGCCACGTGGCGCCGCGATCGTCGGAGCGGAACACCCCTCCGGCCTTGTGCTCGACGATCGCATACACCGTATTCGGTTGCGATGGCGCGATCGCCAGGCCGATGCGTCCCGTTGCGCCTGACGGGAGCCCTGCCGTCAGCTTCTCCCACGTGTCGCCGCCGTCGCGCGAGCGGAAGATCCCGCTCCCCGGACCGCCGCCGATGAAGCCGTACCCCTTCCGCTGCCGCTGGTACATCGCCGCGTAGATCGTGCGCCCGTCGGGGTCGATCGCCACGTCGACGGCGCCGGTCACGTTGTTGCCGGTGAGGACGCGCTTCCACGTCGCACCCCCATCGGTGGTGCGGTAGACACCGCGTTCATCGTTAGGCCCGAAGAGGCGTCCCAGCGCGGCAACGAAGACGATGTTCGGGTTGCGCGGATGGATCGCCACGCGCCCGATGTGCTGCGTCGCGGTGAGCCCCATGTGCGACCACGTCTCGCCGCCATCGAGCGAGCGGTAGATCCCATCCCCCCACGTGGTGCTCTGCCGATTGTTGGCCTCCCCCGTCCCGACCCAGACGATCCCCGGATCGCTCGGCGCGATCGCGATGTCGCCGATCGAGGTGGTGCGTCCATCGCGGTCGAAGACCGGCGACCAGGTCGTCCCGTTGTTGGTGCTGCGGAAGACGCCCCCTCCCGCCGTCCCGACGAAGATCGTGGTCGTGCGTCCCGGTACGGCCTCGATGTCGTCGATGCGACCGCCGAACGAGGCCGGGCCGATTTCACGCCACGGGAGGGTCGAAAGATCCTGTGCAGCCGCAGCAGCACACGGCACCAACACGAGTGTGAGAAGCAACAGCGAGGAGCGACGCATCGTCGTGCCGAGGAATGGGGGGATGTGCAAGGCGGTGCGGCGCCATGACCGGCGTGCCGCACCACGCGTCTGGGTTACTGGATGCTGCCGACCTGCCGCAGGAGGAACTCCATCTCCTGCGTGGCGAGCTCGATCGACTGCGCGTTCGACCGTCCGCCGGAGTGACCGGAACGCAGGTCGTGCAGCAGGATCACCGGGCGCCCCGACCTCGTCGCCTCCTGCAGCCGCGCGGCAAAGCGGCGCGCCTGCCACGGCGGAACGCGCGTGTCGTTGAGCCCAGTCTGCACGAGGACGGCAGGATACTTCGTCCCGTCCTTGATGTTCTGGTACGGCGAGAAGCCGAGGATCGCCGGAAACTGGTCGGCATGCCGCGCATCGCCGTACTCGAGGAGCGCCGGCGCGTTGTTGTGCGTGGCAAACTGCGGGAAGCGCACGATGTCGAGGTCGGGGTAACCGACGAACGCGGCGCGGAAGAGGTCCGGTCGCTGGGTGATCGCCGCTCCCATCAGCAATCCCGCATTGCTGACGCCGCGTATCGTGAACTTCTCCGGGCTGGTGTATCCGCTGTCGACGAGGAACTGCGCGACGGCGAGGAAGTCGTCGAAGACGTGCTGCTTGTTCTTGAGCATCCCCGCCTTGTGCCAGTCCTCGCCAAAGTCGTTGCCGCCGCGAAGCGTCGCCTGCACGAAGATCCCGCCGCGTTCCACCCAGTACGCGGCGCGCGGATCGAAGCGCGGGAGGAGGGAGAGCTGGAAGCCACCGTAGCCGGTGAGGAGCGCGGGAGTGTCGGCGCTCTTCGCCTTTCCGCGCTGGCGCAGCACCCACATCGGCACTTTCGTCCCGTCCTTCGACGTCGCCCACAGTTGTAGCTGCTCGAACTTGCTGGTGTCGACCGGGACCTTCGACTCTTCCCACACGGTGCGAGTCCCCTTGGCGAGATCCATCTCCCAGGTGGTGCTGGGAACGCCGAACGAACTCGCGGTGAGCATCGCCTTCCCCTTCCCCGACCCGCGAATCGAGACGCTCGACTGCGCCGGCACCTCGACCTCGCCCGCCGCTTCACCTTTCGGTGTGTAGATCGCGATGCGCTGACTGGCATTGTGCAGGTAGGTCACGTAGACCTTGCCATCGATCTGCGCAAAGGAATCCATCACGTCGTCCCCCTCGGGGATGACCACGCGCCAGCGATCGCGCTGCGGGTTGGCCAGGTCGACGGCGACGAGCCGCCCACGCGGTGCCTCGAAGTCGGTCTTCATCCAGAGCGCGCCATCGACCATCTGCGGCGCAAAGTGCGCCACGGTCCCTTCCGTCACGTTGGTCACCTTCCTCTTCGCCTTCATGTCCTGCACGAAGACTTCGTTCTGCGCCCACCCGTGCGAGACGGTGAAGATGCGATACCGCCCGCCGTCGGCGAATGCGACGCCGAGGAAATGCGTCGGCGGGAGCGAATCGCCGAAGAGGACGCTGTCGGTGCCGACGTCGCTGCCGAGGATGTGCTTCTTGAAGCGCGGGCCGATCGTGCGCGAACGATGCACGTAGTACAGTCCGCGATTGTCGGGGGTGAAGGAGAGCGAGGCGTAGAGCGCGTTAGGCAGCGAGTCGGGGAGATCCGTACCGGCCGCGAGGTCGCGCACGTGCAGCGTGATCTCGTCGGGCCCCCCGTCGCGGACCGAATAGAGGAGGAGCCTGCCATCGGGAGAGATCGACTCCACACCCACCGCCGTCGTGCCGTCGTCGCGGATCGTGAGCGGGTTGATCACCAACTCGTACTGCGAGTCGGGAGCGATCGGCGACGGTGTCGCCGACCACTTGCGACGATACATCGCCGCCACCGGCTCCCCGACGCGACGGAGCGTGAAGTACTCCCAGTCGCCGCCACGGCGTGGTGCGCTCATGTTCGGCACGTCCATGAGTTGCGTCAGCCGATCGTGGATCGCGGTGCGATCCGCGTTCTCCGGCCCGAGGATCTTCTCGGCGTACTGTCGCTGCGCGTCGATCCAGGCGATCACCTCGGGCGAATCCTGCTGCTCGAGCCAGCGGTAGCGATCTTCCACCGCCACGCCGTGAATCGTGTCGACGACGATGCTCTTGCGCGTCGCGGGAGGCGACTCGGCGGCGGATCGCGAGCAGCCGGCGAGTGCGAGTGAGGCCGCGAGGGATGAGACGATGTACGCGGCGGAGCGCGCAAAGCGCCTCGCGAACGTGCGCGCGCGGAAGACCTGGCGTGGGTGCATGGGAACCATGGGGGGAATCACGCGTGGCGAACGGCCTGTCGCCAGAAGGTACGGCCCGCGCCGCACGATCGCTGCGCCGAGACGGCAACGC
>CAZWVG010000016.1:0-3984 GCA_964637355.1 uncultured Gemmatimonadaceae bacterium
TGAGGCGGAGCCCTACACCGCCGCTGCCACTGGCCGGGGCTGCGCCACCGCGTCCCGGGCCGGAGTCGCGCACCTCGAGCACGAGCGCATCACCCGACCGGACCCCGCGCACGGCAATCGACCCGTGCCCCCCGGCACGATCGATCGCGTGCATCATCGCATTCTCGACCAGCGGCTGCAGGATCAGGTTGGGGACGAGGGCGTCGTGCGTATCGGCGTCGAATGCCACGTCGGTCGACAGCTGTCCCTGATAGCGAATCTCCAGGATCTCGAGGTAGAGACGCAGGAGACGAATCTCCTCGCGCAGGGGAATCTCCTGCTCGGTACGCTCGGTGAGCGCGTGCCGCAGCAATTCGCTCAAGAGCGCGATCATGTCGCGCCCGCCGGCCGGATCCTCGGTGATGAGCGCCGAGACGGCGTTGAGCGTGTTGAAGAGGAAGTGCGGATTGAGGCGTGTGCGCAGGACTGTGAGGCGCGCCTCGGCGAGTTGCGCCTGCAGCTCCGCCTGCTGTCGCTCCAGCGCTGCCTGCTCCGCCTGCATCCGGCTCGCCTCTTCGCGCAGCTTTGCGGCCTCGCGCTCGCGCGCATGAAAGCGCCGCGTGATGTCGACGGCGAGCGACGCGATGAAGATGCCGAAGAAGGCGCCGACCTGTTGCGCGTACCATCGCGACAGATGAGCGACGGCGGATCGAAACGTCGGCTCGATGCGCAGAAGGTTCGCTGGCGCGGGGAGGAGCCACGCGTGCACCGCGCTCGCCAGCGCGGTCACGATCGCGCTCACCAGGAGTCCAAGCCCAAGCAGCGCCACGATGCGACGGCGATCGAAACGCCCACCGGCATTCGAGCGCGCGACGTATGCGAAGATCAGCGGCGTGAGCAGCGCCCACAGGTACGCATTGAACAGCGCACTCGCCAATAGCCGCCACGGATATGGATAGAGGTCGCCAATCGGCGACAGCATCCACGTCGACGCAGTGAACACGCCGAGGACCGTCCAGAAGGCAACGTTCAGGTAGAGTGCGCGACGTCCCATCGATCAGCGGTGGCGGAAAGGTGCCGAAGTGGCCCCACCGGAAGATCGCGCGTCGCAGACGTACGCGGCAATTGGAGCGGCTGCCGTTCGATGACACCGGTGAGCCGTTCGCGACGCGCGTGAGTCGCTCGGCGAAGGCCGCCCCGCGAACCGCCCCTACCGCTCCACGATCTTCCAGTACGAGTCCTTTCGCACGACCTTGTCGCCGCGGAACTCCCAGTGGTCGCATCCGCGCACGCGCACCGCGCGCCCATCGGGGGTCGTCCCCGTGAGCAGCCACTCCGAGACGCCGAGTTCGCCGCTCACCCAGTGCCGGTCCTCGCTGTAGTGCACGTCGGGGAGTCCCTCGAATCGCCTGGCGAGCCCCTGCCTAACGGCGTCCTTCCCGGCAAAGCGCGCCCCCCACGGCTCGGGGCCGCGCGGCATGTCGAGCGTGCAGTCCTCGGCGAAGAATTCCATGATCGCGTCGAGATCGTGCGCGTTGAAGGCGTCGAGGATCGCCTGCAACGCCGCCGTCCGGGACGCATCGTCCGGTTGCTTCATCATCACCTCCACCGCGGGGATCTCAGGGATACTGCGCGCGCGGCGCACATCCGCCCGGGTGGCGCGGGAGCGCTCGCTCTGGAGTTGCCGCTGGTGCGATCGAGGCGATGAACGTACTCGTGGACGATGGTGGTCGCCAGAGCCGCGCAGGAAGCCGCTTGCCGCCCGCAGCGCCCCAGCAGCGACGTCGCTCCCGGTCGCCCTGAACCTTTGCGCGGCGCCTAACTCCCAACTGCACCCAGGCGAGGCGGGCCGGCGAATCGTCGGCATTCGCGCAGACGCTCGCCCTCGCGATCAGCGTCCAATCTGCATCTCGCTCACTGCACCGACGCCCGCGTTCCCAGCGTCCCCATCGTCGCCGGCTGCGCCTCTCCCGCATGCCGCTCCCGCCACCATCTCGCGATCCCGCACTTGAACACCCGCCACACCACGCGCGGCGCGAACACGGTCGGCGGCGCCTTGCGAAGGTTCATCACCTCGAGAAACGCACCGAACACCACCGGATCCGCCGCCGACGCCTTCTGCACCTGCCCGACGTACCGGTTGATGAGGTGCACCATCGGCGGACGTGCACCGGTAGTCTCTCGAAAGCGGAAGTCCTCGCCGCTCACCACGTCCCACGGAATGTCGACGACCTTCCCGACCGCGCGGAAATATGGCTTCCACAGACCATCCAGCATTGCAGTTCCCCGCTGCTGCAGCAATCGGTCGAGCGTCGCCGCCTGCAACGTCGCCGACGTCATTCCCTGCCCGTAGGTCGGGTTGAACGAGGACACGGCGTCACCCAGCACCAGCAACCCTTCGGGAAACCGGCGCAGGCGTTCGTAGTACCGCCGCTGGCTCGCTGGGAACTTGTAGGTCGAGATGTCGGAGACCGGCTCGGCGCGCGCGATGATGCGATGGATGTCGGGAGCGCCGAGTTCTGCGGCGAATCGCAGGTATCCCTCCGGATCGGTCGGCGCATGATCGCCGTGCCACCCTCCCATCATGCAGATCCACTTGTCTCCCTCGATCGGGAAGAGGACGCCGATGCGCCGATTGATCGGCGGCGTCGGCGAGATCATGATCGCGTCGGCGTCGGGGAGGTCGCCGGGGAGGCGCTGGTAGGTGCGCGTGGCGTAACCGATGTCGATCTTCACGGTGCGCTCCTGCGGACGGGCGTATCCCGCTTGCTCGAGCCAGGACGGCATGCGCGAGCCACGCCCGGTCGCGTCGACCACGAGATCGGCGTCGAGCGCGACGGCATTCGTTGCGCTGCTCCCTCGTAACGTCACTCCCGTCACGCTGGTACGGTCGGCGTTCCAGCGCAACGACTCGACATCGCGTCCGGCGAGCGTCGTCACGTTAGGCAGGGCGAGCACGCGGCGGCGTATGTGCTGCTCGAGGAGGGGGCGGCTCATGAAGACTCCCTCGAACCCGCTGGTGAAGCGCGCCTTGTACGTCCCGTACTGGAACCAGCGGAAGCGTTCGCCCATGTCGCCGACGATCCCGCCGTCGGCTGCAAGCGCCTCGCGCAGGTCGGGGAAGTAGCGGCGGAGCGTGGTGAACCCATGCGCCAGGAGTCCATGCACGTGCCGCCCCTGCGGCACCCCCTTCCGCGCGGCGTTCTCGTCGGGCAGGGCGTCGCGCTCGACCAACGTGACCCGGTCGACGTGCTGCGAGAGGACGCGGGTGGCCATGAGACCGGCCATGCTGCCGCCAATGACGATGGCGTGGCGCGGGCGAGCCGAGGGGGAGGCGGTGTGAGCGGGCATCTGGGTACCGGTGGTTAGGGGAGAACACCGGTACTACGCCCGCGCTGCAGGATCGGATTGCGGGGGACCTACGGAAGGAGGGCCGCCATCAGCGACACACCACGAGGACTGGGAAGGCCCTGCCGCGCCAGCGTACGCCGCGCCCGCCTCCCACGCCGTCGAACTCCCGTCCCCCGTCCCCCGTCTCCCGTCCCATCAGTCAATCCACATGCCTCCACGCCCCAACCAGCCGCGGCGTTTCCGTCGGCTGCGACGATCCACCGGCCGGCTCCAGCGTCAGCGCGCAGTTGTCGATGTAGCCTGCATCGTTGATCTCCCCCACCGGGAGGACCGCCAGCGCGCGCCCGTTCGCATCGGTATTGAACGTCCCCATGGAGAGCGGCGCCTGTCCGTTCCGGATTGCCCAGAGCTGGTACGTCTTTCCGGCAGGCGCCGGCGGGATGTTGAAGGCGGTAATGATGAATTCCTTCCGGGTGTGGTTCCAGAAGACGCGCGCACTCGGCTTCTGGTTCTCCCCCTCGCTCAGGGAAACCACGTGCACCATCGGCCCGAAGAACGCCGAGAGCACAGAGTCGCGCTCGGCGAGCGTTTCCGAGGTCTGGGCGGCCGTCTTCGCGACACCCGATCTCAAGGCGCAGACGGCAACCACGCTCG
>CAZWVG010000016.1:3994-44091 GCA_964637355.1 uncultured Gemmatimonadaceae bacterium
GGGCGAGCGTCTTCGCCAAGCGTGCTTCCTCGCGCCGCGCCTGCCAACAGCCGCCAGCCGCAACCGTAGCGATCAACAGCGAGGCCGCCGCCAACCACGTCGTCGTTTGGGTCCAGACCGAGCGCGTCGCACGCGGCACTGGCGCCACGTCGCGCGCGGCGACGAGCGGGCGCACGCGAGTGGCGTCGGCCACCACGCGCGCCCGCAGCGCGGTCAGGCGCGACGGGTCCGCGGGGGGCGCCGAGTGCGCCAGCAGCGCGGCCACCTCGCGCAGTTCTCCTATTTCGGTACGACATGCCGCGCACGAGGCGACATGCCCCTCCACCTCCTCCCGCTCCTGCGGGTCGAGGGCGCCTAACGCGTACGCGGCCGCGAGGTCGCGGAGTTGGTCGTGCGTCATCGGGGCGGCGAGGCGAGGGACGGGCGGGGAACGGATCCGGGGCCGGCGCGCGCGGGTTCACGACCGAGCGCATCCCCCAGCGTCTCGACCGCGTCACGCAGGAGCCGCGCGACGACGTGCTCCGAGAGCTGCAATTCGCTGGCGATCTGGCGCTTCGACATCCCGCCGAAGAAGGCGAGTTCGACGGCGCGCGCCTGCAACCCGTCGAGCGTCCTCGACCCAACCGTCAATGCCCGGGAGACGGGCGACTCCCCTCGCCCACGCCCTTCGTTCACGAGTACGCGGGGGACGGCAGCGTCGCGCGCGCGCGCCGCGAGAGCGCGCTGGCGAACGACCGAGGTGAGCCAGGCAAAGACGGACATGCGGTGCGGGTCGAACGAGGGCGCCTCGCGCCAGAGTTGAGAAAACGCGTCGGCGACCACCCCTTCGGCCACCGACGGAACTGCCGCGACGGTACAGGCGAGCGCATACGCGGTCGCGCCATGACGGTCCCAGAGGGTGGCGAGCGCGCGCTGATCCCCCGTCGCCATCCGGGCGACGAGTGCGTCGTCTCCTTCGGGTCGTGCTCCCGCCGCGTCGTGAGTCATGCTGCTGGTCGCGAGTACCGGGGCAGCCACTCCGTGGTCCGGGCTCGCGCCGAGCCGGAGTGCCGCTCCCGTTCGCTAGTACGCCGCTCCGATGCCTTCGGATTGGCCTCGGCAATACGATACGGCGCCTAGAGCCACCCGCGCCACCGCGCCAGCACGAGGAGAAGTCCGCCGCCGAAGAGCGTCCCGAAGATCTCCTTGTTGAACCGCGCCAGCCACTCGGGGAGATAGATGTCGAAATTCGGGCGGCGCTCATCGGTATAGCGCGCGGCGACCGCGGTGAGCGGGCACTTCCAGCGGTTGATCGCGAGGATGATGACTTCGACGGTGACGATCGCCGACAGGGTCACCGCCAACCGCAGTTCGTCGCGCCATACCACGACCGGGATTGCCACGATGCACCCGGCGAAGAGCGCCCAGACGGCGGTGTGCAGGAGCTTGATGGTGCGTAGCAGGTCGCGTGCTGTGGTCATGTGTCTCGACCTCCGTGTGCGCAACATCGGTGTGGCGACCGCCGCATTCCATCAGGCATCTCACGCGATCAGCGTCCGTGTTCCGCCCGCGTGCGGGAACGCGCGAGCGCTTCTCGTGTGCCGCGTACCCGCCACACCTTGCACGCGCGACCAACGATGGCGAACAGTGGTCGTTCAACTTACACGACATGGGGTTCCATCGTGCCGCTCGTTCTCGAGGCCGTCACCATTGATCACGACGAGACCGACGCGCGGTTCGACGCGCTCAGCATTCGGCGCAGCGCGTTCGCCCCGAACTGTCCTCCGGAGTGGCTCAGCGGCGTGACGCGAGACGAGGTCGCTGCTTCGGTCGCAGCGCTGAGCGGTAGCGCGGACGCGTGCGGCCTCAGCCGCCGGGAGTACCGTGCAGCGCGCTCCTTGGCCTAACCGTTTGCTGCCTAACGGCAGCGCGAGTGCCCTCCTGCCGCACGCGCCTCGCCCCCACCGCGCGCTGCCGAGTGCGGGTGGGGGCGATTGCCGGGGGGAGCCAGTCGCGGCGCGCGAGGACGCCGCTGCCTAACGTGCTACTGTACCAGCCAAGTCTTCGACAGGCGTCCGAGAATCGTCCCCGTTGCCGTGTCGGTCAGCGTCGCCTGAATCGTACGCGTGATGCCGAGGCACGTGGTCGCCGTGAAGTATGGAAAGGCGATCGAGTAGCGACTCATCGGCTTGAGCCCGTACTTGAGGTACGTCGCGCCGACGAACTGCGGAATGCGTGGTTCGCAGCCGTCGTTCAGTCCGGAGATGTCGGCGAACGTCATCACCGCGCCCGGGAGTGCATCGCAGCTCTTCTCCGTGCTCCCCGTCGCTTGGGCGTAGTAGTACGTGTTCGGCTGCCAGAACGGGGCGACGTTGGTGCTGAGGGCCAGGTTGTTGATGATGTCGAAGGTGAGAATGGCGCACGGGCGCGTTGCTCCCCCTCCGCCGCCTCCGCCACCGCCACCGCCACCCCCACCGCCACCGCCACCGCCACCGGCACCCCCACCTCCCCCGCTTCCGCTCCCGCCCGACTGCAACGCGACGACCGCCGGAGCTGTCGGCGTCGTCGGAGCCACCGCGTCGTTGCAGGCGGCGACTACGGACAGGACGATCACTGCGGCAGCTACTCCACGATTCATTCGACGCAGCATTCCACGATGCATTCCACCGGCGTACCTCATGGCTTCCTCCTCTCTCGGCGTAGGGACGCTCGCTCGCGAAGACGGGGTCTTCGCGCAGCGGAGGAGTGGCAAGGGCGTGTCCACGACCGCACGGCCGTGCGACGGTGCGTCTCGCGCGGGCTAACGCTCGGTCACGCTGAGAGATATGCGTACGCCGGGCGAGCCACGGCCGCGACGCCGCGCGCCGGTGCCCCGCATCGAAACGAGACGCCGTGTATCGGAGCGTTGCAGCTGCGAGCTCCGGGCCGCGATTCGTTAGGTACCAGGCCGCCGAGTGCGCCGCGAGACGACGCCGTCGGCGGGAATCCGGACGGGTCGCGCCACGGACTGGAAGAAGAAGTCGAGCATCGCGTCGAGCGGCTGCGCTCGCCCGACCAGCCTGCTCCGGAGTGCCGCCCCTTCCCAGCAGTCGACGAGCAGGTCGGCCATCTGTCGCGTGTCCGAGTCGGGCGGAATGTCCCCGCGCCGCCGGGCTTCGTCGAGGCACCCGGCAAGGCGCGCTGCAATTTCACGAAAGCAACGCGCGACTTTCTGCTGGAACACCTCGCTCACACCCGACAGTTCCTGGCCAAGTCCGCCGAGCAGGCACCCCATGTATCCCTCCTGCCGATACGACTCGCGCACCTGCTCGAAGAAGCCGCGCACCCGGTCGAGCGGTGCGCGACTCTCGTCGGTGAGCGTCGCGTCGAGCACGCGGTGCACTTGCTGCATGTAGGCGTCGATGACCTGGAGGGCGAAGTCCTCCTTGTCGACGAAATGGTGATAGAACGATCCCTTCGGCACCTCGGCCGCCTGCAGCAGCGCCTGCATCCCCAAATCGTTGAAGCCATGCTGCAGCAGCATCGGCATGCCCACAGCTATCAAACGCTGCTTCGTGGGGTGAATGGACTCCGTGTCGGTCATCTGGGTGCGTTATCGGTCGCGGCGGGGCGCTCGGCGACACCCACACGGGTATCCCGTCAGCCCTTCACTTTCTCGATCATGTGATCGATCACATGCGTGTGCTCTCGCTGCGGACTGAACATGATGATCTCGCTGTCTTCGTCAACTTTGACGTTGTGTCCAGGCGGCCAGTAGAACAGGTCGTTCGTGCTCACGCTCTCCGTTGCGCCATCTGCATCTGTTGTCGTCAGGCGACCGCGCAGGACGAAGCCCCAGTGCGGACACTGGCACAGATTGCCATCGAGCCCCTGGAAGAGTGGCGTGGTGTCGACACCGGCCGAGAGGGTAAAGAATTCCCCGCTGATGTCGCTGAATCCGCGCGCGTCTCCGAATCCTTTCCGCTGTCGGAGAACCGCGCCCGGAATTTCCAATCGAACGTCGACATCGTCCTTTGCTACTCGCATGGTGGCCGCTCCTGGTAGTTGGATGCGCCGCAATTAGACCGATTGGTCTAGTGCGATCATACGACGCACGCTCGGCCCCGTCAAGGCAGGTACTCGCACATCGCGCGCGAAACGTGTCTCTGGACGCCGGCTTCGCCGGACGCGCGCTCGGTCCCCGTTCGCAGCGTTCGATCCACAGATGCGGCGAAGGATGTCGCCCCGACTCCGCGCGCGTGAGGGAACGTGGAGCCGCTTGTCGCTTTGCTCGTGGCGGGTCACGCCCCACTGGTGACCCGTTCATTGCGGCATTCGTGTCCACGTAGTCAACGCTGGTTCACCGCGCCAACACAGGAGCGAGCGGCATGGCGTACGCACCCGACTTCTACATCCCCGAGAACATCATCGGCTACACCGGTGTGCTCCGTAAGAATCCCACCGTGTATTTCCTCTCGGCGACGCACTACGGGCACATCACGCAGGTGCACGACGAGTGGCGCAACGTCGGTCGCGAGACCGTTCGGACGATCGACGCGTACCAGTTCGGCAACGAACCCCGCTACGACAACTGCCTCTACGAGCGTGACACGGCGAACCACATGCAACACCCGAGTCGATCTCCGATGATCCTGATCAAGGCCGGCGCGATTCCCCCTGAACTCACGCATGCGATCATGGTGCACCCCGAGCGCAAGGCGCTTCGACTCGGTTCGGTTCCGGTCATCACGGATGCGAATCTCACACGGGGCTTTCACCCCGGCCAGCAGCCAACCGACGAGGAGCGGGAGGCGATACCGGAGCTCACGATCTTTCATTGGGAACGCGGCAACACCTTCGGTGTCCCCGGAGACAGACGGCTGGCGGCGTTCGGGGGGTGACGTCGCCGGCGCCCTCCCGGGGTAGCGCTCGCCCATGACGAGGACGAGCTTTGTTGCATGCGACCGTTTGTTCGCTTCGCGGCGAGTCTCGCATGCTCCGCCGGCCTCTTCGCTGCTCTGTCCACCTTTCTCTTCGGTGCGCGCTTCGTGGTCCGTGCCGAGGCGCGCAGCTCGTTGGTGCCGAGCGCGCGCGCGAGGAGGCAGGATCGCATCGTGATCGTCCGCGTGGTCGACGCCGCAGAGCACTTGCCGCTGGTCAACGCCGAGGTGATCGATCGCACCACCGGGGTCGGTCACCTCACGCGCGAGACGGGTACGACGAGCATCCGCATGCCGCGCGCCGATTCGCTGGCGCTTCGCGTGCGACAGTTGGGATTCGCATTCGCCGACCTCGTGGTGCACGCCAATGAGCAGCGCGTTACCGGCGATACCGTTACGGTGACGCTCGAGCGCGTTGCGTACGCGCTTCCCTCTGTCTCCACCACCACGGCGCGCGACTGCCCGCCCGTCGACCCGGACGCGCGCCCGCTCGCGCTGTGGGCACTCGGCCAGTTGCGCGAATCGGCGGAGCGCTACGAGAGCTTTCGAAAGGTCTATCCATTTCGCATCGAGACCGAACGCCGCACATCGAGGCGGCGCGGCGTGGACACCACGTATGCGCTGACGAGCCACCGGGAACGCGGCGAGTCCGCGCAGTGGGGCGAGAAGTACCAGCCGGGTGCCGTGGTGCGCGTCGAACCGATGGGGTACTCGCTCCCCATCATCTTCATTGCCACGTTAGGCGACGCGCGCTTCTGGGACCATCACTGTGTGACGAAGGCGTCGATCGAGGGAGAGGCGGGTGCGCGCCGCGTGCGGCTGCGCTTCGTCCCGAGTCCGTCGGTCCGCGGATCGGACTGGACCGGCGACGCAGTGCTCGACTCGGCGTCGAGCATGCTGCAGCGCGTCGAGTTCCGCCTCGTCGTCGCGCAGCGCGAGGGGCCGCGTCGGTTCGAGGGATTCACGACGTTCACATCGCCGTCGCCGCTGATCGTCGTCCCCGACAGCACCGCGGCGATCTGGTGGCGCAGCGAGCCGGCGGACGGAGTGACGTGGGGGGCGCCGGATGTCGTGCAGCTGGTGCGGCTCGAGAAGCTGACGTTCCGCAAGGGGAAGCCGCCGGCGCGGTAGTGCGCCGAGTGCGGGCGGCACTTTCTCTCCCACGCGGGTACTGGCTAGTCTCCCTCGTACTCTCTCCACGGAGCCCTCCTCATGCGCGCACGTCGCCTCGCGCTTTCATTCCTCGTCGTCGCTTCGCCCCTCGCCCTCGGCGGCTGTTTCCTCGTCGCCGCCGGCGCCGGAGCGGCGGGCGCCATCGCCTACACCAATCGTGGCGCCTCATCCAACGTGAGCGGCTCGATCGACGCCGTCTTCGATCGCTCGGTGACCGCCTTCGCGGGCGCCGGGATCCGCGAGACCGGGCGCAGCACCGAGGAGAGCGGCGCCAAGCGACGCCTCACCGGCGCCAAGGGCGAACAGGAAGTGATCGTGGAGATGGAGCGCAAGGAATCCGAGACGACGAAGGTCGAAGTGATCGCCCGCAAGAACGCGGTCGACTACGACAAGAAGCTCGCCGAGGACGTGCTCAACCGAATCATCGCGAAGTAACGCCGCGACGTTCGCGCCTAACGCTTCGCGCAGATCAGGTCGGCCAGCCGGAGCGTCAGCGCCACGATCGTCAGCGTGGGATTCACCGCGCCTCCCGTCGGAAAGAGCGCGCTCCCCGCAAGATAGAGGTTGGGTGAGCCGTGCACGCGCGCGTCGGGGTCGGCGACGCCATCCTCGGCGCGCGACGACATCCGACACGTCCCCATGAGGTGCGCCCCGCCGTAGAAGTTCTTTCCCACGCGGATCGACGAGAGGGCGGCAGCTTCGGCGAACTCGCGCAGCGCCTCGCGTGCGACGTCGAGTGAACGACGATCCACGTCGCCGAGCGCGAAGGTGATGCGCGGGACGGCATCGCCGTAGACGTCGGTCCGGGCGGCATCCAACGACACGTGGCTGGCCGCGCTGGGCAAGTGCTCGACACTCGCTTCGAGGCGTCGTTGGTGGCCGAACAGCTCGCAATCGTGCGCGGCGAGCGCGCGTCCCCACAGTCCTTCGCGAGTCCCCAGGTCCTTCCGCGGATCGTGGGCGTTCGGGAAGAGCAGGCGAACGGCCCCGCGCGTCGAGCGATCGTCTCCCTCGTAACGATGGTACGCCGTGAGCGTGGGAAATCCGATGCGCTGCGGAAAGTCTCGCTCGGTGCTGATTCCGTCCGCGGAGATTTTCCAGTGCTCCATGAGGTGCCGACCGACATGCGCGCGATTCCCAACACCCGACAGCAGGAGCAGCCGCGCCGACTCGACCGCGCTCGCGGCGACGACGACCGAACGCGCGCGGATCTCGTGTGCATCGCCGTTGCGTGACGTCGCGTGCACGATGCGGATGCGTCCCGCGGCATCCGCCTCGAGGCGACGCGCCGAGGTGTCGGGGAGGATGACGCAGCGCGAGGTTCGCTCCGCGGCAAGGGCGTGCCAGTCGGCGCTGTACTGGCCGCCGATGGGACAGATTGTGCAGGTCGCGGAGCTCGCGCACGGCGAACGACCGTCCCACGCCTGCAGGTTGTTCTTGGCGACCGGCATGCTGTCGACGCACACGCCTAACGACACCGCGGCCTTGCGCCAGAGCGCATCGCCGAAGGCGTCGGGAAACGACTCCATCGGGTAAGGCGCGCTCCGCCACGGATCGTATGCACCCTTGGCGCCGGAGACCCCCATCGCCTGCTCTGCGCGACAGTAGTACGGTTCGAGCGTAGCGTAGTCGATCGGCCAATCGACGCCGAGCCCAAAGCGCGACTGCGTCTGAAAATCCGATTCGCGCAGCCGGGGCGCCATTCCGATCCAGTGCAACGTTGTCCCCCCGACCGCCCGCACGCGATTCTGGTTGAGCGGATAGTCGAACGGCGACGCGTTCGTGAAGGCGTCGCGACGTGCATCGCGCGGCCACGGGTCGTCGCCGGTGAGCAGGTAGCGTTGCTGCAGTGCGCGGCGCGCGCTCCGGTCCAGTCGCGGCCCCGCCTCGAGGAGGAGTACGCTGCTTCCCGCGGTGGCGCACGCGTGCGCGAGCACCGATCCCGCCGGACCCGCGCCGATCACGCACACATCGACGTCGTGACCGATCAACATGCGACGACGACGCCGGGGCGAGTGTATTCGCGGGGGTCTCCGGGATCCCCCGGGGGCCGAGCGTATCCGCGCCGTCGCCAAGACGTCGCGGAACCGAGGTACGCGTTGGCGAGGAGGTCAACAAGTTCGCTGCGCATGCGTCGACGCACCCGCGTGTTCTCATCGAAGGTCGCGAGCAATCGCGCACGCCATGTCTCGACCGGCGCCCGCATCAACTCATCGACGATCGCATACCGCACGTCGTCGTCGGTCGTGTCGAAACTCCTGGCCCCGAGCGCACGCGCGCGACGATCGAGCCACGAGGCAGCGGCCGCGAACTCCAGGCGCCACCCACCGTCGACCGCCACGAGTTGCTCGAGCCGTTTGCTGATCTCTTCGACTTCTCTGTCCTCGAGGCGGTGCCCGAAAAGGGCCCCGGTGAGCACGCTTACCGGACGCGCGACGGCACGATCCAGCGGCGCCGTATCCGGTGGGAGGCGCCGATGCCCGATCGCACGCAACCCCGCGGTCATGCGTCTCACCAGGAACGGGAGTAGAATCGCGACACCGCCAATGACGGCGAGTGCGCGCCGACGACTGAGGGAGACACGCGGCATGTGATGGAAGAGGAGCCGGAACGGAGGGGCGAGACGCAGTGCTCGCGAAGCGGCGACGCGTGAAGCGCGAAGCGCGAAGCGGGAGGAGACGAGGGTGTATCGAACGTCTCCACGCATCGATGATGTAGCGCCACGGCGCCTCATCCGTAAGATGAGAAGGCGCGAGGCAGGTTGCAGGATCTCCCTCTTGCGGCGCGCGGCGAGCGCCTCGTCGAGAGCGGGAACTCGCCGATGTCGTGCATCGCGGACAAGTTTCCCGGGCGACTCCTCCCCTCCCCGCCGGTCAGAGCCCGCACTATCCGTCATGTCGAAGATCCCCGCCATCCTTGTGTCCCTCGCCCTCGGCGCGACCGCCTGCTCCTCGCCTCGCCCCGCCGATCGACTCGCAGGAGATTGGGACGTGTACATCGCCCTGAGCGCGACCCCCAAGTTCGGATTCGAGGGGTGGCGTCGCATGGGATTTGCGCACTTTGCCTCGCGGGATTCCGGAAACGTGGGATGGCTGCACCGGCGCACCGGCGAGCGCATCCTCGACGCGCGAGCGGTCGCGCTGAACGGTGACTCGGTGATCCTCACGCAGGACTCGGGCTCCGTGGTGCGCGCGGCCTTTCACGGCGACACGCTCGCCGGCCTGCAGTACGACAACGGGACCGTCGTCGACCGCCGCTTCCGTCTCGTTAGGCGCAGTAGTCCGGGCGTGGTGGAGCACGACTACCAGCTCTGGAACATCCCTGCGTCGGATTCGCAGTTCTCGGTCACCGAGGACACGCTGGTCTTCATGCCGACGCGCGATGGCGCGCGCCTCGCGACCTACATCGCACGACCGGTAGGCGCCGGCCCGTTCGGCGTCGTGATGCAGCGATCGCCGTATCGGCGGGTGCTGCACGCCGCCGGCCAGTGGTGGGCAGCACGCGGCTACATCTTCGTCGCACAGCACGTGCGCGGGCGCGACCAGTCGAGCGGCGACGTGAAGGATTTCGGCGACTACTCCTCCGACATCCGCGACGGCTACGACGCCGTCGAGTGGGCCGCGCGCCTCCCCGGCGCCAATGGCAAGGTCGGTCTCATCGGGCATTCGGATGAAGGACGTCTGGCCTGGTATGCAGCCGTGAGTGCGCCGCCGCATCTCGCGGCGATCGCGCCGTCAGCCGCGACGAGCGACCCATGGCGCATCGTGCCGTACGCCGAGATGGTCTTCGGTCCGATCAACGTCGACTGGGCGTGCCTCATGCGCGACCGCACCATGGACGCGCACACGGCCGAACTCGATATCGGCGAGGCGATCACGCATCTCCCGCTTTCGTCGCTCCCGCAGCGCCTCGGTTGTGGCGAGGTGCCGCTGTGGGATCGCTGGATCGCACATCCCACGCTCGACGCGTACTGGCGCGCACACGCGGTCACGAGTTTCATCGACAAGGTGAACGTTCCGGCACTCTCGATGGCCGGATGGCACGACGACTCGCGCGGACCGCTCGACTACACGAATGCGCTTCTGCGCGTCGCTCGTCACCCTGCGTGGCACCTGGTGATGGGCGTGGGAGCGCACAAGGGCGTGGACTACGTCGCCGGTGACTTTGGCCCGCAGGCACGTTACGCCTATCGCGACCTGCAGCTCCGCTGGTTCGATCACTACCTGTTGGGAAAGGACAACGGCGTGGAACGGCTGGCCCCCGTCGACATCTTCGTCCAGGGCGACAACACCTGGCGCCAGGAACACGAGTGGCCGCTGGCGCGCGCCGTCCCCACCAACTGGTATCTCTCGTCAGGCGGCAACGCGCAGACGAGTGCGGGCGACGGCACGCTCGATACGCTCCCACCCACGCTCGCGGCGGCCGACACCTTCACCTACGATCCCGCCGACCCGACGCCCTACCTGATCGACTCTCGCGAGCTCGAGGAGTCGCTCAACGAAGACTACACGCAGCTCAACGCCACGCGCCGCGACGCGCTCGTCTTCACATCGCCCCCGCTCGCGCGCCCTGTCGAAGTCACCGGCGAGATGACCGCAACGCTCTGGGCCGAGACCGATGCGCGCGACACCGACTGGACCGTCATGCTCCTCGACGTCTTTCCCGACGGTCACGCCGAACGGGTGCAGGACGGCATCGCGCGCGCGCGATTCCGAAAGGGATTCGAACGCGAGGTACCGCTCACGCCCGGTACCGCGCAGCGCTACGAGATCGATCTCTGGTTCACGTCGAAGGTCTTCCAGCCCAACCACCGGCTGCGCGTGAGCGTCGCGTCGGCGCTCTTCCCCAAGTACGACCGCAATCTCAACACCGGCGGCAACAACGAGCGCGATTCCACGTTCGTTGTTGCGCACCAGCGCGTCCTGCACGACGCAGAACACCCGTCGCACGTGACCCTGCCGGTGATTCCGCGGTAGTCGAGGCGCGCGCGACGGAACGCTCGCGCGCGCCTCGCCGCCGCCTAACGCCCCGTCGGCTTCATCACGCGGTCGAAGATGCGGAACTGGTCGTAGGTGCCGTTGGCGATGATGTTCCCATGCGGATCGCGCGCGCCGATGTAGATGAACTCGTTCGGCGACTCTGCCACCATGGTGCGCGGCCCGCGCATGACCGTCCCGCTCAGCGGGAGTTCGACGCCATTCTGATAGATGTGCAGGTTCTGCACGCCGGGCGCGACGGTGAAGTCCCAGGTGATCGTGATGCGCTGCCACGTCCCCGCCTTCCAGCTGTAGTCCGTCGCCTTCACGTTGGCTTCCTGGCGCGTGCCATCGGGATCGAAGTAGAGCAGGAAGAGCTGGTTCTGGTTCGAGGCGTTGTGCTTGCCGAAGTGCAGCCCGTTGGGGACGGGATGATGCCATGAGCCGGTGCCGGCGATGGTGTACTTGACGTTGTTGTTGCTGTCGTAGTTGGGGCGATACCAGAAGTCCATCGTTCCCTTATCCAGCTCCACATTCTGGACTCCATTCTCGACCTGCGGATAGAGAATCCGCTCGCCGCTGGCGTGAGCCAGGAGCCCCTTCGCCACGCGCGCGGCGACGAAGTTGTTGGCGGGCGAGGTCGTGATGGTCGCATGCGTCCCGACCCCGTACTTCGGCCGCATCACGGAGTTCACGTCGTCCAGCGTGGTCTGGAGGAGCGGGACGACCTTCGCGCCGCTGGCCGACACCGCGAGCGAGGGCTCGGCGACCTCGAGGGGCGACACGCCGACCGGCGCATCGACGGCGCAGCCTGCGAGGACTACGGTTGCCAGTGTGGCACGGATCGCGAAAGAGGAGGAGAGTCGGCGCATCGTCAGGACCTTCTGGAGTTGCATAACGAGTAGAAGAACAGTGAACATCCGAGGGACGCCGCACCGTGGAAGGCGCAACAGCTTTGTTGTCTCCAATGGATGGGTGCTGCCTAACGTGCGCCGGGTCACGCGCGCGGGCCCCTTGCGCGTGCGCGATGTGATCCACGTGCATGGCTGCGTCGTTGTGCGATACCGCACACTTGGTGCATACCGCCTGCGCGATGCGGCAGTCATGCAGCGCACGCGCGGCGCGTGTGGCGCACGCGGCACGTAGCGCAGGGTCGGCGTCCCGGACGCGCTACACCTTCACACGGTCGTGCTCGCCTGAGCCCTGCGGGCGCGCGCGCCGGCGGACGCGGTCGCGCGAACGCACACGCGCGTACACACGCATGCGCGTACACACGGATGCGCGCACACACGCATGCGCGCACACACAGCATGCGCGCACACACGCATGCGCGCGCGGGCGCGGGCGTCCTCTCTCATGAGCGCTCGTCAATCTCCGTGGTTCGGACGCCATGCGAGCGATTCGTGCGCATCGCCGTGACCCGCGGCGCGATCGCTCGTCGTAGCACTGTATTACCACACCGATACAGTGCCCCCGACGCATGTTCGAACGGATCGACCCCAGGTCACCAGTCCCCATCTACGCGCAGATTGCCGGCCGGCTGCGCGTGGCCGTCGCATCGGGCGAGCTGCAGAGCGGAGATCCCCTCCCCTCCGTGCGTGCCCTCGCCACCCAACTGCGCATCAATCCCGCGACCGTCTCGCAGGCGTATCGCGAACTGGAGCAGGAGGGAACGGTCGAGATGCGCCAGGGAGCCGGGACGTACGTCTCCTCGGTCTCGAGCGATCGCCGGCGGCGCGACCGCGTGGCCGAGGCGCGCCGGCTCGTGCGGGAGTTCCTCGCCGAAGGGGCGCGACTCGGCATCTCCGCAGCAGAACTCGAACAGGCCCTCGACGAAACCCTCCCCGGACGCATCGCATGAGCCACGCCATTCGACTCCAGCAGCTCTCCTATCGCGCGGGACGCGACTTCGCGCTGCGCGCGCTCGATCTCGCGGTGCCATCCGGTTCGGTCTACGGCTTCCTTGGCGCGAACGGCGCCGGGAAGACGACGACCATTCGCTTGATGATGGGGATGCTCGCCCCCGACGACGGCACCATCGACGTGCTCGGCCACCGTGTCCCCGAGCGGGTGGTCCCGGCGTTGGCGCGCATCGGATACGTCCCCGAGCGAGTGCACCTCTATCCCATGCTCACCGTCGACGAGACGCTGCGGCAGCACTCGGCCTTCTACCCGACCTGGAGCGGTCGTGATGCCGCGCGCCTGCAGCACGCCTTTGGGCTTCGCGGCGACGCGATCGTCGGGCGCCTCTCCAAGGGTGAGGCGGGGAAGCTGATGATGCTCCTCGCCCTCGCCGTACGCCCGGAGCTCCTCATCCTCGACGAACCGACCGACGGGCTCGATCCGGTCGTCCGACGCGATGTCCTCGCCGCGATCATCGACTACGTCGCCGAGACGCGCGCGACGGTCTTCATCTCGTCACACCTCGTGCACGAGCAGGAGCGCATGTGCGACTGGGTCGGCGTGCTCGACGCGGGGCGCATGATCGCCGAGCTCCCGATGTCGGAGTTCCGCGCCGGGATCAAGCGACTGCGCGTCCGTGCCGCGCGACCAAACGTCGCGTCGCTGCCGTTCCGCGTGATGTCGCGCCGCCCCGTCCTCGGACAGGAGGAGGAATGGGTGGTGCGGGACTGGCGTCCCGACATGCGCGCCGCGTTCGACTCGATGGATGGTGACATCCTGCTGCGCGATGTGGAGGACCTCGACCTCGAGGAGAGCTTCGTCGAACTGCTCCGCACCTCACGCGGAGACGCACCGTCCGCGTCGCCGCTCATCGCCCCGGAGGCCGCCTAGATGTTCACCGCCATGCTGCGCGCGCAGTGGATCTGGTCGCGTGCGATGATGCTCTTCTTCCTTGGAGCGGGCTTCACCATTCCGCTCCTCTCCGTCCCGCTGGTCTCCCGCGGTCGCCACACCTGGATGACGTCGGCGAACATCGTCGACCTGGGAGGGGTGATCGGCGTCGCGATCGCGATCCTGATCGCGATTGCAGCTGTGGCGATCGAAATCCAGAACTGGAGCGTCGACGAGCGCGGAGGGCACATCTACACCCTCTCGCTCCCCATCGACCGACGGCGCTATGCCTCGTATCGCCTCATCGGCAGCTTTCTCCTCCTCTCTCTCATCTGCGTGGCGATCGCGGCCGGTGGCATCTCGGCAGGGGCGCTCCTCGATCTTCCTTCAACGCTGCGCACGTATCCGGTCGCACTGGCACTGCGCGCGCTGCTCGCCGGGTGGTTCGTGCACACGCTCGCCTTTGCATTTCGGCTTGGCGCGTGGGATCGCTCCGGCAAGACGCTGTTTGCCGCGCTGCTGGCGGTTGCCGTCGCCCTGATACTTCCCGCGGCCTGGCCTGGCGCTACCACGGGGTGGCTGCCGATGGTTGGCCGTCTCCTGATCGCGCCGGGCGGACCGCTCGGCATCCTGGCCGGTCACTGGAGCTTGATCGATGTCTGAGCGCGCCGTGGCACTCATCGCGCGACGCATGACGCGCCTGCTCCTCGCCGCATGCGTCACCGCGAGCCCGACGGTTGCGCAGGGGGGTTCGCGCGCCTCCGCTCGGGATACCGCACTCACCCCAGCTCTCGAGATCAAGCGGGCGATGAATGCGCGGGATGCGGGCACGCCGGCGGCGAGACGTCATGAGAGGATCGCGCACCTCGTGGCGCGTTGGGATTCGCTTTCGCGTGCCGCGGATACGGCCGCGCGGCGGCGATTCACCGCGGAGACCAGTGACACCATCGAAGCGGGCGTCTTTCGCATTCGCACCACGCGGTCGCTGCGCCGTCGTGTCGTGCACGCCGCGCTCAATGCGTCGGTAGAGCTGCAATACTCGCTCGACGCGCGCTCGCTGGCCGCCATCCGCGATGGCGACGTCACGGTCGTTACGCTGTTGGACGATGGCTCGCCGTGGCACCGCGAGTCACTGCTCGCCTCCGCTCGCCGGGACAATGTGTACTGCTGTGAAATCCGCTCCGCTTCGTGGCTGCGTCCCGATCCGCTCTCGCAAGCGATGCGCGATCTTGCGATCGGCCTCGTGTCGCAGTCATTCGACGGCGCGCTGCGCGAGTGGCTCCTGCAGTCCTCGCTCCCGGTGCTCCCCCGCACGGCGCGGGAGGAAGAGGATGCGCGCGTCGAGGTCGGGACCTCGGAGTCCAACGCCGCGCGGGGCTGCCTCGCCGGCGAGGATCACGCCTGCTCCGTGCTGTTAGACCTTCACGGTCACCCCGAGAACCCGCTCGTCGCCTGGTACTCGCCCGATGACTATCGCGCACTCGTCGAGCGCGTTCGGCTGGCGCCGACCGATCCACGCGAGGCGCCTGACCAGCAGCGCGAGTGTCTCGCGGGGGCGAGCGACAGCTGCGAGAGCCTCCTTCGTTCGCTGGATGGGCGCCGTATCCCGTCGCCGACCCTGCAGGGACCACGACTTTCGCTCCTGCGACATGCACTCACGCTCGGCGGATTTGGCGCGCTGCAGCGATTGCGAAGCACTCCCGGTGATATCGGGGCACGACTGGCATCAGCCAGTCGGCGCGATGAGGCGCAGCTGATCCGGAGCTGGCGCGCAAGCATGACCGATCGCGCCCATGCCAGCGTTCGCCCCGCCGCGCCGATTGCCGTGGCGTCCGTCTGCTGGATGCTTGCGGTGGCCGGACTCGGACTTCGGAGGACCAGACGATGACGCTGACAACACGCCGCTGGCGCCTATCTATTGTTGCGATCGTCGCCGTCGCACTCGCCGCCACAATTCTCGCGAGCGGCGACGACTCGGATGCGATGAGCGATTGGTTCAGCTCGCGCGTCGACGGGCGCCGAAACGTACAGCATTCAGTCGCTCACACGTTGCAGCTCGAAGGAGACCTCGCGCTGCGGGAAGCGCTGTATTCGGCATCGACGCACACGCGCACCCAGGCAGGCCCGCAACCCGCGGGTCACCCGTCGATAGGTGTCATCTCGACCGACTCAGTGACCGACAAGTTCCTAATGACGCTGTTCCGGCGAGTCGATCGGGAGTTCAACTCGTTGCGTCGTGGAGTCGACGAGCTGACGGTTCTACCGCGACCGCAGATCCAGGTCATTCTCATCGCCAATCTTCCGTCGTCAGTCCCGCAGCGATTCGTCTCTGCGACGCGCGACGCCAGCGTCGGCCGCTTCGTGCTCGTCCCGCGAACGATCGACGAACCCTGCACGGTATTCGTGACGCTTCGCCGAGCCGAGACGACGCTGCTCGAGCAGCAACTGGCGAGCGGAGAAGGCATTCTCGGGCCTTGTGCGTTCGTCGCCGCGTTCGGACTCCCCGGCGAAGGGCTTCGTCGCGCACTCGATTCGAGCGAGTGGCGCACGGCGGCATTTGCCAGTTGGCGCCCCCCGCTGGCATCGACTGACACGCTGCGCCCGGCGTGGCTCGATCTCTCGGCGCCCGCAGTGCGCTGCCTGACGGTTGCGGACGGCGCGTGCGGTGATGCATGGCGCGCCCTCGCTGACGATGACTCGAACCAGAACGAAGGTCGAGCTCTTCCTCCCGCCGATCCGGCGGTGCGGGATGTCACGCGCCTGCCGTGGTTTCCCGTCAGCGGGTCGTCGTTCGGTGCACGCGAAGGCGCGCTTGTCTCCGACCTCGTGAACGCGAGTGATCCTACGGCGTTCGGCGAGGCATGGCGTACGAGCCAGTCGTTCGACGAGCTGGTCGAACGATCGACCGGCGGTAACGGCGACGCATGGATCTCGCGGTGGCTGGCGCGCAGCTACCGGGCGCCGGTCGTGGGTCCGCTTCCCAACGTGCGCGAACTTGCGTGGGCACTGATGCTGGCTGCGATCGCCGGACTGGTGATCGCCCGGGCGCCGCGCGTTAGGCGGCGCCCGGTGGCGCGTGCGTGAGCGAAGTCCCGAGCACGGGCCTACTCCACGCGCTTCCCTCGCTTCTTCCCGATCAGCGCGAGATAGTCGTCATAGGGCTCGGCCGTCCATCCGTTGATCCCGTTCTTCGGGAGCCACCAGGCGTGCACTGCGACCGCGAACACCGCGAAGAAGGCGAGAAAGGACGCCGCGAACGGGCGTCCGCCGGCCTGGGCGATCCAGACATACAGGGCAGACACCACGACGACCTTCGCCACACGCCGCCCACGCGACTTGTGTTCCTCGAATCGTCCAAAACAGATCGCACCAACGGCGAAGACACCGAGAATGATCGAAAGGTCGAACCACGCCGATGAAGTCTCCCACATGGCTCCTCCTTGCCGAGCCTAGGTAGATCGCGAACCGGTGCCGCCTGAGTCGCGCGGCACCTGTCATCTTACGGGCGCGTCGCGTTCTTCGCGATATGCTCGCTCATCAACGCTAGCAATTCCTGATTGGTCCATGGCTGCCACCCGTGCGGCTTGAGCGGGCGCCCGTAGTCGATCGTCCCGGCGTAGTACGGCCCCTTCCCCTCCTCCTTCGTGCTCTCGAGGAACGCACCGAAGCGATAGACGCCGAGATTCAGGAAATAGTTGTCCATGTCCCCAACGGCGACGTGAAGCTTGCCGACGAGCTGCGGCCCCAGCGTCTTCCAATTGCGCTCCACGTAATCGCGCAGGTCGTAGCCGCGCGCGCGCATCGACTCGGCGACCGCGCGGTCGATCGTTCCCGTCATCTTGTTCCAGAGCGGCTTGGGATACCCGTCTGCCCCAACCGGCGCCCACGCTGCCTGCCATCCGTCCCACTGCCCCCCCGAGCGCCCGTGCGACGCGATCACCGCCTCGGCGCGGTTCTCCTCGCGAACCGTGAGCTCGGTCAGCCCTTCAACGGTACGGCTCGAGGGGACGTCACGCGGGAGCCATGAGCCGTCAACCTGCACGAAGGCGTTTGTGTCGGCGTAGATGTTCCCAAACTGGTAGTTGCGGAAGTCGAGCTGGTCGGGATAGAGCGACCAGGCACCACCGAAGACCTGCGGATAGTGCACCTGCAGCCCGAGCACGTCCCACCCGCCGGTCGAGCCGCCGGTGAGGACACGCGCGTAGGGCGCGGCGATCGTGCGGAAGCGACGGTCGATCTCGGGGATCAGCTCGCGCGTGATCGCGTCACCGTACGGACCGTTGTTCTCCGAGTTGAGCGCGTAGCTGTCGTCGTAGAACGGCGTGGTATGCTGGATGAAGACGGCGATCATCTCGGGGACGGCGCCCGACGTCCACGCCTGCTGGAACTCGCACCCCGGCTCGCGCGCCGTGCGCGCCAGGCGCGCCGCACGCGCGTCGGCACTCTCCGGTTTGTCGCATCCGTCGAAAGTGAAGCCGAATGGTGCCCGCTCGCTGTAGTGGCCGATCGTGTAGACCACCGGGTATCGTCGCGAAGGATTCTCGTTGTATCCCCTCGGAAGCAACACGACGGCGCCGAGTTCCATGGGGTGATTCCAGAAGGCGCTGGCGAGCTTCGAGGTGATCCGGAAGCGCTTGACCCACTCCGTGTCGCCCGGGTGCGTGACTGCGGGGAGCGTGCGCGTGAGGGGGAGCACGATCGGCTCCGACATTCCCGGGGCGATGTGCACCTTGCGCACCTCGCTCATCAGCGAGCCGGGTGAATTGTTGAAGCGTTGCCCTTCCCCCGCGTCCATGTGCGCCCAGATCGTGTGTCCGTCGGCGCGCGCAAAGCGTGTGTAGGGGAGGAGGAGCCCCTGCACGTAGTATTCGCCGGCGGGGAGCTGGGCGAGGGAGGCGACCGGGTAGCCAGCGACCGTGGGGGCGATGCTGACCGACTGTCCCGGAGCGAGCGCCTCGACGTCGACGCCGAAGAACGGCTCGCTCTCGCGCGAGGCGCCGGACTGCAGGCGTGGTTCGCGGCGGTCGGTTCGGGCGACGAAGACGAACGCGCGCCCGGTGATGGTCCCGGTGGTGGCGCTGCTTGGATAGTCGAGGCGGACGGTCTGGGCGACGGCGGGCGCGGGGAGCGCCGCGAGAACCAGCAGCAGCGCAAGGCGTCGCGCAGCCCGGTGTGAGGCGATGGCGGAGGAGATCGGCATGGTGGAAAGGTACGTCGGATTGCGCAACAGTCGACGCGCCGAGTTCACGGATCAGCTGCATCGGGGGTCGTCTGGCAGCATATCAGGGTTCATTCCCTCACCACGCTCGCTCCCGTCTGGCATCCTCCGTGTAGTCATCGCGGTTGATTCCGCGGGGAGGATCAGATGAACGCTCGATTACTTCGCGGCCGCTCGACGGTGCTACTCGTCGCGGGCGCGCTCCTGGCGTGCAGTAACGACGACGACGGCGGCTCGTCAGGGCCGGTCCCCACCATCCAGATTGCCGTCGCTCCAACATCCATTTCGGTACAGCAGGGTGGCGACGCCACGGTCACGCTTACCCTGACGCGAGGCGGCAACTTCGCCGGAACCGTTTCCGCCACGGTCGACGGACTCCCGGCCGGGCTGAGTGCTGCGGTCGTGCCAGCGACACTGTCCGGAACCACCACGAGCGCGGTTGTCACGCTCACGGCCGGCGCGACGGTCCCCCCCGGCGCATACACCGCAGTCGTTCACGCCACAGCCGCCGGCGTCGGAGAGGCGAGCGCCAACGTAGCCGTCACCGTAAGCGCCGCACCGAACGTCGCGCTCTCCGTCACGCCGGCAGCGCTTACGCTGCAGGCAGGATCGACCGGCGCGGCCACTGTCACCATCACGCGCGCCAACTTCACCGGCGCCATCGCGCTGTCGCTTGTCGCTCCCCCCGCCGGCGTCACCGGCACCTTCACCCCGGCGAGCACCACCGGCGAAACGGCGGCGCTCGCGCTCGACGTCGCGTCGACTGTCGCGCCGGGAACGTATCCGCTCACGATCAAGGGGACGGCAGCCGGAGTCGCAGATCGCACGGTCGTTCTGACGCTTACCGTCACCGCCCCTCCGGCGTCGATCGCCGTGACCGTCACGCCGGCATCGACCAGCGTGGTGCAGGGGGGAAGCGGCGAGGCGTTCGTCGACATCGTCCGAACCAACGTGACCACGCCGGTCACGCTGAGCGCATCCGGAATGCCGGCCGGAGTCACGATCGCCTTCGACCAGAACCCCACCACGCTGGCACAGGTGCGCCTGACCTACAGCGCCGCAGCTTCTACGGCGGTCGGTGACTACACGATCACCGTCACCGCGCAGGCCACCGCGGTCGAACCGGCGAGCGGCACCTTCGTCCTGCACGTCACCGCCGCCAGTGCGGCCACGCAGGTGGAATACCAGTTCTGCAGCGCATCGGACAATCCCGTCTTCTTCGCCGCACGCGATGGTAGCGGCAACTGGCAGGTTGTCGCACCGACCCTGTCGTCGGGCGTGTACCGCTACCGCTTCGCCCTGGCCCAGACAGTGGGTGGCGTCTTCTACGTGCAGCAGTCGGGGAGTGCGCTGACGGCGCACGCGTCGAGCGGCGTCCGGCTGCCTAACGGCGTGCCGTCCACGCGCCTCGCCGCCGACGCGCTGGCGAGAGTGCAACCGGTCACCGCAGCGCTGACGTACGAGACCACGGTGCTGTTCGCGCGAGCGGAGGAGCTGGCCGCGCAGGGTCTCCAGAGCTGTACCGAGACTCTCCCGACCAAGTCGGTCTGGCTGCAGGTCGCCGGTGTGGGGAACGCGCAGAGCGCCACCCTCTCGCTCGGCGGGAGTACGCAGCTCTTCAACGGGCTCGTCGGACTTTCGCCGGTGCAGTTTCTCGGCGTACGCAGTGGTCTCGTTGACTTCGTCGGCGTGCGCCAGGCGCTCCTGACCGGGGTGCCGAACATGATTCTCGACGCGCGTGGACTGAACCCTGCGGACGGCTCCACGCTTCCCTTCATTGCTGACTTCGATGGCGTGAACGCGTACGCACCGGCGTCGGCACAGCTCACCATCGCCAACGCGCTGGGAGACGACCTCGTCACCTTCGGCAGCTTCTTCACGTCGAATGGCAAGGTCGGTGACCTGGGTGGTTCGCTGGCACCGTCAGCCGCAACGTTCCGTACCTGGTATGGCTTGCCTACGGCGAAGCTCCACGCCGGGGACGTGCACGCGAATACCGTGCTCGCCACCCCGGGGATGAGCACGACCAACGAGGCGCGGTTCCATGTCCGCTACACCAATATCGTGCAGAACCTGACGCAGACGCTCGGCGCTCGACTCCCGACGCCCACCGTCACCTCGGTGGGGACGCCGAGTTACAGGCGCCTGCGCATCCAGGGGACGCTGCCGACCGAGTACAACGCGCTCGTGAGCGCGACGGCTGACCAGGGGGGTGGCGGCACGCAGGTCACGCTGATGGCCACCACAGCCTACCTCGCTGCAACAGGGAGCGCGTCGGCGTACGACCTGACGATTCCCGACCTGACAGCGCTCGCGGGATTCCCGCTCGCGTCGACGCTCCCTGGCGGCACGATAGGAGTCACGGTGAGCGGGAGTGGATGGACCGGTCTCGGGACGCTCGCGCCGCTCCCGTCGAACGACGTTTCGTTCAGCGCGGCGATGAAGGAGGTGAACATCACGGTGCCGTAGGCGATCGCGAGCGTGGGAGATCTCGGATGTGTTCGGATGCACGCGGCTCGCCCCGCGCGACTGGCGGGAGCGGGCCGGCGAGATGTAGCTTGCCTACAACCGACGTGGCGACGACGCTTGCGGGGAGGGGGACGATGCGGTTCACATCGAGAGTGCTACTGCTCATTGTCGGCGTCGCCGTAAGCGCATCGGCCGCCGCGGTCGTCCAAGCCCAGCGAGTCGCACCACCCAGACTGACGATCGAGCAGCCTGGTGGCATCGAAGGGCAGCACGCGCACCCAGTAGGCATGGTCGCGATCGCTCAACCGCTCGAAGTTCTTCAGGATCGCGGTGGCCTGCGACCGCCCTTCTGCGACTACCGCTGGCCCGGCCGTCTGCTCGCCGGATCGCTCACCGGCGCCGCGGGCGGTTGGTTGATGTATCGTCTCCTCATCGTGACACTTGGGGGCGGGGCAGGTTCGGACGTTGCGCTGCGCAATCGGTTGATGCTCGGCGGGGCGGTCCTCTTTTCGGCGACTTCACTGCTGCGGATCGGTTGCTGATTTAAGGTGAACTCTGGCGTAATCAGGCTTGCCTTCCTCCTGGAGAACGCGTAGTCGTGAACGGTTGTTAAGCGGGCCGCGCGCGCGAGCCAGACCGCTCAGTTGGACTGGGCGAGGTAGAACGCGCGCCTTCCTGCGTCGACAAACTCGCGTATCATTCGTAGCCGCGATTGTACGAGCGTGTGGATCTGCGTCTACAGCGTACGCCTGTGGTCGCCACCGGATGCAGCCCGGACAGGGTTTGGGGGGGGAGATGGTCGTCTGCTTTGTTGGCGCCGATTCCATTCGAAGCACTCAGCTACTACGGTCCCTGGGAGGCGTCATCGCCTGCCAGAGATTTGGCTCGTGTGATTCATTGCGTGCGTATCTCGTGCGAGGGAACGCAGACTGCATTCTAGTGGAGCCTTGGGACGCGCTCGGGCATTCGACCGCGCCATTCGTACGTTCGCTGCGCGAGACGCTCCCCCTTGTACCGATCATCGCGATTTGCCGGCTTGATGTTCGGGCGTGCGGCGAACTGCTGTCGCTCGGTCGAAGCGGAGTCGACGAAGTCATTTTCGAAGGATTCGACTCCACTTCCGGGGTAATAGAAAAGACGATGGAGCGAGCACGCGCTCGCGCGTTCATGACGGCGACGATCGATCATGTTGTGGATTCCGTTCCGCGAGAAGCTCGTTCGTTCATTCGCTTCGTGTTCGAGCACGCTTTGGAGAAACTGACGGTGAATCTCGCGGCGAGCGAGCTCGACGTTCATCGCAATACTCTCGCTCGTAGGCTATCGCGACTCGGATTGCCTCCGGCAGAGGAGATCATTCCGCGCGTTCGGCTACTAATCGCAAGTCAACTGCTTGAATCTACAAAGCGCTCGGTAGAGAGTATCGCGGCGTTGATGCACTTCGGATCTGCATCGAACCTACGAAACGCATTTCGGCGGCATTTTGGAATGCGCCCTTCGGACGTCGCGACGATCGGCTCTCGTGGCGTACGCGACCGCCTCATCGAGTACCTGACGCTCCCTTCGCACGCGCGTTCATCCTATGACACTCAATGGAGAAGTCGCGTACCCAGCGACGTCGACGTCTCAGCGACGAAAGCGTCGTGATTTGGCTGCTCCTCCTTCGCGAGGAGTTTTCGGTACGATGAAGGGAGAGGGTAAGTCGCGAGCATACACTCTCGTCGAGAGCTCGATCGCACAACAAGCAGAAGATCGTTCGCGACTCGAGACGTGAGCATTGCTGCGATCACGCCGTCGGACAGCACGAAGCTTGTAGCGATCGTAGGAATCCGCAGCAGTCCGTGGCGCACCCAGACGAAGCCGGCCCGACGTACGAGTCAGGAGTGCGACGGTCGATCAAGGCACCCGCAGCGCATGAAAACCGCTCGTGCTTCCAGCGAAGAGTCGCGCGCCGACCACCGTCGCCGAGGTTGAGTACGACGGGCCGCCGTTCGACGCCCCGCCGTCATTCCAGCGTATCGTGCCCTTGGCATCGATGCAGAGGATTGCCCCTACCGACACATAGGCGAACGACCCGTCAGATGTTATTTGATTGATGACGGAACTTCCGCCCGTGGAGGCGTGCCACCGCACTGCTCCAGTTGCCGCGTCGAGACCCGTGATCTCCCCCGTGAGCGCCGCGACCACTGCGATCCCGTTTATTACGGCGACGCCCGAAAAGTACGGGCCACTACCCCGGAACTCCCACCGCACCTCTCCGTTCTGTCGCGAGATTCCGTACACACGACCGTTGCTTGATGCAACGATGAATAGATCCGGCGTCAGTGCACCGCCCTGTGTCGTACCTCCGACCCAAGGAGAATCCGGGGCATCTGGAAGCGGCGTCTTCCATAGTACCGCTCCGTTATCGGTGCGGAGCGCCACCGCGTGCCCTGCACCGAGCACATCTGAGTTGTCGCCGCGTGGGCCGCTCGTCCCCACGTAGATGGTCCCCCCATCGACTACCGGCGCGAACGGCCGTTCGGCGAGATCGACCGTCCACAGCACAGTTCCAGAAATTGCGTCGAGTGCGTACAGCTGCCGAACGGATCCGGGGGCGATGATGCGATCGCCGACAAGTGCGATGGACGAGGCCGCTGGGTAGTCCACCGCAACCCCGCCTACATGCCAGCGTACCGCACCGGTGCTTCGATCGAGTGCGTAGAGATCCCACGCAGGAACAATGAGCATGTCCTTCGTCGCGACAACATTTGCCAACGGCATGTTGACGCCCGCTGGCCCAGGCGGCAGATCTCGCTGCCAGCGCAGCCCTCCCGACGCGGCGTCGAGCGCAACAACGCGACGAGCGAACGCAGTCGTGAACACCGCCAGTGCGCTATCCGCATACGGCAAGGCGAAACCTCCCGCGGCGTCCCGTCGGGTCCACACGGCGCGGGGCTTCTCGCTTGGCGGAGCATCAGATACCGCCTGACAACTCGAAGTCGCAAACGTGAGAAAGGCCAGCGATGCCAGTGCCACATTCGAGCGGTGTGGACAAGTGACCATCTGTTTCGTACCGAGGCAGCGTGAGGAGGCAGCTAGGCGCTAGTCAGTTAGGCCCGTTCGAAGGGTCCATCGTTCCGCCAGCATCATCGATGCTCCAAGGAGGACACCTCGCGCACTGTTGTGGGACAAGTAACGCTTGGTGACCGCCGGTATCCGTCGGCAGATCGCCCCCTATCAGTGGGCCCGCCTCTATGTCGGACATACAATATCGCTTCCGCTTGGAGTGCACGGAGTCCCCGCAGGCGGCGGCGGCGGCGCTGCTGGTCGGATCGGAATCGAGAAGATCTGCGAGAATATCGCGTCAACCTGTCGCCGCGCGTCGGGATGATCCTTCTGCTCGACGTGCGAAATATTGTACACAGGAAGGTTCATGTTGAACTGGAGAGTGGCTCCAGGGTACTGCGAGCTCCACTCCGGAATGAACCCATCGCTGCGGTACACAACGGCGTACACACCATTCCAGTACTGAAGTGCCCCAATGAAATCCTGCCACGCGACATCGAGAAGCACGGTGTACCAATACACCTGTAGCCATCGATACGCGTTGGCGGAGAGCCACCAGTCCGGATGTCCCGAATAGTAGAAGTAGAGCGCAAGCGCTCCGTAAGCCCCGATTCCTTGCACAGTTCGCCAAGCGCCCGGACTTGAACTGATGAGGCGAAAGAACGCGCCGTTCGGGTGGACCTGTGTCGAGATGCCAACCCGCGACTGAAGTCGACTACTTTCCGTCGCTAGGTGCGCCGTGGAGTTGAACTGCGTAACCCATCCGGAGGGTGGACTGATGTCCGAGGTAACCGGCATTCCAACAGCGAAGCCAAGTCCGGCGAGTGCATTTGCGTTCGCGAAGAAGGCGCCTACATAGTACAAAGCTCCAAACGCATCCTGAGTGATCCAGTCGACGACTGGGCCGGCGTTCCAATCGGGATCATTGTTTGCGTAGAACGAGACCGCGCCTCCGATAGAGGCGGCCATGCTTCCGAAGTAGTCGATCACTCTCCCGTTGAGCACGTTCGTCGCGATCGCGGCGCCTTGATGTGGCGTACCGATGGTCACGAGCTTGGAAAGACGACTACTCGCCCCATTCTGGTGGACGTAGTTGCGAGCAACTACGCCACCGTTGCTGTGCGAGATACCGACAATTCCCGTCCGTCCCCACGCTGTGAGAGCGGCACCGAAGTTCGTGCTCTGCTCGGCAAATGGCCGATCCCACGAAGTATTCGGCGTCAGTGTTTCTATCTGATAGCGCTGCTGCAACCAAGACGCTGTGGGAATCCATGCCGTACCTTGACTGGCGAATCCTGAGTTGAATGACACAGGGGCCTGCGCTGTTTGCGAGAGCACGACCTCAAGTGGGAGGAGTGCGGCCAGGCTTACCAGTAGTCCGATGACGCCCGCACAGCGACTCCGATAACATGCGGTACAATCGAGCTTGCTCACGATTGATACTCTCCGGTGAAAGACCTATCTGATCACCACATCGGTCAAGTCATGCGCAAATCGAGCGATGCTCTTACCTGTCGAGTCGAACGTCTCCGTTTCGATTGATCTGAGGACCCACGAACCTGATTGCTGTCGGTACCGCCGCGTTACTTCTACTCGTCGAATCTGGCGTTCGTAGGCCGACAGTCGGGTAACCGCACCAATCGTTGGATCGAATTGCACACGCAGCTCAGACGCTCCGACCGACTTCTTGAACTCGAGTCGCCCATCTGAAGACCGTACGCTCTGACCAAACTGACGGTGTAGGCTGGCTAGTTCTCGTTGTTTTCCCAGTGGAGAGGTTACTGCGCGGTCGAAGCGCGCTGCGCGAACGTCTGCCTCGAGAAAGCTCGGCGCATCGGCGCGCCCGGCACCTTGCGCAAGGGAACTACCCGACGTGTGCGCAGACAGTGGTGTGATGGGCGCAGCGAATGCAGTGGTTCCTTGCTGCACGAGATCGATGGGCGGCTGCGAAGTCGCACTGAGAGTCGGCCCAGATCTGCTCGTCGCCGTATACGACGTTCGGCGCTTGAGCGAATACGCCACGTCAACGCTCGGCGACTGGACAAATCCGCTGAACTGATGTTCGGCAGTCTGAAACGCATTCTCAACCTGCCAGTACCCCTGCGAATAGTTCCAGCGATAAATCTCCTTCAAGTTGCGCGAGTGCGATTCACCCGGCTTAACCCACCCGGGTAGGCCTCCTGAGCCCGAGATCGTCGTATTGTACTCGATGTAGTCCGGACCTCCGCCAGGAGGCTCTATCAGGAGACTTGGCGGCGGCGGTGCCAGCGCGGTCGGTACTGGCCTGCTCTCAGCGCACCCACCAACGGTCAGAAGCGTGATCGTTGCCACAGGTCGCATCGGAATTCCCCACATGATTCGCCCTCCTGCGATTCACAATTGAGAGTGGAAGACAGGATACTTTCGCGGGCCGGATCGAACTCGACCACATGAAGCTCCCCGTGGACGACGATCAGCTCGGCCGCGGCCGCGGCCGCGTGCCGCTCACTTTCGGGTCGCACAGGACGATGTGCCGACGAGGGGTGTGCAACCAGTCCGCATTGCACCCCGCGAGTTACGCCTTGCAGCGAACCGAGCGCGAGCGACGGCTTGGGAGGGCCGGGCAGAACTCCTGTGCTCGCCGCCTCAGCGCATTCGTCTCTCCCCGCCGCCGGGCGGGCGCGGCGCGCAGGAAATGGTTAGGGTGGGTACCGCCGAGCTTCGAAGGACCGCGGGGGCGAACCCTTCCAGCGGGGCACGCGCCGCTCCCCGCAACCGCAGCGAGGGACTACGAGCGCCTAACGAGGCTGGAGGAGCGCCACGATTTCGCGCGCCCCGCCATTCGCCACGACTGACGAGAGCTCCCATGAGCGATAGCCGGGGGCAGTGATCACGAGACGATAGTCCTTTCCGTCCGCTGGGAGAGAGACCCGATCTGTCCACTGCGAGTCCCGCATCATGTCGCCTCTCGAGATGCGACCCGTCGCGTTGCTGGTCACCGTCACCGCGGAATTGAGTATGCGGCGACCGGTGGAAGCGTCGAGCACCCGAATCCGCAGATCGATGTAGACAGGATCACAGGCGCAGACTTCCCTTAGCTCTATCCAAACAGGGCGAAGACGCAACTCGAGCCGAAGCCCGCTCCGCGGGTCCACCTGAATCGTGTCCGACCGCGGTTTGAATCCGATTCGCATCGTCCGCAGGACGATCCGGCCGCGAGCGATCGAATCGATTCGAAACATCCCATCGATGTCGGTGTCAGCACCCCGCTTGGTTCCGAGCACCAGTATTCGTGCCCCGACGAGCGACTCGCCGGTCGAGTCGTTGACCACACGCCCGGTCAGCGCACCGGGAATACATGGAATGGATGCGAGCGACGCGGAAGGTGACGAGAGCAGAGATTGTCCGGACGGTCGCGCCGACGCACAGCCGACTAGCAGCAAGCCGCAGCAGGCGAGGTGCCAGCTGAACAGCCCCTGCGCGCTCCTTCCGATCGCGCGGTCATCGCGTGAATCGTGGCCGGTGCTCACGAGCGGGAGACGCCTTCGCGCAACCTCGCGTCACGAGCACGGCACGCCGGACGGGCGTCGCGGTCCGCCGCTGTGATCAGGACCTCGCGTGGTCCCGATACATGCACCAAAGACGCGTCGCGCCCATCGTCCCTCGCCCCACCTCCACGAACCCCGCGCGCTCATAGAAGCCGACATTCGATTCCTTCGCTGTCTCCAGAAACACCCCGCTCGAACGCGGATCGTTTGCCGACAGCTCGCAGAATCCGTTGAGCAACGCCTTGCCGAAGCCGCGGCCATGGGTGCGCGGGTCGACGCCGATCGCGCCGAGGTAGTAATGCGATGCGCTCGGCTTGCAGCTGTCGACGATGGCATCGTATTCCGCCTGGCGATCGGCGAATCCGGGGATCGTACGTTCGAACGCGTCCCACTCCGCAGTGATATCCGCCGGCCAATCGTGCGGCGCCGTGGAGTAGCCCATCACGGCGCCGACGATGCGCGCCTCGTCGCGCGCCACGAGGATCGGCATGCCGAGCGCTACGCGTGCTCGCAGGAGGAGGGAGAAGAACTGCGTTAGGCGTGACGGGTACGACTCGCCCGGCTGCAGGAGGTACGACGTGATGGGGTCGTGGGCGAAGGCGGCGGCGAGCGAGGAAACGGCCGGATCGAGATCGGTCTGCGTCGCTGCTGTAGTCTGCATCGTGAATCGTATACGTGTCGCTCGTGTTGCGCTCGGGGTGACCGTCCGCCGTGCGCTCATGTGCAAGGACGTCGCGCATCACCGCGCGAACTTCGCCTGCAACTCCTCAAAGAAGTTCTGCACCACGACCAGCTTGGGCGTACCGGCCATGTCGGCCCAGTTGTTGTCACGCACCATCAGGAAGCGCTGGTCGTCAGGCGCGATCGCAAACGTACGACTCGCCAGCGATCCGGCGCGCACCTGACTGGGGATCGCGAACAGTGCGCGCGGCGGCTCCGACGAGAATGTCGCTCCGGGATTGACGCGCACGACCTGCATCTTCCCGTTGGCGACGTAGAACAACTCGCGCCCGCTGTGCGACCAGAGCGGCGCGCTCCCGCCGCCGCTCGACAGCTGCCACTTGCCCCCGGTCACGTTGGGGAACGGGCGGACGAAGACCTCATTCGCGCCCTGCTCGTTCGACACGTAGGCGAGCCAGTGCCCATCGGGCGACAGCGTCGCCCCCTGCTCGTCGTATCCCGTGGTCAACAGGCCGCGTGCAGCGCTGTCCACGCCCAGCTGCGTCGCGACGACATCGCCCTGCACCGCACCGCCGGCCGACTTGGATTGAGCGAGCATCATCCAGCGCCCGTCCGGACTCCAGAAGGCGTCGGTCGGACTGTCCTTCGACCACAGCAGCCGAGGTTCTCCCGTGCCGTCGGCCGGCTGCTCCCACACGTTGAAGCGGCTCCCCTTCTGCGACGCGTCGCCCGACGTCGGACGGTCGGACAGAAACGTCACCGAGCGCCCATCCGGCGTCCATGCCGGCGAACGGTCCATACCCGCGTACAGCGTTAGGCGCGACGACGGTCCGTTCGGGAGCTGCTTGATCCAGATGTCCGTCCCCAGCTCGGTCAGGAGCGAGAGCGCGATGCGCCGCCCGTCGGGCGAGAGCGCGAGTCCCCAGTCGAGCCCGATCGACCCGTTGTCCGTCCCACCGGTGTTCACTTGCCACGTGGAGTCCACCGGTTCCACGCGACCACTTCGGTCCACCCACACCACGGCAGCGTTAGGCAGCGGCGCCGGCGCAAACTCCGAGCGCCCCAGGAGGTAGTATGCGGTCCCCTCGTTCGACACCGCGAAGCCCGGCGCCTGGATCCCGTCGAGCACCGGCACCGGCTTCCCGCTCGGCGCAAGCGCCTTGTTGTCCCACCTGACGGCCATCAGCGTACCGGCACTCGTCAGGTAGAGCACGTGTCCCGTTGGTACGTACCAGGCGCCGATTGCGTCGTCGAAGAGCGCGCGGATTGTGTCCTTCCTGGCGTCGTACACATACACTCGGCTCGGCCGGCAGCTGACTGGGCCTACGCACAGCGTGAGGTGCGCCGTAAAGAGGATGCCGCGCGCATCGGGAAGAGGCGACGGAAGCCAAGGATAGCGCCCCTCGAGCTTCGCCGGCGACGCGATCACCTTCGCCGAGGCGTCGCCGGGCTCGAGGCGGTTGAGCGTGTGACCCGACAGGTCGTAGTAGATGATCGAACCATCGTCCAACCACGCGCCTCGGTTGAAGATCGGATCGATCGAATCGGCAAGCTTGAGCGACGCCCCGCCCGCGCTCGGAATCCGCCGCAGCTGGCCATTGGCGACAAAGCCGATCCACGCGCCGTCGGGCGAGAAGAACGGCCCCGAGCCCCCTTCGGTGCCGGCAAGCGGGCGCGCGACCGCCTCGTCGCGACGCTTGATGTAGAGCTGTCCCGGTCCCGTCAGCGGATTGGGGAAGACCAGCGACGATCCGTCGGGCGAGAGCGCGACATCGACCGCGAAGGTGAGCCCATCCAGCGTTCCGGTGGCGTCGAGCGTCGTGGGATAGCGCGCGACTGACGTCTTCTGGCCGTTGTGCGTCAACCCCCACGCTGCCAACGCGACGGTAATCACGGCGATGGCCACCGAGAGTGGCAGCAGGAAACGCGCGGACGACTTGCCAGCGGCATCGACGCGTTTGGGCGCCTCGATCTGCGCGGTCGCGCGCGGACTGTGCAGCGCCTCGGCGAATGCCTTCGCACTCTCGAAGCGATCCGCTGGCTGCTTCTGCAGCGCCGTGAGCACCGCCCCCTCGACCGCGGGCGGGATCGTATCGCGCACACGAGTCGGCGCCACCGGCTTCTCCGTCATCGCCTTGGCGACGATCGCCTGCGCCGTGCTTCCCGTGAACGGCGGATCGCCCACGAGCATCTCATACGTCATCACGCCCAGCGAATAGATGTCGCTCCGCGGGCCGATATCGCGCTCTCCCATCGCCTGCTCGGGACTCATGTAACTCGGCGTGCCGAGTGACATTCCCGTCTGCGTCATCCGCGTCTCCCCGGCCTTCGACGCAGCGAGCGCGATCCCGAAGTCGGCGATCATCGCACGCCCATCGTGCAGGAGGATGTTTTCCGGCTTGATGTCGCGGTGCACGACGCCGTGGCGGTGTGCGTAGTCCAAGCCGTCCGACACTTCGCGCGCGATGCGCACCGCGTCGGGGACCGGGAGCACCTTCTCGCGCGTGAGACGTTCGCGGAGCGACTCCCCTTCCACGTACGGCATAACGTAGAAGAGATACGAGTCGCTTTCGCCCGAGTCGAAGAGCGGGACGATGTGCGGATGCTGCAGGTTCGCCGTCGTCTTGATCTCGCTCAGGAAGCGCTCGGCGCCGATCACGGCGGCGAGCTCGGGGCGGAGCACCTTGATCGCGACCTTGCGATCGTGCTTGACGTCTTCGGCGAGATACACGGTCGCCATACCGCCGTCGCCCAGGTGGCGAAGGATGCGGTACCGGTGGGCGAGGGCCGCGGAGAGGTGAGCGGTGACTTCAGCCATGCGCTTCGCCGCTCAACGCGCGTCGTGAGGCTGCGCGCTGGACTCGGCCTGCTCGAAAGAGGCGATGTGGTGGGTGGGATGTGGGCGAACGCCCGGTGAGGCAAGGTAGGGGGCGCTGCGGGGGGCGTCCAGATGAACGAGTGTTAAGGGAAGGCGGGGGCCTAACGGGGGTGACGAAGTAGCGCCAGCAGCGCGCGCGGGCTACGCGCCGTAGAGGGAGGCCGGTCGACCCTCGTCAGTTCACCCATTATCCGCGATCGAGACGAAGCGAGCTGCAGGGGATCCGCCGCCACTCGACAGGCTCGGACCAGGTTTTTTGTAGCGACTTGGACGTCTGTGGAGGAACAACGACTCCTTCCCACGCCGCGCGAAGGTAGCCCTTGAGTGAGCCATCCGCGTTTCGCGACACTCGCGCAAACAGGGCGTTCATTTCAACCGGTACCGTGATCGTGATGGAATCCGTTCGCGAGTCGGCACTCCACGCTGCGTTGCGACGATAGAAGCCATCGGGGAGCGCAATTCGGTGTGCGCGCATCACGTCGGATGGCGAGAGAAACACCCTTCGCACCTCCGGATCCGAAAGGCGCGGCGTGCTATCGAGCTCAAAGACTCGCAGCATCGGCCGCAGGTCGACCGGGGCAGCGTCGCGCTCGGGCATTTGCGCCGCTTCGTAGCATCCAATGATGTCGGCGCGGAGCGTGCGCAGACGCGGGTTGTATCCGACCTGGGCGGGATCGCCGGCGGGGAGGCATGCGGTCAAGAGGAGAATGGTGGGGAGTATGCGCATGACCGTCAAAGATATGTACGCCGTCGGGTGCGGCGAGCGGCGCGGGTCGATTTGCATTCTATAGTTTGAAGCACATCAGCAACCCCACGCCGAAACCGTGCGGGGAGAGAGACGATGCGTTTTACAGCGTGGATTTGTGCGTTGCCATTGGCGCCGCGGTCAGCGCGTGGAGCGCCGAAACCGTTCGCGCGAAGCGGGGGGTACCTCCCTCACTGCGCAGGATCGGCTCGAATGAAGTAAACGTTTGGCGCTCACCGGGGCCGGGAGCGATCGCAACGGTTCCGCTCCCGTCGCCGGTGCCAGAACGTCGCGGCGTTCGCCGGCGCTGCCCCCCACACTACATTCCCCGCACGCCCCTCGCCTTCGTCCCGCCCCCCTCCCCATAGCATGCCCGCACCCCTCACCCACCTCTCGGAAGACGAATCCCTCTTCCGCGACGCCGTCGCCGCCTTCGCCAACGACGAAGTCCGCCCCCTCGTCTCGGCCATGGAAAACGCCGGCCGCGTCGACCCCGCCCTCATCGCCAAGGTCTTCGAACTCGGCCTCATGGGGATCGAGGTGGACGAAGCCCACGGTGGCGCCGGCGGCTCGTTGATGATGGTGGCGATCGCCGTCGAGGAGCTGAGCAAGGTCGACGCCTCGGTCGCGATCCTGGTCGACGTCCAGAACACGCTCGTCGAATATCCGCTTCGCACGTACGCTAACGACGAACAGAAGGCGAAGTACCTCGCCAAGGTCTGCGCCGGCACCGTCGGCTCGTACGCCCTCTCCGAGGCAGGCTCCGGCTCCGATGCCTTCGCGCTCGCCACGCGCGCCACCCGCGACGGCGACGACTGGATCTTGAACGGGCGCAAGCTCTGGATCACCAATGGCGCCGAAGCGGGGGTCTACATCGTCTTCGCCAACGCCAATCCCGAGGCGGGCTACAAGGGGATCACGGCCTTCATCGTGGAGCGCGACTTCCCGGGCTTCGCGGTCGGCAAGAAGGAAGACAAGCTGGGCATTCGCGCGTCGTCCACGGTCGAACTCCTCCTCGACAACTGCCGAGTGCCGGCGGCGAACGTCCTGGGTCCAGTCGGTCAGGGATACAAGATCGCGATCGACACGCTCAACGTCGGGCGCATCGGGATCGGGGCGCAGATGATCGGCGTCGCCCAGGGTGCGTTAGGCGTCGCCACGGCCTATCTCAAGGAACGCAAGCAGTTCGGGAAGTCGCTCGCCGACTTCCAGGGGATCCAGTTTCAGGTGGCGCAGGCGGCGACCGAAGTGGAAGCGGCGCGCCTGATGGTCTACAACGCGGCCCGCCTCAAGGACGCCGGGCAGGACATCGCCCGCGAGGGGGCCATGGCCAAGCTCTTCTCCTCCCAGGTGTGCGAGCGCACGACCTCCCTCTCAGTCGAACTCCTCGGCGGCTACGGCTACACCAAAGACTACCCGGTGGAGAAGTTCTACCGAGACGCCAAGATCGGGACGATCTACGAGGGAACCTCGAACATGCAGCTCCAGACGATCGCCCGAGCGGTCCTGAAGTAGCGGCCGCTCCGCAGGGCGCATCAAGACTTCGTGAGACGCGCGCCGTCGCCCGACAACGTCGGCGGCGGCGCGGTGTACTTTGGAGGGCGCGCGCTCGCCCCACGCTCGCGGACCGGCGGTTCGTCCCGAATGTCGCACTGCTGGAAGCGCTGCCGAGTACGTTGCAGCGCCCAATTCACGCCCACCTCCCCTCGCGCTCCATGCATCGCTCCATGCATCGCTCGCTGCTTCGTTCGCTCGCCGCGCTCGCCGCCGCCACGCTCTTCGGCGCAGGCACTACACAGGCGCAGATCCCACTCGCCGAGTACGCCCAGCGTCGCGCATCGCTGGCTGGCCATCTCGCCGACGGCGTCTTCATCGCCCGCGGTGCGGTGAGTCCGGTGCAGGACTACATGTCGTTCTTCCAGTCGCCCGGCTTCCTCTACCTCACCGGTTATCGCGAGGCCGACGCCACGCTCCTCATGACCAAGAAGGGGAGCGACGTGCAGTGGGCGCTCTTCGTGCAGGGGAAGAATCCGGCACAGGAAGTGTGGAGCGGCCGGCGCAACGGTCCGGCCGGCGCGACCGAACTCACCGGGCTCCCCGCCCGGCTCTCGTCGACGTTCGAACCGGCGCTCGACTCGGCGCTCTCCGGCGCGGCGACGCTGACCTACCTCGCCGACCTCTCCGAAGGAGGCGACACGCTCAACGGTGACGACGCCTTCGTGCGCGCACTCCGCGAGAAGCATCCCCAACTCAAGATTGCCAGCGCCAACCCGCAACTCGCCAAGATGCGCGGGACCAAGTCGCCCGCGGAACTCGAGCTGGTGCGCAAGGCGGTCGCCATCTCGCTCGACGCGCACCGCGAGGCGATGCTGGCGATCGAGCCGGGGATGAACGAGTTCGAGATCCAGGCACTGGTCGAGTACACCTTCCGCCGCAACGGTGCCGATCGCCCGGCCTACGCCTCGATCGTCGGCTCGGGCGAGAACGGGACGACGCTCCACTACAACAAGAACGACCGCTTCACCAAGGCGGGGGACGTGATCGTGATGGACGTGGCGGCGCAGTACGAGGGGTACGCCGCCGACATCACCCGCTCCTTCCCGGTGAGCGGGACCTTCACGCCCGAGCAGCGCGCCGTGTACCAGGTCGTCCGCGACGCCCAGAAGGCGGCCGAACGCAATGCGAAGTTAGGGAGCCCGGCGCGGGCGATGAGCGACTCGGCGACGGCGGTGATTGCCGCGGGGCTGGCCAAGCTCGGGCTGATCGACTCGCCCAAGGCGACCTACGACTGCGGCCCGGCCGACAACCCGCGGCAGTGCTCGCAGGTGCAACTCTACTATATGCACGGCCTCGGCCACGGGATCGGGCTCGAGGTGCACGACCCCGACCAGTACTACTTCACCGGGAAGGTCGAAGCGGGAAGCGCCTTCACCATCGAGCCGGGCGTGTACGTCCGTGCGAACCTCCTCGACATCCTCCCCAAGACGCCAGGCAACGCGCAGTTTGCCTCGCGCATCGGCGCCGCGGTCAAGCGCTATGCCGACATCGGCGTACGCATCGAGGACGACTACGTCGTCACCGACCAGGGCGTGGAGTGGGTGAGCTGCGGCCTCCCCCGCGAGCTCGACGAGATCGAGGCGCTCATGAAGGGGAAGTACAACGGACCGCCGGCGCGCGACGCCGAGAAGGTCGACTGGTACAAGGGCGATGCGGCGCACCCCGCGGGGAAGTACCAGCGCCCGGCATCGTGCGTCAAGATGTAGGCTAACGCGCTTCGTTATGCACCGGGGGCGCGCGGCGATGACTCGCTGCGCGCCCCCTTCGCCTTCGGCTCTCGACCGCCCTCGTCAGGCGTCGAGCTTCCCCGTCATGATTCCGCGCCTGACGCGCCTCGCCTTCGCCGAAGCGTTCGGGTCGAAGATGATGCGCGAGTTCGTGCTGACCGTCATGCGTACCGTGAGCGTCAGCGTCTTCTCCGCCCCGCCGCGCTTGATCTTCATCGGGATGGCTTCGCCGTCGGAGCGTCCGTAGCGCGTGCGGAAGCGCGGACCGAACCCCTCGGCGACCGGAATGTCACCGATGCTGATGAGGATGTCGCCCTCGTGCACGCCGGCCGCTTCGGCCGCGCTCTGCGGTTCCACGTTGGTGACGAGGACTTCGGTCCCGGTGGAGTCGAGCGCGGTGAGGACGCCGATGCGCGGTTCGCGCAGCGAATCGACCTTCATCTTGAGCCCCGCCAGCGGCAGGAGGTCGTGCCACGGGAACGGCTCGCGCCCGTCGATGTACCGGGCGTTGAAGTCGGCGAACGACTTCCCCTTGGCCGCCTTGGTCACCGTCCCCCAAAAGTCCTGTGCAGTAAAGCCCTTCCCTGCCTTGGCATCCTTCTGGTACAGCTCGCGGATCACCTGGTCGAGCCCCGCCGAGTTGTCGGTTGCATCGCGAATGAGGACGTCGAGCATGAAGCCGGCGAGCGATCCCTTCGGATAGTAGATGTAGCCGGTCCCGTCGACCGGGTGGATCCAGGTGGAGAGCGATGCGTCTTCGAGCGCGACCGGAACGGTCGCATCCACTTCGGCGATCTTCGACGAGGTCATGGCGAGGAAGTCGCTCGAGTCGACGATTGCCCCGCGCACCAGCGCGAGGTCGGCGTAGTAGTCGGTGACCCCTTCGCTCATCCACAACCACGGCGTCGGCATGGCGCGATCGTAGCGGTACGGCATCATGTCCGCCGGGCGCAACCGCTTCACGTTCCACAGGTGGAAGATCTCGTGCGCGGTGATCGAGGGAAACGCGTTGTCGCCGATCATGTACGGCGAATAGATCCCGAGGTGCGAATTGGAGTGCTCGAGCGCACTCCCGCCCGGCGATAGCGAGTCGAAGACGGTGAAGATGGTGTAGCGCTCGTACGGAGCTTCGCCGGTCACGTCGATCATCGGCGGGAACATGCGTTGCACCTGCTCCCAGAACGTGGTGCGCTCCTTCCCGGCGAGCGCGCCGGCCGGATACGACGCGACGCGCACCCACTTCTCGAGGACCGGCTGCGAATCGACGTCGAAGGCGCCGACGAAGAAGGGCATGTCGACCAGGTCGTGATAGTTTCCTGCTCCAAAGGTGTTGTCACCCTGGGCGGCGACGCTGGGCATCGCCGAGACCACCTTCCACCCCGGCTCTGTCGTCACCGACACAGTCGCGGGAAAGGCGAGGTCGCGTCCCTCGGGATAGAGGAAGAGGTTCGTCCCGTTGAAGAACGCAAAGTCTGCCTGCGACCAGGCCATGGCGTTGTCGAGCGAGTCGGCACGGTAGTCGAAGTCGACCGCGATCGACTTTGCACCTGCCGGATAGATGCGCCAGGTGTCGTAGTCGAGCTTGTCCCAGCGGAGCGCCTTGCCGCTGGCGGTCGCCGCGAACCGCTCGACCTCGCGCGCAAAGAACGAGAGCTCATAGGCGCCAGGGGTCCAAGCCGGAAGCGAGAGCAGGACCGGATCCTTGCCGGGCGTCGAGAGGCGCGTCGTGACGTGGATCGTGCGCGTCTGCGCCGTGGCGCGGGTGAACGAGACGTCGTAGCGCAGGTCGGTGACCAGTGCCGAGACTGGCGCTACCTCGCGCGGGGCGCCGCGCTGCGCGGCGAGCGACGACAGGGGAGCGGTCAGGACGAGGGCGCAAACCGGCAAGAGTCGCATGAAATCCGGGTGGGAGGTCGCGCTAAAACTAACAGATGCAGGTATTTTCGCGGATCGTGTGCAACTTCACGCGCGCACGACGTCTCCCATATACACGGCACGCCGAACGCCGCTTCTCACGATTTCAGCCATACAGCAATTCCGCCGCGCCTTCGCCATCGCGGCACTACCGGAGACTCCCATGTTCGCCCGCTCGCAGCGCCTCCCCGCACTCGCCGCTCTCGCCGCTCTCGCCCTGATCGCCGCAGCCGCTTGCGGCGACGACTTGTCCACCCGGTCGATGCCGGCGCCGGATGGCTCGGCCGTGTCGAAGGTTGCAGCCGCTCCTGCCATGGAGATGGCGAGCCGCCAGGATGCAGTGGCGGGTGCCGCCAGCGCCCCGGCGCCGCAGGCGAACGGTTCAGCACTTCCGCCCGGTAGCGCCACGCAGGCCGAGACGGTGAATCCCTCGATGATCATCCGCACCGGCAACGCGTCGCTCGAGGTCGACTCGCTCGAACTGGCGATTGCCGCCGTGCAACGCATCGCGACCTCGCTCGGCGGATGGGTCGGCAACACATCGTTGGCAACCGGCGACTACGAAGTGCGCCGCGCCACCATCGAGCTCAAGATCCCCTCGGCGCGCTACGACGAGGCGCTGGCGGGGCTCAAGCCGATCGGGAAGGTGGAGTCCGTCAGCTCCAACGCGGAGGACGTTGGTGAGGAGTTCGTCGACCTGACGGCCCGCACCGCCAATGCCCGTCGCCTGGAAGAGAGACTCATCACCCTTCTCGCCACCCGCACCGGAAAGCTGGAAGACGTGCTGAGTGTCGAGCGCGAGCTGGCGCGCGTGCGCGAGGAGATCGAGCGCTACGACGGTCGCCTTCGCTACCTGCGATCGCGAGTCGCCACCAGCACGCTCTCGGTCACCGTGCATGAGCACGCACCGTTGGTGAGCCCCAATCCCGGCGAGAACGTGATCGGCGAGGCGTTCCGCGATGCGTGGCGCAACTTCGTGCGCTTCCTCGCCGCCTTCATCGCGTCGTTAGGAGTCCTCGTCCCGCTCGGCGCCTTGCTCGCGTTGGTGGTGATCGCCTGGCGCCGGCTGGCCCCGCAGCATTGGGGAAAGCGGTCCGTCCCCTCGCCCGTGCCGTCGGAGCGCGCGTAGACCCAGCGGGGCGCCGTACGACGGGCGCAGTCTCGACGCGCACGCGACGCGAGCACACCTTACCCGGGCGGCGGGAGCTTCGGCTCTCGCCGCCCGCTGCTTTTCCCTCGTCGACACCTGCCTGCCCTCATGGCCACCATCGCCCCGCCGCGCCCAACCCCGCCCAACGACATCGACGCCCCCGACGAGAACGGACACGTCCCGTTCATCCCGCCGTCGCAGTCGCCGGTCGAGCTCACCGTCGGGGCGATCATCCTCGGCTGCATCCTCGGGCTCGTCTTCGCCGCTTCGTCGGTCTACCTCGCGCTCAAGGTCGGCCTCACGGTCAGCGCGTCTATCCCGATCGCGGTCCTGTCGATCACGATCTTCCGCTACGTGCAGAAGGCGTTCGGGATGCAGTCATCGATCCTGCAGAACAACATCGTGCAGACAACCGGTTCGGCGGGTGAATCGATCGCCGCCGGCGTCGTCTTCACTCTCCCGGCGATCCTCCTCATGGGATACAACCTCCCATGGACGAACGTCGCGGCGATCGCGCTGGTGGGGGCGTTGTTAGGCATCCTCTTCACGATCCCGATCCGCCGCTCGCTCATCGTCAAGGAGCACCACAACCTCAAGTATCCCGAAGGAACAGCGTGCGCCGAGGTCCTCATCTCGGGTGAGAAGGGAGGCGTGCAGGCGCGCACGGTGTTCCAGGGCTTCGGGCTCGGCGCGATCTACAAGTTCTTCAACTCGGGGATGCACCTGTGGGCAGAGGTGCCGCGCAAGGCGTTCGAGCGGTTGCGTCCCGACGGGGCGCGAGAGCTCTTTGGCGAGATCCGCGCAGAGATTTCTCCGGAGCTCACCGGCGTGGGCTTCATCATCGGGCCACGCATCGCCGGATACCTCTTTGCCGGCGGGATGCTCTCGTATTTCGTCCTCATTCCGGCGATCAAGCTCTTCGGCATGAGCGCGACCGAGAAGATCCTCCCCTACGACACCCAGCTCATTCGCGACATGGACGCGACTGCGGTGCGCGGGAACTACATCTTCTTCATCGGCGCCGGCGCGGTGACGATGGCTGGCATCATCTCGTTGGTCCGTTCGTTTCCGACGATCTGGTCGGCGCTCAGCGCGGGGCTGGGGAGCATGAAGGGACTGTCGGCGAGCGCGGGAAACCGTCGTACCGAGCAGGATCTCCCGATGTCGTACGTCCTCATCGGCTGCGTCGTGCTGATCATCGCCATGGTCACGCTTCCGCAGATCGGGATCAACCTGTTCGGCGCGATCCTCGCCGTCATCTTCGGCTTCCTCTTCGCCACGGTGTCGAGCCGAGTGGCGGGACAAATCGGCGCGAGCAGCAACCCGATCTCGGGGATGACCGTGGC
>CAZWVG010000017.1:0-43849 GCA_964637355.1 uncultured Gemmatimonadaceae bacterium
GGCGTGTTACCTATGTCCTCGGACAGAGGTGTTACCCATGTACCCGGGCTGTACCCGTGGCCGCCTAACGTGCGTTGAAGCAGACGGGCGGATCGTGATCGAGGCAGCCCGCGCGCCACGGGCCGGCTGGGCGGAGGCCGCCAAGGCCATGCACGCCGCGGGCGAGGATGTCCTGCTCGATGCGCCGAGCGCGACGCGCTTTGACCGCGAGGAGTGGGAGTGGCGATAACGCCGCGTCGCGGTGACGTCCTGCTGGTCGAGCTCGACCCAAAGCTCGGCAGCGAGATCCGCAAGACCCGGCCGTGCGTCGTCGTGTCACCCGACGAACTCAATCGGCACCTCCGCACCCTCATTGTCGCCCCGATGACCACGGGCGGGCAGGCCTATCCTTGGCGCGTCGCGTGCCGCTTTCAACAGAAGGACGGCTTCATCACGCTCGACCAACTGCGGACGATCGATCGCGAGCGCGTGAGCCGCAAGCTCGGGCGCCTCGCCCCGCCGGCGCTCGGTAAGACCCTCGCGATCTTGCAGGAACTGTCCGCGCCGTAGCATTGCGATTGTCACGGCTCTTCGGCAACCGCGCGGAGTTCTGGCTCAATGCCCAGCTCAGTGTTGATCGCTGGGAAGCGGGACAGGCGATCAAGGACGACGTCGCACGCATCAAGCCCCTGCGCGTCGCTAGCAGACGGTTGCACCAGTCGGCCGAGTTATTGAACGCGCGCTCCGCGCGCTGTATATCCTTCCGCTACAGCTCAACATTGGCGCAATGTTGCGGTTTAGCCCTAGCGCTACCGCGATGTAAAGACTTCCGCCACAATCGTGAGGAAGGTCGGGGATGCATGTCGGGCCGGGGACGGGAACGATGGTGGTGTGGTTCGTGTCGGCGGCAGCCTTCTGGATCGGGTTGCCGGTCACGCTCTTCGTCGTCGGGCGACGGGTGTTGCGCGCACTTGAACGACGCTCCCTAACGGAGTCGTACAGCGCGGGGCAGGCCGAGCGCATGCGCCGGCTCGCAGAGCGCGTCGAGGACTTGGCCGACCAGACCGAGCGTATCGACAATGCGCAGCGCTTCACGACAGATCTGCTTCGTGAGCGATTGAAGTAGCGGGACTTGGAAGGCCGCGCATAGGCTACGCTGCCGGGGCGCGCGGCGGCGCCGGTCAACTGGCGTTGGAGTAGTCGCAGGCACTGATGATGCGTGTGCTTTCCAAGTAGACGCCCGCGCAGCTGTCCCACGCGCTATGCCGCTTACGAAGATTAGGGCTCATCCGATGAAGAATTTGCTGCTGGCGCTTGGCGTTCTTGCGTCGCAGGGTGCCATCGCACGAGCGCAGCTCACCGGCGCGGCCGCGTTCATCCCGGCGGTCGAGGTGCCCGACTCTGTTGCGCGTTGTGCTCGTACGCCCTCGAGCGCCCTCCGCCAAGATGAAGTTGGACATCTTCTCAGCTTCGGCATGGATGCCAACGGCTCCCCGCTCCGCGTTGTCTCCGCTACCTGGGACACCGCTGGTCGTCTCCGCCGCTACTCCGATGCGCGGGGCGATCTCCGTGGACCGCCGACGCCGGTCAGCGAGCGTGAACTGCGGACAACGATCGCGATCGACTTTGTGGAGGGAACGGCGCTGTTGATGAACGAGTCGCACGGCCGCACCCGCGGGGCCGCGTTGACCACTGCGCGCGAGGCCGTCGTGACAGAGCGCCTCGGTCCGCCACAGCGGCTGCTCGAACGATTACACTCCCAGTGTGGCGCACCGGCGCCATGAGGCGGCAGTGCGCGCCGCCGCCGTACGTCGAACGCTGCACCAGAGGGTCGCGCGGGGAATGGCGTGCGACTTCGCTGCGTGACCCTAGTTCCCTTCGCCTGCAGGCGCGCTTAAGCGTGAGCCGCACGACCAAACGCTCGGCTGCAGGCCCGGAGTGGTGTGGGCGCGCCGCCCGCGCCTTCTCGTCCCTTCCTTTCGCATCGGCCACGTATTGATGCAACGTGAACTCACTCGCCTAGTCGTTCTTTCGTCGCTCGCCGTGCTCCTGGCGGCGTGTCAGCATCGCGGCCCCATCATCTCAGTCCAGCGATGTGCGCTCCAGTGCGAGCTCGACGTCATCAACGGGACCGAGAGCAGCATCGACGTCTGGGCCGTCGATGCACCCGGGGGAATCGGGCGGTTGATTGGCAGTGTCGGTCCGTCCGGGCACGAGCGCTTGAAGCTCGGCAATACACAGGCGGGGCTGCCCTCGTCTGTCTACTCGTTTCCTGTCGGCGCCCAGGAGCCCGTCAAGTACTGTCGGGTCACGAAGCGGGGCGAACTCGTGCTCAGCGTGACCTGCTGAGATGCGATCGCGTCGTACGGTCGGTGTCGCACTCTAGAACGCAGTCGAACCTGTGTGGGACTGCGCTACGCGGCGGGATTGCATATTGTGCAGCAGGTAGCGACGTCATCGAGTCGTGCGGTCTCCGGCCGCACTCAAATGCCTGTCGCTGCAGCCGCAGCTTAGGCGTTAGCCTGACGAGTGTCAGGGAGACGATATCATGCATCGGACGCTGATCGTTGTTTCGACGATTCTGCTTGCAGCCTTGGCGAGCGCTTGTGGCGACGCCATGAGCGGCGACGGTTGGGGGCCGCCCGCCGGCTTCGCGCTTCTCGACGGCACCGTGCAGCTAGCCGACGGTGGCCCCGCTGTCGGCGTCGAGGTCAGCTTCAGCCGCTGTGGCGAGCCGATCGGTGGATATCTCACCTCGACCACCTCCTCCTCCGCCGGCACATTCCAGGTCGAGGCGCATCTGCCGCCCGTTGGACTTCGACCGCGTCTCGTGGCAGAGTCCGTCCAGCTACGCTGCCAGGTGTTTCTCGATCGGACCGGCATTGCCCGCGATTCCGTCACCGTGCGCTTTGCCTCGTCGGCTGCCAACGCGCCCATCACACGCCTCAACCTGCGCTTGCCGTAGCGGGGCAGGCCAACGAACGCTGCGGCAGACGGGTGAGCCGGGATCGCGCGCGGCTCAGCCGCGCGCTCTTGCATGGTTCGCCCACAGATGAGCTTCAACGCTAACCCGCGGCACCAAGCGAACTGGCGCTCCGTGCGGGCATACTCGTAGCCGCTCGCCGAGAGTCACATCCAACGATTGATTGCGCGCATCGCGTCCTCGGCGCCAAGTTGCGCCGGGCTCGACGTCCGCGGCAGATTGCTGAAGGCACGCTCACAAGGGGAGGTGGACAATGGGGAAGTTCTCGCGAAGCATCCTGACCGTCTGTTGTGTCACGCTCGTCGCGTCACCATTCGTTGCCGGTGCGCAGTCCACGCGCTGGGTGGTTGGTGCGGGACCGTCCGCCTCCCTGGGCACCGGGCGCGTGGCGCTTGGTCCAAGTGGGCCGCTGGCAGGCGCTGTATCGAGTGGACACCACGCGTTGCTCGGCCTTGAACGGCGGCTTGGCGAGAGTGCCGTTGATCTGCGTCTGGAACTGAGCGGCAACCAAGCAGGTACTCGGTACGCTACTTATTTCAATGCCGCGAACTATCCGAGTGTTCGCGCCGCGACCCGCGACCGCGCGGGCGCCATCAGCATCGGCGCCGTCTTCCATGCGCAGCGAGGGGCTCGTGTGAGCCCCTACCTGCTGGCGGGGTTTGGCTACATGTACAGTGCCCTCGGCACCAATCCGGATGACCAGTCCGCGTCGGTCACACAGCAAGTCGTTCGTCACGGCATTGCGGGCTCGATGGGTGCGGGAGTGAACCTGCGGGTGGGCACTCGCGATCTCTTCGTCGAGGCGCGACGATTCGCCAAGTCCACCCCTGGAGCAGACTATCTCCCGATCTCGCTCGGCCTTCGCTTCTGACGGTGTGTGCCGTACACGCGTGTTGGATTGGATATACGCCACCATGCGCGCGCGAGTCGATTCAGGCAGCACCAGACGGGTGAGCTGGGGAGCGCGCGGCTGCGTGACGCACGCTTGTATGGTTCGCGCGTTAGCGCGCTCACGCGTTAGACGGAACGCCCGACTAGATGCACAAGTTCATTCTTCTCCTCCTCGTGCTGTCGATCTCGACGGCTGATGCACAGTCGGTGACGCCGGGGACGTATCGTGTGTGGCTGTGCGAGACCACATGCACGAAGCAGGATTCCGCTCGCGCCGTCGCGCAAGGCATCGTTGTGATCTTCGATGATTCAGCCGCCGCAACGGAGCCTATCGCGACCGCCCTCGCGAATCTGCGCAAGATTCGGACGGCGGGGGCCGGTGTCATCAACGCGTGCTTTCGCGTAACCCGGCGACAGCGCACGGTTGGAGGCGAGGAGTTGTTCTTTGGAATTGTAGCGTCTGCGGCGACGCGTGTGCGACGAGCGGATGGTGCCGGGTTTGTTCTGCCAACATATGCCTCTCCCGATGCCTTCTACGATCTGAAGTGGCAAGATTCGGGATTGCTATCGTCAGGCACTGGCTGGTCCGCCGGGTGGGAGCCCAGTAATGGATATCATCGAAATGCCTTCTTTGTAGCAGAGCGAATCGATCAGCCTCAAGTGGCGCAGTGCGTGCATTGAGGGGTGAGCTGACGTACGTCTGGCGGGCGTTGGAGCTCTCAACCGCGTTCCCATCGGCAGTGCCTCGCACACGAGATTCGTGCGTTGTCCGAACGCGCGACAGCGGTCTTCGCGGGACGGGATTTCGCGCCGGCGAGGGTGTCGTCCTGACGCCTCAGGATGCCGCGCGACTCCGCGATTCGCTTGGGCAGGTCGCGTGGCACGCCATCGCTTGTCGCACGCTATCGCTGGATCGCACGACTGACCTCGACTGACAGTGCTGTGCAATCGCCTGGCTGGCGTCGCGGCAGAGGCCGCTTCGCATCGGAGAGCCATGCGCTCCGGTGCCGGCTCCCGTCGGATTCCGAGTGAGCCGATATTGAACGTTGCGTAAGGTGGGACGCTGCCTGCAATGAACCACTAGTCACCTCGAGGTGTTACGTGACAACGCGCTTCCTGACTCGGTCGTCATGGGCGACTTCTCTGCTCGCCCTCCTCCTCTTGTCCGCCTGCCACGCTGAGCGCGCCGTCGTGGACGACGTCGTGGCGATCGGTCCGAACCAGCTTCTCGAGGTCGCCGTCGGCGATCGCTTCGACGTACTGCTTCGCGCGATTTCTCTCGGCTCCTATCAATCGCCGCCATCGATCTCCTCGCCGTCCGTCCAGTTTCTGGAGGTCACGGTGGTCCAGGAAACTCCCATTCCGCCTGGCGGGCCTCTGCAACGCTTCCGATTTCGCGCCACCGCGCCGGGCACCGCCGTCCTCACATTCACGCCGACGCAGCCCGGCAGCGATGCCACCGCAAACATCGTGGTCCACTAGCGCGCGCATCACGATCTCGCGCAGTGGTAGGGCGAACCTGGCGGCTGGAAGGGGAGCTGCCACGGGTGATCGCTTCACGCGCTCCGTTTCGCTTGGCCGCTGCTGACCTGTAGAGTTCGGCGTCCGCCCGCCTTGCGATCGACTTCCCAAGGAGCGCCGCGACTATCAACGGAACTGTGCAGCAAGCCGACGGTGTCAGTTGCCAATGGCGCGGTGTTTGGGCCCGCGATCGGCGCGCTCGTCGGTGCGCCCGTCGGGATGATCCGCCCTTGCTTATATTTCGGTGTTTTGCTAAATACCGACGCATGGATACTGTCTTCCGAGCGCTCTCTGACCCCACCAGACGCCGGGTCCTGCAATTGTTGCGGAAGCGACCGATGACGGCCGGCGAGCTGGCGGACGAGTTCAAGCTCTCCAAGCCCACCATGTCGGGTCACTTCGCCGTGCTGCGCGCGGCTGACCTGATTGCCGCTGAGAAGCAGGGGACGACGATTACCTACAGCCTCCGCCTCTCCGTGCTGCAGGATGCTCTGCTGGGTTTCGCCGAGATGTTCGGGGTGGGCGAGGCGCCTGTCGGGGTCCACCGCGGAACGAAGTCGGCGCATGCGACGTAACCGCATCTCGCGCGCGCTTGCGTTTGCCGCCGTCGTTGCGCTTGCGGCCGTTGCTGTTTGGGGATTCCGCATGGTGCCGGATTCAGGGCTCCGGTGGTTCTTCCTCGGCGCCATTCTCCCGGGAGTATGGACCTACGTTGAGTTGGCGCAGGTGCGTGGTCCCGATCCGGAGGTGGGCGAAGCCGCCATGGCGGTTCACCGGTATGTCGTCGCCTTCGCTGGCTTCCTGCTCGCCTCACTCGTCGGATCAAAGTTGCTTGTCTTCGGGGGCGTCCTGGATCGGGAGTGGCTGTCCACCGTAGAGCGGCTCAGGTGGCTGGCCGTAGGAGGTGGAATGGTGGTCTTTGGCAACCATCTCCCAACGCTTCGATCTCCCTGGCCGCTTCGACATCAGCCCTTCGCGTGGCAACAGGTCCATCGATTTGTCGGGTGGACCCTCGTGGTGGGCGGACTCGCGATCATCATCCTGGAAACCTCGCTTCCGACGGACTCCGCGAGGACGCTCTCGACGGTGGTCGTCGCGATGGTCCTGACTCTCTCCGTCGGTCGGAAGTTCGCTTCGCTGGCCGCCAGTTCACTTCGCACGGCTGACTCCGCCGAATGATCGGGATTCCCGCCATCCCCAGTGCTCGATGACTATCGTGACGTTCTATCACTCCGCGATTTGTCCTCGCTGCCGGATGGCATCCATGGCGCTCGGCTCGCTGCTCGGTGATTATCCCCACATCACGCTCCAGCGGGTCGAGTACCTGACCAACCTCGGCGCGGCGCGAGATGCGGGTGTCCGGTCCATCCCGACGCTGCGCGCACAGGAGCGTACGCTGAGCGGCTTCATTCTCACGAAGTCGGCGATACGCCGCTTTCTCGATTCGCTTGGCAACGGAGCGCCAACCTCCGACGAGATCGACCAGCGTTAGGCGATCAACAGACGGCGAAGTGACACAGGAGGAGGTGGGAGGTGATGAGCCAGTGGTGCACGATGCCCGTCGCGCTCCTGCGTCTCGCTTCTGCCTACGCAAGGGCGAGGGCGCGGAACGCATCGCCGTCGGTTGCCTACCCACCGTGGCGCACCTCGCACCCTGCAGGGCGCCGGGCAGCGCCCGCCGTTTCGTGCGCGTGGCGTTCTCGCCCGCGCTCGCTTGACCAAACTCACACTTGCGTCCATGGCCGCTTATTCCAGGAGTCAGATCGTCGACACGCTGGATCGATTTCACCAACGCGCGACGTATGGCGCCGTGGCGGCGTTGTGCGGCAAGTCGCCGAGGAGCGTCATGCAGGGACTGCCACGGAACTGGCGACACTCCTGGGTGGTGAACCAGTCGAGTGGCGAGCCGACCGATTACCACGAGCTCATGCGTCATCCTTCCCTCTTCGAGCGCGATCGCATTCTCGTCACTCCCGACGAGCTGGCCGCGTGGCTGCGAGATCCCCGGTAACTCACAGGTGAACACGATGACCTCACACTCCGACAGCGCGCTCGAGATGCACGCACGCATCGCACAGTTGGAACTCCGCACTCGCCGACTCTCGCAACTGCTCGCGACCGCCATGCTCGCGCTCGCCCTTCTCGTGGTCTCGGCGTTTCGACAACCGCAAGCCATCGCCGATCGCCTCGACCTTCGATCCCCCAACGGCAGCGCCGAAGCCCAACTGCGTGTTGCGGACAACGGCTCCGTCTCCCTGGTGGTGGGGCATCAGGTCGTCGGCCGCGCCGCCGATTCCACCGTGCGCTTCCGGTCGCCCATCCGCGGAGCGGCGCTCATCATGCACGGCAATCGCGAGCCGACGATCGAGCTCCGGCAAGTCGACGGCGCGAAGGTCCTCACGTTGCCCTGAACGCATCGTGCGCGATTGCCCGATTCCGAGGCCGCGAGTCCCCCGCATGTAGCCAACGCGTGGGTGTGCTCACGGCGGTTGTCGTTGGACGATTCCGGATGGGCGCTCCTGCGATTGATCGATTGCCCCCCGGTGCGGGTGGTTGGCGATTCTCGCACACCACTGGTAGTATGACCGTGCAACGTGCGTTCGGGAGCAGGTCTGCACGCTCGCCACAATTGTTCGGGAGGAAAGGCACGGTGCATACGAGGGTGATTCCGCCCTGCCCTTTCATCCTCGTCATCGCAGCGAGTGCACCGAACCATTGAAGTGTCGTAGGCGGCCGCGAGTCGACGCGAGTCGTGGAGGCGCCGTTGGGCAAGGACTCGTTGGCGGGAAAGGTCGATGACGCGCTATTCTTCGTGGCTCTTCGGAGTCGTTGTTCTTTTCGCGAGTTCCGGTTGCGCAGAGCTAGGTTTCGGGGCGCGCGAGTTCACGATCGCTGTGGACAGCGTGACGGGTCCTCTCACCGTCGCGCCAACCGAAGCCCTGACGCAGTTTCTGTACGGACCGGTGGGAGCCAACCTTTGCGCGGGCGTGAAGTCCGTCAAAGTGGCTCGAACGGCCACCGGCTTCGACGTGGTTGCGATCGGGACGCGGAGCGGCGGGGGCGACTGTCCGGCGATGCCGTCGTACATGGACGGTCGCGCGGTAACAGTCACACCACCGTACCCGACGCCGCTTTTGTTGCGCGTTCGGGGAGCAGGCGGCTCGTGGATCGAGCGCACGATCCGGGTTGAGTAGGAGCCCACTCGAGAGCTATCACGATAGAGGACGCTATGGCCGGAGAAGAGCGGAGTTCTCAGCTGAGGAAGGTCACGCCCTTCCTGATGTTCAACGATCAACTCGAGGCGGCCATGGAGTTCTACGCCGCCACGTTTCCCGACTCCGAGATTCGGAGCGTGGCGCGCACCGGCTCCGACGGTCCGGTCACGTCCGCGGAATTCGTCGTCGGCGGTCAAGTCTTCATGGGATACAATGGTGGCCCGTACTTCTCGTTCTCGCAGGGCTTCTCGCTGTTCGTCGACTGCGAGGACCAGGCCGAGGTCGACCGGTATTGGGACGCGTTGGTGAATGCCGGAGCCAAACCGGTCCAGTGCGGCTGGATCGAGGATCCGTTCGGTGTGACGTGGCAGATCGTGCCGCGGCGATTCATGCAACTCATCCGTGATGAGAACCCGAGGAAGGTCGAAGCCGTCATGAAGGCCATGATGCCCATGCTCAAACTCGATGTTGCCGCACTCGAGCAGGCGTACAACGAAGCCTAACCGCGCTCCCTCCAGGACTGTCGCGACATGGACCCGTGCGCGGAACTCACGTTGCGCCTCATCCGGATCGCACAGGAAGCGCTCGAGCCCAACAGCTCACTGGTCGACTGGCTGATTCTCCCGATTCAACAACGCGCGGATTGGCGTGAAGCCGCTCGGTATCTGGCCGCCATGACGAAACCCGCCCTGGTTGCCCCGATCCTCGAGCCTGGATGCCTGGCAGTGTGGAGCGTCCACGAAGGGACGCCCAGGATGCAGCACGCGTTCGAAGAGGAGTTGAGAAGTCAGCGAGAGTTCCTGACGCAACGCCTCGCGGCACTGTGCCTGGCGGACCCTGGATTCGTGGAGACTCCGGATGGCGCGTTCCGCATCACCGTCTCCGACCTCCATCGTTGGACGCAGGAGTACTGCCTGCATTCCGTAGGAATTGGAATCGCCAGGTCCGCACCGGATACCGCGCGCCTGCTCGTGTGCCGACCCGGCGGCGGACGCCCGCCGGTTGGGTGGATTCCTCCGGCCAGCTGACGCGGTGCGACGCGTCAGAACCAGGCCTAACGACTTCTCCTCGCTCGAGCGCCCTCCCTGCGCGCGACGGCGAAGATGAGCGCTGAGTCTACGTAGTTTCCTTGAACCGTTCGCCGAGCGACGACTGCGGCACGCACCGACGAGGTACTGACATGGGCTGGGTACGAATGCTTCTGCTTGGCGACTTCGGGCAACAGGTCGACATCCACGACGTCGAAGCAGATGTGGCACGCTTGCGTGCGCGGCTGCACTCTCAACGCACGACCGACCGAAGCCAGGACGAGGCTCTCCTGGTGCTGCGTCGGGAAGTCACGGAGTTGAAGCTCGTCGTCGCGGAGCTCACGCGGCTGCTCGTCGCCAGTGGCACATTGTCCGCCGAAGCGATCTCGCGCCTCGCCCACGGTGTGGACCGGGAAGACGCGCGCACACCTTTCGCGCCCTAAAGACGCCGGACATACGACCACATGGATCAGGCTCAGCTCAAGTCCGTGCAGGCTCCACTCAAGGAGAAGTACCGCAGCGATCCGCACTCCGCGCTCGTTACGTTGCGCGCTGAGGGACATGCGGCGGGATTGTCGTGCAAGCTCGAAACCGGGAAGGCGCTCGTCGAAGCTGGGCTCCATCCGGCGACGGGGGGTGACGGATCGGCGGCGTGCTCGGGTGACATGTTGCTCGAAGCGCTCGTCGCGTGCGCTGGCGTAACGCTGTGCGCCGTCGCGACCTCACTTGGGATCGAGCTTCGTGACGCCACGATCGTCGCCGAGGGAGACCTCGACTTTCGCGGAACGCTTGGAGTCTCCAAGGAGGCGCCCGTCGGGTTTGCGAGCATCCGATTGCGCTTCCAGATCGATACGGATGCCGCGGATGATCAGGTCGCCACGCTGATCCGACTTACGGAGCGATACTGCGTGGTGCTCCAAACCCTGCGTGCAGCGCCGCCGGTCGAGACGTCGGTCGCCCGTTGAGGGGGGCGACACCAATTGCAACCATGGTTCGCGAAGCCGTCGTCCACCGAGGGCGTTCATTCACGCGACGAGTGCGTGTCTGGCATGGGATCGGCGTAGCGCAGGGTCGCGACCGCACCCGCTCGTCTAGCTACGAGCTCGCGTCGCCACGATGCTGTACGGTCCTGGTGTCCAGCTGACGCCCGCGTCGCGCGACACTTCAGTACGGATCTGAAAGCGATCCGGCCCGGTCGCGTGATAGATCTCGCGATTGACGAGAGGGGCGCCGTCGGGCGCGGTCTGGTGACTCGTCACGATCATGTCGCGGCCAACTTGTTCCGCTTCGTTGGTGTACCAGGTACCGGGATCGGGGACATAGAGATTCCGTCCGTCCCAGCGTCGAGTTCCGGGATTGTAGGAGCGCAGCTCGACCCCGGTCGCGAACGGTCCGCGCCACTCCTGCATCATCACGTATCCGTTCGCTATCCAGTGGTTGTGCCAGCGTGCCTGATAGACCAGCGGTGGGTTGCCGGCTCGTAGCATGGTCACGGTGACGTCCCAATCACCGGCGACGAAGTCGAACTGTGCGAGCTCGGCAGGACCTGCCGGGTTATGCGCGAGTATGGGACTGTCCTCGGCGGGTTGAAACTGGATCTGCTGCGTTTGGGCGACGTGCGCTCCCAGCGTCAGCGCGAGGATGGGTAACAGAATCCGCGGTATTGCTCGCACGGTGGTGGACATCTCATGTTTTGTACGTCTGCCGGTATGTCGTGGGCCTGTGCGCCGCGTCGGCATGTGACGGCGATCTCGGGCACGACACATTCTAGAGTGAGGGGGGAAGGGACGATATGCGCCTGACACCAACCGCCGATTGCCAGGGACCGACGGAGGACGTGAATGCGCACCACTAGTGCCGCGCTGCTCGCGACCGTTGCGCCGCTTTTCGCTGTCGTTGCGTGCGCCCCACCGCGGCCCATGTCACGACCGATCGCTCCCGAGCGCGCGCCTGCGGTGCTGGAGTGCGCCGCCGAGCAGATGCGCAGCGCGGGATTCGTGAGCACCAGCAGCGCATCCGGCGCCGACGCCGTCAACGGCCAGCGCCGTGTGACGCGCGGCGAGGAATCGTGGAACGATGTCCTCACCGCACGCGTGCATCCCGATGTTGACGAGGGCGGATGGGTGCTCGAGCTGTTCCTCGGCACGGGGTTGTACAACTCGGATCGCCACTCCCCGCCGGCATCGGGGCTGGCGCGTTCGACGGCGTACTCGATCCTCGATACCTGTGCGCCCCATGCGCAGAGGGCTGCGGCACTCGAGGAGTAGGGCGTGCGGTTGGCGAATGTACGCGCCATCGTTGCTGGCTTCGGCAGCTCGCGGCCGTCTTGCATTCGCGTGCGATCGCTTGCCTGGCGCACGATCTGACTTGCGAAAGCTTCGCAGCGCGCCGCATTGACTCGGCAGTGGTTGATTTCGAGAGTTCGGCAACAGCGGATGGAGCGTGCACCATGAGATCTCTGCGATCGGTTTGCCTTCCTTGCGTTGTTGGAGCGGCTGTTGGCGCGCTGGTTGCCCTTGCCACACCCGTTTACGCTCAGCGAGACGCGTCGCTCGAGGGGTTTGTTGGCTTCTATCGCCCGCTCGGCCACTACGAGCCAGCATCGGCCTATGTGGTAGGGATGCCGAACCGACCGTCTGACTTGCAGGGGCCGATGGTGGGCTTTTCGGGTCGACTGGGAATTGCGCAGCGCTTTGGCGTCGCGGCGCAGCTTGCGACGGCGTCGAGTCGGAGTTCGATCGTCGTGACACCTGAGGGACCGGTCGGCCCAACGCGTGCGTCGGTAGTACTCGGCTCGCTCATGGGACAGTATGACGTCGCGACGAATCCGGAGCGCTACCATCTGCGAGTGTCTGCTGGTCCGGCATTCGTGCGGCACGGTGGAGCAGCGTACAAGGCAGTCGGGGCGTCGAGCTCCTTTGCTCCAGCCTTCGGCACCTCTCTGGTTGTTCCCCTGTGGTCGCATTTGCAGCTGTCGGCTGGGGCTACTGGATTGTTCTACACGACGAACATTCCCATGCCTCGAGAGCTCAGGAGCAATCCCGGGGCGCTGCAGCGCGGACGCCAGCGCGATCTTCTCCTGCACCTCGGTCTCGCCTGGGGGCCACGCGGCCACTGAGATGGGGTGACCGTTCTCGCGCCGTCTCGTGCATCTGTTCGTGCGTGAGACTCAGGCGCCAGATACGTGACGCGGAGCCGAGTCGAGTCGGTGATGCTGCTCGTGATCCGTTCGTTCCCGTTCTTGCTCACGTTGCGACTCGCGTCGCCGCTCGAGGGCTCGATCCGCGCGCCGCCGTCGGTCGATGGGAATCGGACCACCCGCGCCGGGCGAGCGACTCATGGTGTCTTCCGGCGGCTCGCGGCCCGCTAACCTCGCGCCACGAGGGCACCAGTGCAATTTTGCGTGTTCACGCACCCCCGATCGTTCCAATCCCACACACAGATAACATGAGCAGCGTGTTTGTCAGCATCGGCCTGAGCCTCGACGGCTACATGGCCCCCGATGGCATGACCATGGAGAATCCCGGCTACAAGAATTGGGGGGCGAAGTGGGGAGCGATGATGACCTGGATCCTCAAGCAGCGGTACTTCCGCGAGACATTGCAGCTGGGAACCGGTGGGGAGACGGGGCCGGTCAACGACCTGGTGCGCAGCACGACGGAGCGCATCGGCGCCAACATCATGGGAAAGCGCATGTTCGACCAGGGAGAGATCGCCTGGCCGGAGGAGGCCCCGTTTCACACGCCGGTTTTCGTGCTCACCAACGAGAAGCGCGAGCCATGGGTGCGTCCGGGAGGGACGACCTTCCACTTCGTCAATGACGGCGCGGAGCGCGCACTCGAGCTGGCGCGCGCGGCCGCTGGGAGTCGTGACGTACGAATCGCCGGTGGCGCCGACGTGATTCAGCAATTTCTCAACCTCGGCGCGATCGATGAGTTCGAGATCGCGCTGGCCCCAGTGTTCTTCGGGAGCGGGCGACGTCTCTTCGAGAACCTGCGCGAGCCCGGTCCGCAGTTCCGCATCGATAGGGTGTTGGCTGGACCTGACGCGACGCACATTCGCTACGTTCGGCAATAGCGACGCAAGGCAGACAATTGCGCCCGGTCGACAGCTGCCTGCAGGCCGCATGACTCTTCAGATTCGTCGAGCGACCCTGAACGATGCACACGCCATCGCGCAGATCATCATGCCGACGATTCGCGAGGGGGCGACGTACGCTCTCGATCGGGATCTCCCCGACGATGAGGCGCTTCGCTACTGGATGGCAGCGGACAAGGAGACGTTTGTCGCCGAGGAGGATGGTGTCGTGCTCGGCACGTACTTCATGCGCGCGAACCAGGGAGGTGGAGGGCGCCACGTCTGCAACTGCGGCTACATGACGGGCGGGTCTGCCACCGGGCGCGGCGTGGCGCGCAGGATGTGCCAGCACTCGCTCCTGTACGCGTATGAGCGGGGATACCGCGCCATGCAATTCAACTTTGTCGTGAGCACCAACGAGCGCGCGGTGCGCTTGTGGCAGTCGCTGGGTTTCGAGATTGTTGGGACCCTGCGTGGTGCGTTCGAGCACCCGGAGCACGGGTTCGTCGACGCGTTCGTGATGTATCAGGAGTTGCGATAAGCGAAGACCTATCGGCGTAGCGTCGGTGCATGCATGGTCCGCGCGTGCAGCGAACGTCGCCAATCGAGGAGCTTGCCGATACGATGGCCCCATTCAGCATCGCGCTGCACGGCGTACCGATTGCCACCGTCGACCTGCCGGTCGATCGGTCGTGGGCCGGCGGACGTGTCACTCCGCTGCCAACCTTCGCTCGAATTGCTCCTCTGCTCCTTGCTGCCGCCGAAGCGCCTTCACTCGCGGCAGCGCTGCTCGAACTTCCGGAGGGCGAGGCGTTGGCGACGGACGCCCTCGACTTGCGCGCGGCTGGCGCGTATCGGGAATTGGCAGCTTTGCCACTGGAACTCGTCGATGAGGCGGGGCTCCCCGCCGGCGCGGAGCTCGTGCGCATTGCACCTCTCGGTGACGGGATCGGGGGAGTGGTCCGTGTCCACTTTCGTCATGCGCCTGGTTCAAGCGCGGCGAACATTGCGCCGTCGCCACGGAACGACGGAGATGCGTACGACGGACGTCGTTAGGCCGTTGCATCGGGAGCGTACTCCAACTCGCTACAGATTATGAATCACCCTCAACCGACCGATGCGAAGCGTTTCCCCTACGCCACGCATCTCAACATCCTCTTCCCTCCCCTCGAACGCATCGATGTCGACGATGTCGTCGCTGGGGTACGCGACGAGTGGTACAACCAGACACTTACGCAGGTCAACGACTCCGTCGTCCGGCTCGGCGTGATGACCGGCGAGTACCACTGGCATCATCACGATCACGACGACGAATTCTTCTTCGTGCTCTCGGGGCGATTCCTCATCGATCTGGAACCCGCCGAGGACGGCGTGACGCCGGGACGCGTAGTCGAGCTGGGGCCTCGCCAGGGATTCACCGTCCCCAAGGGAGTCGTGCACCGCACGCGTGCGCCTGAGCGCAGCGTGATTCTGATGGTGGAAACGGCGGCGATCGTCCCGACGGGGAGCTGAGCGGGCGCGCGGTTGCGCGTCGCCTCGGCGGCGCGCAATGACCGAAGGTCACGAGCGTCGTTCTGCGGAACATCTCTCGTCAGCGTCGGAGCACGCGATCACCCGCCGCGAGCTTCTTCTCAGCGCTGCAGCGCTGACGGCAACACTGGCAGCGCGTCCGCTCGAGGGCGCGGCGGCGCCGCTTCGCCCGAACATCCTCTGGCTAGCCTCCGAGCACGACGCGTCGTATGATTTGCGTCCGCGCAACGCCCTCCCGTGCGCGGACGCGTCGTCCCGTCAAGTCCCGCCCAGACGCGCATACTTCTCGCATTCGACTCCCACGACCGGGGAGGTCGCTCGCATGAGTCAGTTTGTCGTGCTCAACCTCGAGGACAAGATCGGCGACACGCAGAAAGGCGCCGCCGACAGCACCATCTCGGGTCTCAAGGGGCGCTATGAGGTTCGGAAACAGCCCAAGGGGCTCGCGAAGATCTTCACGGCCAAGAACTCCGTCACCGAGTACCGCGCGGTGGTGAAGGCGCCGGTCGTTGGCTTCACGAGCGATACCACCGCGATCGCCGCCATTCGCGCCGCGTGTTCGTCGGCGAAGAAGATCTACCTGGTGATGCACGGCGATCCGCGCACCACCGACATGTGCTATACCAACAACGTGGGGAGCGCAGCCGGAGTGCATCCGCTCGCGACGGCAAAGCAGCTTGCCGCCTTCCTGGCGACGATCCTCTCATCGGGAAAGCATGAATACAACCTCGCGCTGGTGATGTGCTACGGCGCGCGGTGCAAGGAGTACCGGAGCTCCAAGGTGGATCATCAGGCGGTGATCCCCACGGCGCACCTGGTCACCAGCTTCGCGTATCGCCTGTTCCACGCGCTCGTCAGCGATCACGCGATCAAGACGCGGATGAGCGCCGTCACGGGAAAGATCCAGCACGACTCGGGGACCGGGATGGCGCTCGTCGAGCAAGAGGACATGATCGACGTGAACATGGAGATCGCCGAGGCCGACAAGGCGAAGCGCGACTCGATGAAGGCGGCGGTCGGAGGGGTGCTGCTTCCGCAAGACAAACAGGACGCAACCTACAAGTCCGCCGCATCGACGTGGAGCGCCAGCGACGAAGGGAAGCGCCTGCTCAAGGCCTCGTCGGATGCGCGCTCGTCACGCGACCAGATCCTCAAGAACCTCGCGACCGTGGGTCATAACCAGGAGATGAAGAAGTACGGGAAGCTGCAGTACTTCATGAAGAACGGGACGCTGACCATCATCTCCAAGTACGGCGACAGCACGCGCGGAATGAAGGCGGGAGGGGTGATCTATTCCGGTCCGCTGCTCGCGCCGACCTAACGAATACGGCGCGCCTCGTGATGGGAGAGTTCGTCGCTCTGGGCATCAGCGCCTCCCGCCGATAGCGACGGTCCGCGTGTGCGCCTGGCCAGTGCGAGCGTCCCCGCCGCACACGCCGCCGACGCGAGGGCGAAGGACGGTACGACGATGAGCGCGTCACCGGCGCCGAGCGAAGCGGCCTTGACGAACCATGCCGAGAGGAGGAAGCCGCCGGCCGCACCGCCGACGGCGAAGCGCGGGAGCGACATCTGCTCGAATCGTCGGCGCCCCTCGCTGAGCGTGAGGACGATCGAGAAGATGACGCCGGAGAGGAATCCGAGGGCTCCGAAGATGATCGGAAAGGGGGCATCGGCGCGGAAGCGCGTGATGACCGCGAGCGCGAATCCCGCGCCCGACCAGGCGACGCCCCACGTGACACCCATTCCGATCGCCCCGCGCAGTCTCCGAAGCCACTTCTGCATCGCACCCCTCCAAGGTTCAGCGACTCGGCCCGGCATGAAACCAAGTGCTTTACGCGATAAAGTACGATACCCCGTGCGCTCGTGACAAGACGCAGGCGCAGACCTTGGGAGTCCGCGCCTGCGTCGAGTCCACCCATCCTGCTAGAACACGACGGTCGAGTCCGCGAACTGGCACGACACCTTGGGATTCCAGTCGGCGAACGTCCCCTTCGGATTGTCCTGCCACAGCCAGATGTGGAGCTTGAAGATCGGCAGGAATGAGTGGCGCGAGTACTTCTGCTCGAGCAGTTCGGGGACGTCGTTCGGGTCGTCGAGATTGTGGCCGGCGGCGGCCCAGGCGTCGATCGGCACGATGTATTCCATCCCCACCAGCCGCATGTTGCCGCCGGCTTGCGGCTCGTAGATCACGGTCTCGGGGTGCAGGAGGTCGACGGTCGCATCGAAGAGGGCGGTGTTGCCGTAGTGATAGCCCATGCCTCCCGACGCGTGATGCGCCCAGCATGGCGTGATCTGCGTGGTGTAGCCGGCCTGCTTGGCAGCAGCCAACGATTGGAAGCGGGCCGTCACCTGGCGCAGCTCGGCGAGCTTTTGTGCACCGACGATCGGCGCGGCGTTCCCGCTCGCCTGGAGCACGGTGGGCGCCATCACCGGAGCGGGGGGCACCGCCTTGTCGTCGCAGGCAGCGATCGCGATGGAGAGGACCACCGTAACGGCGATGGTCGAGGTCTTGTTCGTCATGGAAATAGTCTCAGTGTAGGTAAGGGGGTCCGGGGCGCCTCGCAGGCGCCCCGGATGCGTTCAGGCGACCGTGGCGGGCGCTGCGTACCGCATGGTCGGGTCGATGATGGCGCGCACGACGGAGATGCGAGCAGCCGGGAGCGACGTGCTCTCGGCATGCTTCAGCACGAGTTCCTCGTTTTCGGCGAGGTACACGCAGTAGATCTTGTCGTCGGTGACGTAGCTGTGGACCCACTGGATGTCCGGGCCAAGCTCGTCGAGGGCGGCGGCCGAACGCGCCGACGCCGCATGCAATTCATCTCTGGTGAGCGCGCCGACTCCAGGGATCGGGCGCTCGATCACGTACTTGTTCATCGGTAACTCCGGCTGAAGTGAAACAACGTGAGCCGAACCTACCGATGGATGGCATGCCGCGGCTTCGCCCCGTCATGCCATTTTTCGTACGGGCGTCCAGTGGCCCGATCGGGCCATCGCGCCTAGATGAGGCCAGTGCGCGTGGCGTGGGCCACGGCGGCCGCCTGCGTGCTCACGTTGAGCTTGAGGCGGATGTTGGACAGGTGCCGGTGCGCGGTGTGCGGGCTGATGAACAGTTGCTTGGCGACTTCGCGCTCGCTCAGGCCGGTGGCGATGAGCCGCAAGACGTCCATTTCACGCGGCGAGAGCGGCGACTCCACCAGCGACTGCGGTAGCCGCTCGCTCGTCGATCGCGCCCCCTGGAGTTCGCGGCGCGCGGTCGCCGCCTCATGCACGAACCCGGCACTGTCGTAGAGGACGGCCGCGTCGTCCATGAACGTCGCGGCGCGCGCATCGTCGCCGCGTGCTGCGCTCAGCACTCCCTTCGCGGAGAGAACCGCCGCACGCAGGAGCGGGAGCTCGTGCATCGCGGCGGCGCGCTCGAGCGCCGCCAACGCCGGCTCCGCTTCTTCCAGCTTCCCGTGCGCCGCCGCGATCCTCACCTCGATTTCGAGCGCCGGAGCTCGTTCGAGGAGCGCATCCGCGGCGAAGCGTCTCAGGTACGCACACGTTCGTTCGTGCGCGCGCGTCAGGTTTCCCTGCGCCAGATCGATCCAGGCGCCACCGAGCAACGCCAGCGGGTGACTCCCCGCCTGCTCGAAGAGGGCGGTCGCTTCGTCGGTGCGACCCTGGCGTCGACGCAGTTCCCCGAGGCGCGCATACGCTGCGGGGAGGACGACAGGGCGCGCCTCTCGAAGGTCGGCGATCGCCGATTGCAGTTCGCGCTCTGCCTCGTCCCACTCGCCGCGAGCGATCAGCACGCTCCCATACTGCAGGCGGCACGTCGTGAGAAGGATGGCGAAGCGCTGCCGCGTCGAGAACTCACGAAGCCGCGCGCACCACTGCGCTGCGCGATCGTAGTCGCGTAGGCGATCGCACGCGCTGATGAGATAGCAACACGTCAAACCCGCCGCGTACGGATCGGCGATGTCGCCTGCCAGTGCGCCGGCAGCGGCTTCGTCGAGCAGCGAGAGCCCTTGATCGGGCTGTGCGTTCATCACCAGCGCGAGCCCCCGCATCGCGGTGGCCAACACTTCCACGTCGGGACAACCGGTCTCGTGCGACAGGCGCAACGCTTCCTCGGCCAACCGCGCGCCCTCCGCGGTATCCTGTCGACCGATCAGTGCCAGTCGCGCCTCCCACACGTGCAGGCGTGCGTGGTCGGCGGATGGCGGGAGCGACTTGAGCAGGCGGCGGGCGTACTTGAACCACCCGTTCGCCACCGCAGCGTCGCCGCGAAAGTCGAGGAAGTCGTTGCCAAGTGCGATCGCCATGCGGGCGGCCGCTATGTCGTCGGAGCGCTCACGATACAGCCGATACGCTGCGAGCCGCGCATCGATCATGAGTTTCGAGTCCTGCTGCAGCCACGCCGCCTCGGCGAGCCCCGCCCACGCTTCGGCGGTGTTGGTTTCGCTCACGAGCGCGGCGTAGAGGTCCCGCGCCCCCTGCCAGTCGCCTTTCTCGATCGCCGTGCGCGCCGCCGAGTGGCGAGGATCGTCCTGCATCGAAGTCGGGTTGCTCAGGTGCAATGTGTGCGGGCCTTCCTGCGCCCCGCGTTGCTCGACGGCGTAGCTGCAAAATGGCTGCCCGAAAGTTCGAGATAGGCTGCCGCGCGCGCCAGCGGCCACGGCTGTTTCGTAGTTCTTGTCTGCCCTACCGGGGTTCGAGGTACGCGAGAATCGAAGCGCTTGGGTCCAGAATGCGCAGGACGTCGACGTAGAGCCGCACGCCATTCTCGCCGCTGGTGAAGACCACCGCGCCCCGCCGTCCCGCAGAATCGAAGTAGGCGATCGTTCGCTCCCCGCCGGGGCGACCGTTCAAGCCGGTATGCAGGAAGACCGGACCGTTCTCGTAGTCCACACGTAGCCAGCCGAGTGCCTGCGTCACCCTCGTCGGGCAGCGAGACATCGTGGCGGGACACTTCCAGCTGAACTGCGGACCGCGCGCCGGCTGCAACCGCTCGCTGGCGAGCGCGGGCGGAAGCCCCTCGCCGTTCATCACGCTGATGACAAACCGCGCATAGTCGCCAGCGGTGGTGATGAGGTTGTTCCCCGCGTTCCAGTGCGACGAGTCCTCGACCTGCGGTGCCCCCCATTTTCCTGACGAGTCGAGCGGGACGGCAAGGCGTCCCTTCATCCAGTCCCGCCACGAGTACGACGTGCTCGTCATGCCGAGCGGATCGAAGACCAGCTCCTGTGCGAACGTCTCGAAGTTGCGACCCAGCTTTCGTTCGGCGAATCGCGCGGCGTAGTCGTAGCCTTCGCCGGCGTAGGCGTACGACGTTCCCGGCGTGAACGAGAAGGCGAGCTTTCCGCCCGGAGCATGCCCTCGCCAGTTGGGAAGTCCGGTCTGGTGGGCGAGGGCGTGGCGCATGGTGAGCTGCTTCGCACGCGGGTCTCCGGCCACGTCGGGGTCGATCCACGCCGATGCCATCGGCTCGTCGAGGGTCAGTCGTCCCGCACCGACGAGGCGCAGCAGGACTTCCGCCGAAACGGGCTTGGTTACGGATGCGAGACCGAACAGCGTCGAAGGGGTCGCGCGAACGCCCGCGGACTGTTCGCCGTATGCGCGCTCCAGCACGACCTGCCCATGCTCGATCTGCGCGAGCGCAACAGACGCGATGCCATACGTTGTGAGCAATGCCGGTACGTGTGCGTCGAGCGACGCCGCAACCGCGGACGATGACGCGGTGGGCGTCGCCGACGACTCCGCGGGCGGTGCGACGGTCGTGCCCGACGCGTCCGCTCCGCGAGACGAGTCGTTCTCTGGGCGACAGGCCAGGGGGGACATCAAGGCGACCACCGCAAGTACGCGTAGCGCGCCCGAGCGTCGAGCGATGGCTTCAAGGGATCGGGACAGCGTCATGACACGCATCAGAGGGTGATCAGAAGACTGCGGCGGAGTCGGGCAACGCTGCCGACGCATGCACCCTCTGCCGCAACGGTGCGACAGGACCACATTGGTAGAACTGCGCAGGAGTCAGACGCTGGCGGACACGCGATGGTTTGCTCCTCCGCGCCCGCAGGAGTCAGGGGCGATCGCCCGACCCACGACGCAACCACGGTTGGTGACTGTCATGCGAGCGGACGAATCGAACGGGTACGAGGAGATTGCTCCCCTCTACACATCGCGCCGAGGGAGGCGTCCGACGGTCGGCGATGCGATCGGCGCCGGAGTCGTGCGCGCATGGGCCGAGCGGTTTGCGCCTAACGCCACCGTGCTCGACCTCGGCGCAGGGCCAGGAGAGCCTGGCACCCGGATCCTGCTCGAGGCCGGCCTAACGCCTTTCGCGATCGATGCGTCTCCGACGATGGTGTCTGCCTTTCGCGAGCGCTTCCCCGGCGTCGCCGTCGAACAGGGCACCGCCGAGTCCTCCGCGTACTTCGGCCGCAGCTTCGATGGTGTGCTCGCGTGGGGTCTCCTGTTCCTGCTCGGGCCCGACGCGCAGGCGCTCGTGATCGCCAAGGTCGCGCGCGCGCTCGTCCCCGGTGGCCGATTCCTCTTTACGGCGCCAACGCAGGTGCACGAGTGGAATGATGCGACGACGGGGCGCGCCTCACGGTCGCTCGGTGCCGAAGCGTATGCACGCCTGCTACGCGACGCCGACTTGCGGTGGGTGGACTCGGCACGCGATGAAGGAGAGAACCACTACTTCTTCGCGGAGAAGGCAACAGTGGGTGCCGTTGGGAGCTGACGAAGAATTCGCCCTGACGTCGGCGATTGCCTAGCGGCAGGTGTACGACGCCGCGTCGTCGCTGCTTCCGGAGCCGTTGAAGCGCGCCATCGCCGGGTACGCGCAGAGTGGATGCGTTCGCACCGTGCGCGCTCCGTCGACCTTGCGTGCAACGATGCGTGACGGCGCTTCGCCCTGCTCGACCCACCGGCGAATCACGCCGGTGTAGTCTACATCGTCGCATCCGCTTCCTCCGCCGCAGTGCAACACACCGGGGAGTAGGAACAATCGTGTAAACGACAAGGCCTGAGGCGTCGTTTGTTGTACCGCGTTGAAGTATTCGATCGTGGCCCGCGCGCTGAGCGCCGGGTCGGACCACCCGTGGGCAAGGAGGAGTTTGCCCCCGCGCGCATGGAATGCGGAGAGGTCTGCGTTCGTGGCTGAGACGAGTTTGTCGATGCGCTTGGCATCGTGCCCCGCGCGCGCGAGGTCGTATCCCACGTGATGCCACGACGAATCGCCATAGACGAAGTACTTGAAGAACTGCGTCGCAAAGGCGGATTGCAGCGTCGGCACCGCGCCCCCGGTCATGTCGACCACCATGGAGAATGGGCCCGTGATCCAGGCGTTCCATCCGTCGGGATCGTCCTGATCTCCCAGTGGCCAGCCGGGGTAGTGCAGGCCGCCGGTATCGAGTGGAGACGTGAACGCGATCAGAGCAGCGAGCTGCGCGCCGGTCACGCAGTCGTCGCGTGCGACGTCGTTGGCGCAGCGCGGGAGCGTGGCGAGCGAGAAGTTGCAGGCATCCGGATTCTCGAGCACGCCGTCCTGCACGCCGTCGATTGCGTCGCACTTCTTGCGGACACGCGTCGCCACGAGCTTGAGCACCGCGGGCGTCACGACGGGCGCCTTGAAATCGCCGGTTGGATACTGCGCCTGCAGGTTTCTCACGAATGCCGCGCTCACGTCCACGAAGTCGAAGGCGGGGGCCAGGGCGACGATCCCGTCGAAATCACCGGGGTATCGCTGCGCTTCCATGAGCGCCTCGCGCCCGCCGTTCGAGCAACCGATGAAGTACGAGCGTTCGGGGGGGCGACCGTAATAGGCCGCGATCAGCGCCTTGGTGACTTCGGCGGTGCGATGTACGGCGCGGTGCCCGTACTCGGCGATGCGTCGCTCGTTATGCAGCGCCCACTCGGCGAGATGGCCGGGGCTCGTGTGCCCTGCGTCGGTCCCCACGGTGGCGTAGCCGTCGTGCACCGACGCCTCCATCTGGTTCTGCACCACGCCGACGAAGCCCCCCGCGCCCCCCATCATGAAGCGGCCGTTCCAGTCGTCGGGAAGGAGTGCGACGAGATGCGTCTCCTCATCGACGGTCGCTTCGACCTGGCAGTATGCGTGTTGTCCGCGTGCGCGCAATGAATCGTTTGTCGGTACCGCGCGCGCCGACGTGACCCGTGCGTGCTCCAGCACCGCTCGCATGACGCCGGCGCAGTCTACGCTCGCCCGAACGCTCCCTGCGCTCGCCCCTGCGCTCCCTACTGCGCTCCCCACTCCGCTCGCTCGCGGCTCGACAGGCGCTGCGCGAAGGACAGAAGCGACGGCGACGGTCATCACCGCGATGACGGCGTGCCGGCGATCGCGAAGCGTGCGGGCGATCCGCTGGGGGAGCGACGGGCGCTCCATCATGCGTTAGGCGCCGCAAAGCGCTCCTGAAACCAGGCCTCCCATGCGGGCGTCTCGCGCGCGACCGCCGCTCCCGGATCCTCACCGTAGAGATAGCAGGTGAGCGCCGCCATGACCGTGTCGCCGAATTCGATGAGGAAGAGGGCGCCGATCCCCGGCGCCGGCTGCTCGAGCCGCAGCAAGGCGCCGGCGGGACTGTCGGTGATGCGCTCGACCACACCGCTGAGCGCGGGAACTGCGGATGGAGCGCCCCACGCGTCGCCAGCTTGCTTTCCTTCGAGACCGAGCGCGGATACGAGCGACGCCCAGCTCTCGCCCGCCGCGCCTGACACGGGCGCCATGACGCGCATGATGGCGGCGCGCTGTCCCCGGAAGTGGCTCATGTAGAGCTGGAGGATGCGCATGATGCCGGGCCACCCTTCCTCGGCGCCGATCAGCTGTCCGTCCCAGTCGTCGGTGCTCGCGAAAAGACTCTGCACGACGCGCACGATGCAGATGTCACCCCCCTTCGCTTCGACGCTGAACTCGGTGGCGATCGGTGGAGAGCCCGGGACCCATCCCGGTCCTTCTCTCACGATGCGCTGCGGCGGGTTCCACTCCTTCACCACTGAGCGCGATTCCTGCCCCGGGCCAAAGTCGAGCGTGAACGCAACCGGCTTGCCGTCCTGCTCTTCGGTGGTTGCCGGGACAAACCATGCGGAGATGCCAGGACCGGTGGCGATCGCTTCCCACACTTCGTCCGGCGTGCCCGGGACTTCGACCTGGAGTTCGACGGAGCGGCGACCGGACGCTTCCTTCTTGATGCTCATAACGAGTCCCTGGAATCGGATTGCGAGAGGGGGAGCGGATGGGCCATCACCATCAGGCGATGGGGGCGGCCGCCGGGAGCGGATTCATCGTGGTACTTGGCGACGAGCTGCGTGATCGCGTCGGTGAGCTCGGCGCTGAATGCGGCGCGATCGGCCGCCGAGCGGAAGCGGACCTCGGCGTCGACGGAGAGGGTGGCGAGTCGCAATCCGCTCGTTGTCGCCCGTCGGACGAGGTCACCCACCTCGCGAATGACGCGAGCGCCGAGTGCGATGAGGTAGGAGGCCGACAATCGATCGACTTCTCGTTCGGGATCCACGGCGACCGCCCCCATCGCGCCCGGTGAGACGACGTACGAGGCGGCTGAGGCGACGAGAATGCGTTCGGTCAGCCCGCCCCATTTGCGCTCTTCGGCCAGCTGCACGAGTCCGTGTTCCTCGAGCGCGTGCAGGTGGTAATTGACCTTCTGCCGAGTGAGTCCGACGCGCGTGGCCAGTGTTGCTGCCGAAGCCGGCGCCGCCAGTTCGGCGAGGAGGCGGCTTCGCACGGGCTCCAGGGCCACGGTCGCCGCGGCGGGATCGTCGATGACTTGGATGTCGAGCACGGAGAAACGGTACCATTGACAAGATTTGTTGTCAAGCGCCGGAATTGCTTGGGAGACGCGCTGGGATCCACCCCGCTTCCGCGCGATCCCGGGTAGCGCCGGTCTTGAGCGGGCGAGTGGCTTCGTGGCAGACTGCGGGTTCCGCCGCGCGACTTTCTCCGGAGGTGCTCGACCATGCGGATCGACGACCACGTCCTCGCCGACGTCTTGGTGGGCGCCCCCGATCCCGAAGTCGTGGCACTCGAGGCGAGAATTCGCGCGGCTCAATTGCGAGCCGATGTGCGAGCGCTCGACGCGCTCCTCGCCGACGACCTGCTTTTCACCGGCCCTGACGGATCGATCGGTACGAAGGAGCAGGACCTGGCGGCGCACCGCTCGGGGGCGGTGCGGTTCCACGAGCACGTACCGACCGAGCTTCGCGTGCGGCGGATTGGCGACGACGTCGCGATCGTCGCGCTGCGTGCGACGCTCGCGGTGGAAGTCGGCGGAACGGTCGTGCGCGGCGACTATCGCTACACTCGCGTGTGGGTGCGTGCGGAGTCGGCGGGGTGGCGCGTGGTTGGCGGTCACGTGAGTGCCGTGCACGCTGCGACCTAGCTGTCCGTAGCATGCGTGACCATTCATCCTCACGGCACCGTGGACGCGATCAAGCGACGCGTTCTTGACGCGCTCCCGGACGAGCCGCGATGGGTCGAGACCCGCGACCTGCTGCGGTGCGCGCGTTCGTCGATCGTCGCGTCGCGCGACGGATCTGCATTCGTCGTGTGGAGCGAAGCGGATCGGCTGGCATCGATCGTCGGCGCACCGGACGCCGTCGCAGTCGCGAGCGCGGCGGGCGTAGTGCCGCAACTCCTCGCGTTCGACGAGAACATCGAGGAAGTGAAGGCGATGGTACCGCGCTTCGCCGCGGAGCGGGCGCTGGTGTTTTCGTCACCGGACGTGCTTGCCGCGTCACCGCCGCACAGCTGTCGTCCGCTGGACGCGCGATCGCTCATCCAACAGCATCACCTTCCTGCGGACTTGATGCGCGAGCTGCGGGATGTCGCCGAGGGTGGCGCGCTCGTGGTAGGGGCGTTCGACGGCGAGCGTGCGGTGTCGTTCGCGTATGTCGCAGCCGAATCGGAGTCGTTGTGGGACGTGTCGATCGACACGCTCGAGAGTCATCGTCGACAGGGTTACGCATCGGCAGCGATCCTCAGTTTGATGCGGCAGATGCAGCCGCACGGGAAGGCTCCGGTGTGGGGGGCGCTCGAGAGCAATCACGCCTCGGCGGGGCTCGCCCGGCGCCTGGGGTTCGTCGCGTGCGACGCACTCTGGGTCCTCACACGAGGTGAGGAGTAGGTGGCACAGGCGCGGCGCCCCTTGCTCGAATGGGCGCGGTGCGGCAGAGTAGCGTGGGAGAGATGCCCGTCCGACCCGGCGTCGCGCGCAACATTATACGCGAGCGCGCGTGCGCGAGGGAGCAGGGGACGCGCCGCTCGAGACTGGCGTTTCTCGCGCAGCGTGATGCGACGTCGGCCGGCGTCAGGGTGCAAAGGGATCACCGGGAGGGGAGGTGGGGATGAAGCTTTGTCGATCCGAGACGAATGGGACGCGGACGGACCGGGCACGGAATCGCCGTGCACTCGCCGCTGTCGTCGCGCTTGCTTCGTTAGGTGGGTGTGCGGTGCCGCCTCCACCACTCCTTCCACCGCAGCCAGCCCTTTCGCCGCGCGACTCCGCCGCGCTGGCCTACGACACAGGGCGGCGCGATGCGCAGGTGCTGCATCGTCCGCGCACCACGTCGATCCTGGCTGCGATCTCCCTTCCGCTCGGACTCGCGATCACCCGCGCCACCGACGAGTACTGGGCGCTGCCGATCACTACCAGCACCGTGGCGTTAGGCGGGGCGCTCTGGGCCTACCAGGACATGCGCCGGCCGCTTCCGGTCGCGCCGGACTCGATGCGCTCGCGGTATGGCCTCGAGGACCCGTTCGCCTGGCGTGGCTACCAGCGCGGCTTCCAGGACGTGATCGATCAACAACGTCGCGACGAGTTCCGGCGAAGCGCCAAGTTCGCGGCGTTCGTCGTCGTCGTTACTGGACTCACCTTCTACGCCTTTCGGCCGAACGACTAGTGACTTCATGCAGATTGCATGGACGAACGACCCACTGCATTCCGCGCTCTTCGCCTTCGACGAAGAGCGTCCCAATCCCTGGAGCACACTGCATGATTTCCAGCCGAACGCGCGACCTGCTGCTCGCACTTTCCTTTGCCGTCTTGCTGGGCGCACCGTGCGTGGCGCGCGGACAGGATCGATTCGGATGGGACGCCTCCGCTGGCGTGGCGATTCCGAAGGGGCGAACGGCGACCGCTCGGCGCGCCGGGCCGGCGGGACATCTCGCGCTTCGATTGGCGCGTCCCGCAAGCAACGTAACGTTTGGGGTGCTCGCGGACGTGGGGTTCATGCCTGGGGAAACGATCGGCACTGACCAGATGGGGAACGCGATCGAACAGAGCTCGCTCAGGATCAGTACGTTCGCCGCGACGACGCACCTGGAGTCACCGGCCGACGGGCGCGGGGCCTTCGGCGAGCTTGGCGCGGGGGTCAGCTGGCTCAGGCAGACGAAGTACTCCCTAACCACCACGGCCCCGATGCTTCTCGCTGGAGTGGGAGTGCGGGCACCCGTCTCCGGAATTCCGCTGCGGCTCGGTCTCCAGTATCATCTCTATTTGACTGACTTGGTGGAGGGGACGGATAATTCCGTGCGCATCTACCTCGGCGTGGGGCGCCGTTAGGCGGAGCGGAACCTGCCCCCGACCATTTCTCCCCGGTGAACTCATCGCTCTCAGCACTCCTCGCCTCGCTGTACGACGAAGGAGTCACGCACGACGCAGCGCAGCCCGATCGCCGGCTCAAGCGAAGAAGCCTGGAGCCGGCGAGCGCCGAACTCCTGAGCCTCGTCGTGCGCGTGGCGCGCGCGCGCCGCGTGGTGGAGATCGGGACGGCGAGTGGCTACTCGACGCTATGGCTCGCCGATGCCGTTGGCGACACGGGTGGACGGGTGGTGAGCGTCGACGTGAATGCGAGCGACGCCGCTCGCGAGTCGCTGCGTCGCGCCACGCCGTTTCACCGGGGATCGCCGAGCGTGTGGAGTTTCGGGCGGAGGATGGCGGTGGATTTCTCGCGAGACTTGGCGACGAGAGCATCGACGTGCTCTTTCTCGATGCGGAGCGCGTGGAGTATGCGGGGTGGTGGCCTCATCCGGTGCGCGTGATCCGGGAAGGTGGGGTGCTGGCGATCGACAACGTGCTCTCGCACCCGGACGAGGTGGCGCCGTTTCTCACGCTGCTGTCGGGGGACGCATCGATCGTCGGGAGTACAATCGCCGTGGGGAAGGGGTTACATCTGGCGTGGCGTCGCGACACACCGGCGCGCGAGGGTGGGCGCGTAGGGAACCGCGACAGTCGGCGCGCCGCGAGGCCGGGTTGCGCCTGACGGATCACGCGACGCACGACTCCCATTCTCCTGACCTTCGCATTCATGTTCCTGCTGGTCACCGGAGCGAGCGGCGTCGGCAAGTCGACGGTGCGCCAGCGCCTCGCCGCGAGCCTTCCGCCTAACGTCGAGGCGGTCGAACTGGCGACGCTCGGCGAGACGCCGCAATGGAGCCTCGCGTGGCGACACCGGATGGTGGAGCGTCTGGTGCAGCGCGCGCAGACGCTCCAGGAAGAGGGGCGCCACCTCCTCGTATGCGGCGACCCTGTACCGCCTGGAGAGGTCATCTCCACACCGTCGGGCGCCGGGCTCGCGCTGCACGTCCTGTTGCTGCACGCTGCGCCGGAGGTGCAGCTGGCGCGGCTCACAGCGCGCGGCGATTCGCCAGAGTATTTCGACCGGCACGTTGCCTTTGCCGAGTGGATGCGGCGCCACGTGGAGGATCCCTCCTATCGCCCCGATGTCGTGATCCAGGACGGGTGGGAGGAGATGCGGTGGGAGCGGTGGCTGGAGCACGCGGGAGCGCGCGGCGCCTCTCCTCCGTGGAGCGCGCAGGTGATCGACACGAGCGTCCTCGACGCCGACACCGTCGCGGGTGAAGTTTCCGCATGGGTGCGACGCATGCTCGCGCGCGGCGACTGAGCGTCGGTACCGCGGATCGAAAGCGGCTGAGCACGTCGCGACGAGCACGGGCAGCCGAGGCGGAATGCACGATTCTGTGGCGATGATAGTGGAGATCGGGCGGCCACACGACGAGGCGTTAGGCAGCCCTACAGACGAACGACGCGGAGGTATGCCATGCGACGCGCGCGATTGAACGAGATCGGGTGGAAGGTGGCGAGGTGCGTGAGTCTGGCCGTCGCACTCGGGATTTTCGCGAGTGCGGCGATCGATGCGCAGGTCTCGCCGCAGCGGGAGGTCGCGGTGACTGCGATCGGTACGTGGCGCGGAACGTCTCTCTGTCTCGTACGACCATCCCCGTGCAACGACGAGGTGGTGGTATATCGCATCGCGCTGGCGCACGGCGTCGACAGCATGACGATCGATGCGCGAAAGATCGTGCGCGGCGTCGAGGAGGAGATGGGGGTGCTCGCGTGCCACTACTCACCTCAGGATGCCTCGCTCTCGTGCAGCATTCCGCGGGCGACGTGGCGATTTCGCGTGCGAGGCGACAGCCTCGTTGGAGAGCTGATTCGCGCCGACGGCTCGAAGTTTCGCGACGTTCGGGCCGCTCGCGCGTCGCGGGACTGATTGGCAGCCTTACGATGGCGTGACGGCTCGCAACTGCGGTGACTGCGGTGACTGTGGTGACTGTGGTGACTGCGGGAGCAGCACAGATGTACGCACGCGGTCGTTTGACGGTGACGCGGTAGGCGCCACGCGCGATGACGACGCGCCATGACGACGCGTGCGGCATTTCGCATGGGTGGCGAACGCGGGCGCCCGGTCATACAATCGAAGGCCATGCCAGAGCGCCGATACGGGGACGATGAGATTCGCGAGATCTTCAGGATCGCGACGACGGAGAGCGGAAGTGATCGGGTGGTCCCGAGCGAATCGGGGGGGCTCACGCTCACCCAGTTGCAGCACGCGGGGGAGGAGGCCGGGATCAGCGCAGCGCGCGTCGCCCGCGCGGCGGCGCAGCTCGAGGCTCGCGGCAGCGCCGAACCCACGCGCACATCGTTCGGGCTCCCGGTGGGGTTCAGGCGCGTGGTGGAGCTCCCGCGTGCACCGACCGAGCGGGAGTGGGAGCGCCTGATCTCCGAGTTCCGCAACACGTTCGGCGTGCAGGGAGTGGCGTCGTCGTCGGGGGGGATGCGTCAGTGGTCGAACGGCAACGTGCACGTTTCCCTCGAGCCGACCGCTAACGGTGAGCAGTTGCGAATCAGTACCCTCAACGACAGCGTGATCGGACTCAACGGGCTGGGCGCGGTCGTGGGAGGATTTTCCCTTCTCATGGGCGCGGTGGTCACGGCGGCGGGAAAGCCCGAGAAGGCGTTCGTGCTGGTCGGGATACTCGGCGGGTTTTCGCTGGCAGCGCTCGCGTCGAACGTCGTGCGTGCGCGGCGTTGGGCGCGCGCACGTCAGCAACAGATGACCGATCTGTCCGAACATGCGGTACGCCTTCTCTCCTCTCCACCACCCTGATACGCGAGCACCGGCATTGCGCATTGGGGGAGATTCGCGCTGCTACGCGCGCAAGATGCTACGGTGGGCGACGATGCTCACGATGCTCGGCGCTATGATCGCCTGCGGTGCGCCGAGTGTCGACGCGCGAGCGAAGTCGCCACTGGAGGGGAGCTGGTCGTTCTTCGCGGACCAGGCGCTCGACGCGAACGGGAATGTGGTGGCGGACGACTCTAACGTTGCCGCGCTGTGACCGCGGTCAGATCCCGCGACACCTAACTGTAGTGAGGAGTCCATGGACAAGGACAAGCTGGAGAACCACCGGATCTACAAGTCGGCCTTTGCCGGCGTGTACCCGCACTACGTCACGAAGGCCACGAAGAAGGGGCGCACCAAGGAGGAGGTGGACGAGGTCATCTGCTGGCTGACCGGCTACACGCCGAAGCAGCTTGCGGCGCAGATCGAGAAGCGCAAGGACTTCGAGGCGTTCTTCGACGAGGCGCCGGCGCTCAACCCGAATGCGGAGAAGATCACCGGGGTGATCTGCGGCGTGCGGATCGAGGAGATCGAGCATCCGCTGATGAAGAAGATCCGCTACATGGACAAGCTCGTCGACGAGCTGGCCAAAGGGCGGAAGATGGAGAAGATCCTGCGCGAATGACACCGTGCCACGAGCACGGTACTCACGCACCCGGCGCGGCGTGCGCGCTCATGGACGTTGCAGGAAGTGCCCCGGGCGCGCTCCCGTCATCGATCCGTTCTCCAGCACGAAGGTGCCGCTCACGATCACGTCGCGCACGCCGACCGCGTAGTGATGCGGGTCGACATACGTGGCGCGATCCTCAATAGCGTCAGGGTCGAAGACGACGAGGTCGGCCACCTTTCCCACTCCAACTGTCCCACGCAGCGAGTCGCCGAGCCACTCCGCCGCGACACCGGTCATGCGGTGGACTGCCTCCTCGAGCGTGAGGACGTGCTGCTCGCGCACGTAGCGCGCGAGTACCCGGGGAAAGGAGCCGTAGCTTCGTGGATGCGGGAATCCGACGCCGGGCGTCACGAGGTCGCCGTCGGTTTCGATCATCGCACCGGGGTGCTGGAGGAATCGCACGACATCGCGCTCGTCCATGCCGTGGAAGATGCCGATGGATCCCCCTTTCAGCTGCAATTCGATGAGTGCATCGACGGCAGCGCTGATCGTGCGAGGCTGTCCGCGCGCATCGAGGTAGTCGGCGAGGGTGCTCCCGGCGAGCGATGAGTCGCTGGCGACCTCGCGGAACTGGATCGTCTCGGGGCCGGGGCCGGTTTGCTTCGGGAAGAGTGCGCGCATCTCGCGCACGAGGCGCGCGTGCGTCGCCGGATCGGCCACGCGCCGCGCAAACACGGACGGACCATCGGCGAGCGCCCACGCGGGGAACATCAGGTCCGAGTAGGTGCTGTACGCGGTGTACGGATAGAGATCGAAAGCGACGCGTGTCCCAGCGCGGCTGGCCGAGTCGAGAAGCGCGAGGATGCGTTCGCTCCATCCCCACTGCTCGGCGCCGGTCACCTTGAGGTGATTGATCTGCACGGGGAGCTGCGCGCGGCGCCCGATCTCCAGTGCTTCGGCGATCGACGCCATCACGCCGGGACCCTCGTCGCGGAGGTGGGTGACGTACCGTCCGTGGTATCGCGCCGCCACTTCGGCGAGCGTGACCAACTCATCGGTGCCGGCATACGTCGCGGGCACATACTCGAGCCCAGTGGAAAGTCCGAGGGCTCCCTGCGACATCGCCGAATCGACGAGCGCGCGCATCCACGCGAGCTCGGCGTCGGTGGGCGCGCGGTTGGCGAGTCCCATCACGCGCCGCCGGATCCAGGTATGGCCGGCAAAGAGCCCCACGTTAGGCGCCATGTGGACGCGGGCGCGGTAGGCGTCCAGCGGGAACGGCTCGTCCTGCGAGTGAAGCGAGGCGAGGATCGTGGTGATCCCCTGCCGCACGAAGTTCTCGGCCAGGGGATGTTCGTCGAGCGTGACGAGATGTGCGTGGTTGTCCCAGAAACCCGGTGCCACCACGAGTCCCGACACGTCGACGACGCGACGGGCGCGGCCATGTGGGATCGCCGAGTCGACGGCGACGATGCGGTCACCGACGATGGCAACGTCGGCCCGGCGCGCGGGTTCGCCGGTGCCGTCGACCACCGTTCCCCCCGCGAGCAGGAGGTCGTAGGCGGGGGCGCGGGTACACGCCGCGGCGACGAGGGTCGCCAGGAGCAACGCCCTCACGGTTGCTCCGGCGTTATGCGCAGTCCCGTGAGTCCTCCGCTTGGGCCGAGCGATACGGTTATGCGGAATCGCTCGCCGCCAAACCAGGCGAAGTACTGCAACTCGACATCATCGCCGATCTCGCGACGCGCGAGGAGTTCCAGGCGCGTGGCTTCCCCCTTCCCGCGCAGCGTCCCGACGAGCGCTGCGCGCATCCTCGGAAATACCGTCTGCCGGACGAAGGCGAAGTCAGACTGTTCGAGCGTTCCGGCGGCGACTTTCGCGAGGATTGCGCGGACATATCGCGTCGCTGCCGGATCGCGGTCGGCAATTGGCGTGACTGGCGGGGGCGCAACCGCCAGTTTGGGATTGAAGAGCGCCCCGATCTCCATGGCGAGACGCGAGGGTGCAAGGGTGCGCGCATTGGACAGGATGACAATGGCGAGATCATCGTCGGCGAAGCGGGTGTACTGCGTGATGAAACCCTGCCACGAGCCTCCGTGCTCCTGCACGACCTGTCCCCCCGCTTCGGAGAAGAACCAGCCGAAGCCATACGGATAGGTTCGTCCGCTGTTGAGGACCGCCGGGGAGAGCATGAGCGCCCAGCTTTCGGGCTTGAGTACGCGCCGGCTGCGCACTGTCTCGTTCCAGGCGATCATGTCGCGCAGGGAGAGGAGCATCGAGCCATCGGCGGTCGTGTTGAGTTGCGGTGCCACCCAGGCGGCGTGTTCCCATCCGCCTGCTGTCGGGATGTAGCCATGGGCGCGGTGCGGCACGACGGCGGCCTCGGTGATCACGCGGATCGTCGGCATCCCGACCGGGTCGAAGATGCGCTGCCGGAGGAACTGGTAGTACGGAACGCCGGTCACCCGCGAGATGATGATCCCCAGGAGGACGTAGCCGGTGTTGGAGTAGTTCCAGCGCGCGCCAGCGGGAAACTCGAGCGGCAAGGCGTACGACATCGCCAGCAGTTGGTCGTCGCTATAGTCCTTGCGATAGTCGAAGTCATCTCCGGTGTAGTCGGGGATCCCCGAACGGTGGCTCAGGAGGTGCCGGATGGTGATCGGTTGCCAGGACGGCGGCGCGTCTGGGAGGTAGTGCCGGACGGAGCTGTCGAGTGCGACGCGCCCGTCTTCCACCAGGGCGAGGATCCCGGCGGCGGTGAATTGCTTGCCTAACGACCCGGACTGGAACATGGTCTCGTCGGTCACGTGCGTGCCGTTCTCCAGTTCGGCCACACCATAGCCGCGCGAGATGAGCACTTCGCCCCGACGGACGACCGCGAGCGCCAGCCCAGGGATGCGCGCCTCGTCCATGGTTCGTCGCACGAGCGCGTCGACGGCGCCGGTCACGGGGGTAGCGCTGCGCGTGAGAGACCACGGGAGACGCAGCGGCGTCGGGTCGGGCCACACGCGGTCGAGCGTCATGCCGCGGTACAGCACGCCTGCTTTCATCACGTAGGCCACGGAGGTCGTGGCGTGGATGTCGGCCAGCGGGTTCTGGTCGAGCACCACCAGGTCTGCCACCTTTCCCGTTTCGAGCGATCCCAGCTCGTGCTCGAGACCCAGCGCGCGCGCTCCGTTGATCGTGGCGACCTGCAGTATCTCGTGCGGACGCATCCCGCCGCCGGCGAGGAGCTGCATCTCCCAGTGCGTCGCGAGCCCTTGCAGCTCACCATGTCCACCGAGACCGATCGCGCCGCCGGCACGAAGCACTTTCGCGGCCCCGGCAGCGACATCTGCATCGTTGTAGTCCTCGGGGGGGAAGAAGAGGAGGCGCGTCGACGTGCGCTGATACAGCGTTCCATCCGGGAACCAGCGATTGATGCGCTCGTCCTCGTGCGGGCGTTCATCGGCGAGGAGGCGATAGATCGGGAGTGCCCCTCCGAAGCTCACGACGACGGTGGGAGTGTTGGTGATGCCCGTGCGGGCGAGGAGCTGCACGATGTCGTCGTAGATCGGCGCGTCGCGGACGGCGTGCTCGAGGCCCGAGAAGCCGTCCATGGCGTGCGTCAGATCTTCCTTGGTGTCAGATCCTCCTTCGGTCGTGGCCATGAGTCCGAGTTCGCGCGCGGCGGTGGCGATCCATTGCCGCTGACGGCGCGTGCCGGGAACGTAGGACTTGAGATATGCGGTGCCGTACTCGTCGCGATATTGTGCGAGCGCGGCACGCGCTTCGTCGAGCGACTGGAAATTGGTGGTGGAGAAGACGCCCGGCCCGGTGGAAAAGACGCGTGGGCTTGGGACGCCGTCGGCCTCGATGACGTCGGCGAGGGGAAAGATCTCCGGTGTCGTCTGCGGGTCGCGCACGGTGGTGATGCCATACGCGAGGTTGGCGAAGCCGTTGGTCGATTCCGGCTGCAGGAGTTCGCCAGGCGCCCCCCAGTGATCGTGCAGGTCGATGAAGCCGGGGACGATGTACTTGCCGCGCACGTCGATCACGTGGGTCGCGGGGAGTGGGGGCTGCGTGCCGCGCGGAGCGACCGAAACGATGCGCCCGCCGTCGACGGTGACATCGGCGTCGGGGACGACGTCGGCGCCCCGCATGGTGATGACGGTGGCGCCGCGGAGGACGACGCGCCCGGGCGACGCCGGGCGTGGCACCGCCAGCTGCAACCTCGTCGACGATGTGCCCCGGTCGGCGCTCGCGTCGACGAACCACTGGTGAACGACCGCGCCGGCCACGAGGGTGAGCGCGTCGCCGTTGGCGTTCCATGTCCAGTCGCTCGGGGCGGGATCGGCGACTGTGGTGGCTTGCGAGAGGTCGAGCGTTCGGGGTGCGGGGGCATCGTTCGCTATTGCCAGCTGCAACAACTGCGTCCCGCGCCGGATCGCCACTCGGCTCCCCGTCGGGCTGGCGCGCAGCTCGGTGACGCCGCTGGTTCGCGGATCGCCCGCCGTTGCCTCCACGCGCAGCTCGCCGTTGGCGCGCGCCACGGACACGAGTCCGGCGGGAGTGGAGAGCCAGACGCGCGACGCATCGCCGCGCACGAAGTGCGGATGGCGCCCGCCGCTGGCAGCGGCGACCAGGCGCGGGGCGCCGCCGTTCGCCGGAACTTCAGCAAGCTGCGCATCGGTAGGGAGTGCGCCGGGCGGGACCTGCAGCGTCGAGGCGAGCGGCGCGGTGAGCGCGATGACGGTTGCGCCGTCGGGGGACCAGACCGGCTCCATCCAGAGTGCTGGCGACGTCGTAAGGCGTACGGGGTCGCCGCGTCCGTCGATCCGCGCCTTCCAGAGTGCCCCACCGCTCTCGTCCCACGTGATGTAGGCGATCCACTGCCCGTCGGGAGACCAGGCGGGCATGAACTCGCGCGGGCGCGGCGTGCGGGTGAGGCGTACGGGAGCGGCTCCTGCGCGCCGCGCAACCCAAATGCGGGCGAGCGCCGAGACAGCGAGACGCCCGTCAGCCGCAACTGCGGGTTGTTGCGCGCGGCGCGCGTGCACGGCCCCCGTGTCGAGCGCGTGCGCCAGGTGCAACGGCGGCACCACCTGCAGCGAGACGTCGGCGCGGAACGGAATCTCGACGTCCGTGCCGTCATCGACGCCCAGGCGATGGATCTTCCCGCGGAAGGGCGCGAAGAGCGAGCGCCCGTCGGGAGAGAACGACATGTTGGGGAGGAGGTCGCGCGAGGCGCGCGCTTCCAGCTCGTGGCGATCGATGTCGTACGCCACCCAACGCTCGTGGCCGGTGGCAAGATCGCGCACCTTGAGGCCGGTGCGCCCGTCGCGCATCGCGCCGTAGGCGAGGCGCGTCCCGTCGGGGGAGATCGTGGGCTTCATCGCCGGAGCACCATCGACGACGACCGGTGTGGCCACGCCGCCGCTCGTAGCCACGCGCATGAGCATGCTCGTGGCTCCGTTACGACTCCCATACGGCCGCGGCGTGACCGAAGCGAACCAGATGGCTCCGCCGTCGCGCGGCGCCGAGGCGCCGTATGGGCCGGGAGCGGGCGATGAGACGAGCGGTGCAGCGGGTCCGTTGGTGTTGGCGACGAGGCGTTTCCCACCGCCGGTTGCAACGTCGAAGCGCCAGAGTTCGGCGGTGCGCGAGCCGAATGCGTCGACAACGGTAGCCACGATCGATTTGCCGTCGGCCGACCACTCGGGCGACAGCATGTTCGACCGTGGGACGGTGGTCACGGCGCGCGCGTCGGATCCATCGGCATTCGCGATCCAGATGTTTTCCGAGCCGGTCGCATCCGAGATGTAGGTGACCTGCGCTCCGTCGGGGGAGAAGCGTGGTTGTGACTGGAATGCGCGTCCGTCGAGGATGGCGCGCGCCGTGCCGCCCGTAACGGGCATCGCGTAGACATCGCCGAGGAGTTCGAAGATGAGCGTTCGGCCGTCCGGGCTCACGTCGAGCGAGAGCCAGGTCCCTTCGGTGGTCGAGAAGGCGATGGTGCGGAGCGAGTCGGCGGGCGCGGGTGGTCCTGGTCGCTGTGCCGACGCTGCGAAGGCGACACCGATCGTGAGTGCGAGTGACGTTGTGAATCGGGCTGCGCGCAGGCGAGAACGTCGGGACATCATGCGGGTGCGTGGGAGCGAGGGAGAATCGAGCGGCCGGGCGCGCGTGCCTCGTCCTGCGTTGCGTGCAGCGGGATCCCCCTCGGCGCTCGAGTCAACGCGGCGTTGAGCGCAAACACTCTGGCATCTCGACGACCGTTTCAAGTATGCACCTCGTCGTACCGCGCCGGTTAGAAGCTGGCGGATTCGCGCACCGTGATTCGCAGCGGTAACTCCCACCCGACGCGTCGTGTCCCGCTTTTCCCGCGCGAGCAAGGCACCCGTCTGGTGTCTGCAGCTGGACAGCGGAATTTCTGATCCGCTGTTCCAGCCCGCTCTCTGCGCGCGTACGATTGTTGGATGGGTGCTCTCTTCCGATTTCGCGATGCGGTTGTTCGCGATCCCGCCGTCGAACGCTGGTTTGCCGCGGATGCGCGCCGGATGATCGCCCGACGCTGGTTCGAGGTCATGCGCAACTGCGGCGACGAGGTGCGCGAGCTGCTGCATGACGGACACCCGACGGCCTGTTTTGGCGATGTGGCGTTTGCCTACGTGGACGCATTCACGCATCACGTCAACGTGGGATTCTTCGCGGGAGCGTCGCTCCCGGATCCAGCTCGACTGCTCGAAGGGAGTGGGCGGTCGATGCGTCATGTGAAGATTCGCGCCGGGGCGCGAGTCGACGAGGGCGCGCTCGCTGCGCTGATCGAGTCCGCGTATGAGGAGATGAAGGAGCGTGTGGAGGCCGGGTAGCCGGCGCGCGCTTCCGCTGTCGATCGCGATCCTCCCGATCGCGCTCTGCGCATGTGCGCGCACCAAAGGCGCGGCAACGCTGCCGACGACTGGACCGATCGACACGGTCTGGTACGTCTCCACGCGTGCGCGCGAGGAGGGGCGCGACACTCGCGACCTCGCGACGGCGTTGGAGTACGGGCTTGCGCTCTTCCATCACTCGGCGGAGGCCGATGCTCGCAGGGGGTCGCTTGGACTCGTGCTGGTCGATTCCGTGCGGCTGACGCCGGGGGAGTTCGTCGTCGCTCTGCAGGAGCGCGTCCGCGCCACGACCGCCCCGCAGGATTATGCGGTCTTCTACGTACACGGCTTCGGGACGTCGTTGCACGAGGCGTGGGCGTTCGCCGCGACATCGCACGTTCGCGGGGGCGATCGCGCACCCTGGATCGCCTTCTGCTGGCCGTCCAATGGCGCGGGAATCGCCCGGCCGACGCTGAGCGAACCGCTGTCGCAAGCCTACATCGACGACTCGACGATGGCGGTGGCGAGCCAGGCACCGTTCGCGCGCGCGCTGCGGGGCGTCGTCGGTGCCGTCGGCGCATCGCACGTCATGCTGGTCGCACATTCGTTAGGCAGCCAGCTCGTGAGCGAAACGCTGGCGCGCGATGACTCGCTTCGCATCTTCCTCGGTGCTGCCCCGCTCCGCGCCGTGGCGTTCGTCGCACCCGACGTGGAGGCCCGCCGCTTCACCGAGTACGTGGTGCCAGCGCTCGACCCGCTCACCGATCGTCTCCTGCTCTACAGCTCGTCGCGCGATCGGGTGCTCCGGGTTTCCGGCGACCGCTCCCTCACCAGGCGCGCGGGCCTTCATCATTCCACTCCCTTGACGCACGCCGGGCTCGAGTCGATCGATGCCTCCCACGGCGTGCGTGCGGAAGGGTGGTGGCAGCGCACCTTTGGGAATCACCACGCGATCGGACAGGCGACCGCTTCGCTCTTCGACCTGTCATGGATCGTCGGCGGACGTCGCGCTCCAGAGTGCCGACGGCAGATCGGATCGGCGGCGGTACGCGCATCGGGGGTTTGGGTCCTGGCGGACACGTTGCCACCTCCTTCCGCGGTCGCCGAGCGCTGTGCAGCACCGTCGGCGACGCGCTGAGGAGACGTTCCCCAGCTGGGAGATGCACGGCGGGCCCGAGTGTGAGGCCCAACACGTTGCTGCTGACATGGATTGCGGGCTGCGGTCCCGATGCACTCCGCGATTGACGAATCTCCCCGTCGGCCGCACGTTGGTTTCTCCCTTTTGGGGCGTGCAATCCCGTTGAACGAGGTGTCGGGGTGCGGACGTTCGCACGGAGTGTGGTGGAGGCGCTGTTCGGGGGCATGGTTGCGGCGCATGCGGTCGTTGCCCAGGGGCGCCTGCCATCCGAGGGAGGGTTCACCACGTCGCTCGGCCAGCCCGCACGCTGGCTGTGGACCGTTGGCGTGTCGACCGGCATCGGCCGGCGCGACGGGCAGAAGTCGGGGCTCGGCGAAGGGCGCGCCGGTGTCTACCACGAGCTCCTGAACCCGGTGCTGGGTGTCGGTGGCGCGCATCTCGAGATGTACAACGGCGCCTTCGACACGAAGTACAATGCCGGGCTCCGCCTTCGATTCGTCTCCCAGATCTCAGGCATCGGCGCCGGCGCCGACTACAACGCCATCGACGAACGCTTTCGACCCATCTTTTCCTACGTCTATCCGCTGCGCCGAGGGGGAGTGGCGGGCGATGGGAGCGTCGTGCGGCTCGACTTCGCGGGTGGGCGCAATCGATCGCTGATGATCGGGGTGGAGAAGCCGGTCTTCCGGCGCATTCCCCTCGGGTCGGCGCGGCTCAGACACGATCGCGTGCTGCTGCGCGCGCCGCGCCCTCCCGCGACGCCGTACCCGGTCCCTAGCAATGCGTTGCGGGCGGCGCTGGCGACGGCGCGCGACGCTGCCCTCGCCATTGGGCGTCTCACGGTTCCGCCGCTCGATCACACGGGTGGCGGTGGGGCGCGCAGCGACTCTGGTGTCGTGGCGCGGATCGATGCGCTCAAGCAGTTCATCTCAAGTCCTGGCGGGCTACCACTGCGCAACGTGATCGACGAGTCGCGTCGCCTGCACGACGCAATGGATCGCGCGTTCTCGCTGGCGATGGAACCCGGTGACTCGGTGCTGCTGGTCAGCACGCCGCTTGGCGTGAGCACGGCGAACGGTGCGCGGGATATCCTCCTGCGCGAGGTCCTCATCCCCTACGATCGACTGCTCGGGCAGCTCAAGGAGGAGGACAGCTCCCGTGGCTTCGCCGTACTAGCGCGCGGGCAGTTCGTGCGCTGGCTTTCCGTCGTTGGAAGGGTCTCCGGACCACAGGCCGAAGCGGCGCTTGCCGTCTTCACGGAGTACGCCGAGATCGCCGAAGCGGTCCGCGCCGAAGCCTCGCGGGCGTGGCGGGATCCGCGGCTGGTCTGGCTGCCGTTGCAGCTGGCGCTCCGTCCCGAGCAGCACGATTCACAGGGCGAGCTCGACGCCCTCGTCGAGTTGGCGACGCGCGAGGACTTCAGCGAGGGGAACGCCGCGTCGTACATCATCAACGAGCAGTTTCAGTACCAGCTGAGCCGCACCATTCGCGCGGCGAACGACTACCACGTCCTCATCACGCACGACTTCCGCGGCTACGACGCGCAGGGCGACCCGGACGAGATGAGCTTTCGACACGTGCTGCACTCGTACCTCTCGACGCTGACAGCGCGGGTCCGTGCGTACGACAGCACGGGTACGTTTCCCGTGTACATGATCCTGCTGGATGAGTGGTTCTACAACGTGAACGGCGGGCGCCTGTGGATGTCGCTGCTGGAGGATCCCACGCGACATGAGGTCGAACTCCGGCCGCGGTTCGCGTCGTGGGGAGACTCGCTCCGGGTTGCTCAGGACAGTTTGCGCGCGGCGATCGAGGCGTCGACGCTCCTGCGCGCGCAGCGCCGGCAGTTCGGCGACGCCTGGCTGCGCAACATGATCAAGGTGCATGTCAGCATCACCAACTCCGCCGACCCGAGTTTCTGGAGCTGGCGCGTGGCGTCGTTCTTTCCGATGCCCGACGCCTGGATGCGCGATCACCGCAAGATCGCCTTCTACGACATCAATGAGCGAGATCCGTATCGCGGCGAGGCGATCTTCACCGGCGCCGGCATCGGCGAACACTACGCGAATCTTGCCTGGGAGGACCGCTCGCTGCTCGTCCGCGGTCCGGCGGTGCTTGGCCTCAAGGAAGCCGCGCGCAACATCCTGCTCAAGCAGGGGATCACGATGGCGCGGATGCCATTCCCGCTCCTCCCGCTCCCGCTCGCGCCCGACTACGCCGAGCGCGTGAGGGTGGAGACGGCACGAATCGCGTATCCGCTTCGCGCCATGCAGCTGCAGAACGGGACTGGCTTCGACGCGAAGGATGTGAACGTCGCGAAAGCAGTGCTCTACACGCTCATGCCACCGGGCTCGGTCGTGAAGATTCCGGACTCTCTGTGGAATGGGACCTTCTGGGGCTCCGCGCTCATCGGCTGTGCGCTCCGCGGCGTGCGCGTCCTGGTGATCGCGCCGGCGCTGGCCAACGCGCCAGCGCGCGCATTCGGTTCGATGGTGCGCGGGCGCGAGCTCGCGTGGCGCCTCGTCGTCGCCTCTCGCACGCTTGCGCCGGAGATTGCGGCGAGCGGTGGACTGCTCAAGGTCGGCATCTTCGCCACCGAGCTCCGCGTGACCGACATCGCCGGCAAGGCTGTAGCGGTCAAGTCCACCTTCGAGAAGAACGAGTGGCTGCATCACCTCTTCGATTTTCCCGATGCGGTGTATCCCACGATCGACTCCATCGCCTCGGCGCTACGTGCTCTTCCGGCACTCGGCGACTCGGTGAATCACTTCGAGTCGTACGATCGTTCGTATCTCCATCTCAAGGCCAACTTCTTCGCGTCGCGTGAGGCGTGGACGGTGATGTCGCGCGCAGACTGGGCGCCGCTGATGGGGGAGTTCGCCCAGTTCCGGCTCGCGCAGCTGCAACGCCCCACCGCCGACATTGCGTCGTTTGCCGACTATCCCGACGCGCTGCGGGACATCGGTGGAGAGGTGCTGCGGCGGTGGTACGACGACCTCCCGGCGCCCACACGCGAGCGCGTCGTCTTCTTCACGGTGATCGGATCGGCGAACCAGAACGATCGGAGCTTCGCGTTGGACGGTGAGGACGCGCTGGTGATCTCGCGCTGGCCGAGTATCCTGGCGTATCTCGATCTCATCACGTTGATCGGGCAGAGCGTGTGGGTCGACGATCCGGCGGCGCTCGACACGCTCTTGCCGAGCCACTCATTCGTGAAGCGGCACCTCGCGCACTGGTTTCGGTACTCGTTCTAGCGCGACCGCCTTGGCCGTGCAGCGTGCGTCACCCGGTTTGCGCCCCCGTCGTATGCGCCTGCACCGCGGCGGGAGCCGCGTACCCGGTCCCATGACGCCCACCTGACGCGCGCGACGGCGTACCCGGTGCCGTTGGTTGCATGCAGCGCTCGTTCGTCTGAATTTCCGACACAGACCGCTGCGAATTGCGCGGTGCCCGCTAGCTTGTGCGCGTGACTTCCGCGATCAGACGTTCGGAGCCGGTGCCGTACGGCATCTGTGCCTGTGTCGGGCTGGGGGGGCTTTTTGCCGGTGTCACCGGCCCGCTCCTCAGCACCTTCGTTCCGCCGCTCGTGCGCGACGCACTCGGCGACCATCGCACGGCGATCGGCGCGGTGATGGCGATCGACAACGTGCTGTTGCTCCTGCTCGTGCCATGGACCGGGGCCGCATCGGACCGGGCGAGCGCGCGCGGGCGCGGGCGGATGTCGCTGGTGATCGCCGGCCTCCTGCTGTCGGCTGTTGGGATGGCGCTCTTTCCCTGGTCGTCGGGCTTCGGGATCGGGGGGGTGATCGCCGCGATCGTCCTGCTCTACAGCGGGATCAACATCCAGCGCTCGCCGTTCCAGGCGTTGGTGGCAGACGCGGTGCCGTCGCGCTTCCGATCGCTTGCTACCGGCTCCGTCACGTTCCAGATGTGCGTGGGGGCGATCGTCTTCCTCATGCTCGGGCAGATGCTGGGGATGCGGATCGCGTTCCTGATCGCGGCGGCGACGGTTCTGGCGATTGCGGGGGGGATGGCGCTCGGGCTTCGCGAGACGTCGCCGTCGAGCGAGAGCGCGGTCGAGGCGTCGTTTCGGTCATTGCTCGATGCCGCCACCCAGGCGATCCGTGGCACCGTGCCAGGGATGCGGGCGATTTTTGCGGCGTCGCTCTTGTTGCAGCTGACGTTCCAGACGTTCACCACATGGTTCGCGCTGCACGGAACCGAGCGCTTTGGCGTACGGCCGGAAGACGTGACGATCGGCTTCATCGCGTGGGCGGTGGGCGGCGTGATCGGCGCGTTGCCGGCGGGGGTCGTGGGTGTGCGCATCGGGAGGCGTAACGCGATGCTGCTGGGGTTCGCCCTGATGGGTATTGCGCTGCTGGCGCTCGACCGCGTGTCGAGCGTGTCGCAGGCCGCGCCCCTTCTCGCGCTTGCGTCGGCGGCGTGGACGTTTCCCACCGTGAACGCCTATCCGTTGTTTGTCGAGCCGATTCCACGCGAACGCCGCGGGGTGCTGGCGGCGTTGTTCCTGCTCTGCAACGCGCTCGGCGGGGCGATCGGGGACCCGATGAACGGCGCGATG
>CAZWVG010000018.1:0-8997 GCA_964637355.1 uncultured Gemmatimonadaceae bacterium
TGGTGATCGGGAGCGGGGTGTGGGAGCGTACGTTCGCCGCCGCCCCGGACATCGTCGGTCGCACGCTGACGCTCGATGGCGAGGCGTACACGATCATCGGGGTCATGGCGCGCGACGTGCGCTTCCCCGAAATCAGCGATCTGTGGATCCCGTTCGTGGCCGGCGAGTTGCGCGCTCACCGCGACTATCGCGTGTTGCAGGTGACGGGACGCCTCGCGCCCGGGGTCACGCGCGAGCAGGCCGACGCACGCATTGCCGCACTGATGCAGGGAATCGCCGAGCGGTTCCCGACGACGAACGAGCGCTGGTCATCGTGGCTGGTGCCGGTGAACGACCTCATCGCCCGTGAGGTGCGACCGCTCTTCCTCATCATGCTCGGCGCGGTGGGCTTCGTGCTCCTGATCGCCTGCGCCAACGTGGCGAACCTCCTGCTGGCGCGCGGCGCTGGCCGGCAGCGCGAGGTTGCCGTGCGTTTGTCGTTAGGGGCGCCGCGCCGTCGCATCATCCGGCAGTTCCTTACCGAGAGCCTCCTCCTCGCCTCCATCGGCGGTGTTGGCGGGGTGCTGCTGGGGACGTGGGCGACCGAGTGGTTCACGACGAAGATGATGCCGACCACGGTGCCGTACTGGATGAAGTTCGACGTCGACGGTTTCGTCCTGCTGGTGACGGTCGCGGTCACGATGGTGAGCGGGTTGGTCTTCGGCATCCTTCCGGCGCTCTCGCTCTCGACGCCATCGCTCGGCGAGACGCTCAAGGATGCCGGCGGACGCGGGAGCAGCGCCGCCTCGCGCGTGGGAAGTACGCGCAGCACGCTCGTCGTCGCGGAACTTGCGCTCTCGCTCGTGCTGCTCGTCGGTGCAGGGCTGATGGTGCGCAGCTTCATGGCGACGATGCGCGCCGACATGGGCTTCGACTCGCGAGGGCTCCTCACCTTCGAGCTATCGCTCTCCGGCGCGCGCTACGCCAACGACTCGGCACGCACGACGTTCGTGCAACAGCTCGAGGAGGAACTGGCGGCCCTCCCCTCGGTCACCAGCGTGGGAATGATCGACGACCAGCTCATCGCCGACTGCTGCAAGGAGCGTCTCTATCTTCCCGCGGGAAAGGAGTATCCGCCACAGGCCTCGCCGAGCGCCTGGTTCGCACGCGTGTCGCCCGACTACATGCAGACGATGCGCATCCCGTTGCGCGAGGGGCGTGCTTTCACGGCGGGCGACGCGGCGGGGAGTGACCGCGTCGTGCTGATCGACGACGTATTCGCCGAGCGTGAGTGGCCGGGCGAGAACGCGTTAGGCAAGCAGCTCCGCCTCTCACGCGAGTCGAACGATGCGTACACCGTCGTTGGCGTCTTCCCGCACCTGGTCACCCGATCGGTAACCGACCGCCGCCAGGCGGAGATGCTCCTTCCGCTCAAGGGCGACTACGCGGGGGAACGCTGGGTCGCGCTCCGCAGTTCGGGCGATCCCACGGCGCTCCTGCCGGCGGTCCGTGCCGCGATCAAGCGACTCGACCCGTCGCTCCCGATTGCGCGGGCCGCCTCGATGGACTTCGTTGTCCGCGACCGGATGTTCCAGCCTCGGGTCTTCGGCTCGATGTTCACGATCTTCGCGGCGGCAGCGTTGCTGCTGGCGACGATCGGCCTCTACGGCGTCATGTCGTACGTGGTGGCGCAACGCACGCCGGAGTTGGGGATTCGCATGGCGCTCGGCGCATCGGCTCGGGACGTGCGCGGACTCGTGCTCCTGGGAGCGCTGCGCCTGATCGGCGCCGGGCTCCTGATCGGCGTTCCCGCGGCGATCGCGCTCGCGCAGCTCCTGCGCGGGGCGCTCTACGGCGTCTCGGCGACCGACCCGCTCACCATGCTGGGGATCCCGCTCCTGCTCTCGCTCGTTGCGCTCGCGGCGAGCGCGATTCCGGCGCGGCGTGCCACGCGCGTCGACCCGATCACCGCGCTACGGAGCGAATGAGCATCGTCCGCGACCCGGCGCTACCTTTGTTCAAGACTCTGCCTTCTTCCTGACTGTCATGGCCTTCTTTCGCAGTGCAAAGCGCGACCTTCCCATCGAGGAGGATGTCCACTCCGGCCCGCTCGTCTCCATGCGCGGGGTCGAGAAGGCGTTCGACATTCCCTCGGGAAAGTCGTACGTGCTGCGGCGCGTGTCGCTCGACATCGTCCCCGGCGAATTCGTCACCATCATGGGGCCATCGGGCGCCGGCAAGTCGACGCTGCTCTCGATCCTTGGGATGTTCGACGGGGCCTGGCAGGGGGAGTACTACCTGCGCAGCGTCGCGGTGCACGCCCTTTCGAACAAGGACCGCCTCTCGCTCAACCGCAAGCACATCGGTTTCGTCTTCCAGCAGTACCACCTGCTCGACGACCTCACGGTGGCGGAGAACCTCGACGTCCCGCTGTCGTATCGCGATGTCCCCAAGGATCAGCGCGCGGCGATCGTGGCCGATACGCTCGACCGCTTCCAGATCGTGGGGAAGAAGGACCTCTATCCTCGGCAGCTCTCGGGTGGACAGCAGCAGCTGGTCGGCGTGGCGCGCGCGGTGATCGCCAAGCCGGCTTTGCTCCTGGCGGACGAACCCACGGGGAACCTGCATTCGTCGCAGGCGCGGGACATCATGGAGCTGTTCGTGCAGCTCAACCGGCAAGGGACGACGATCGTGCAGGTCACGCACTCCGAGGAGAACGCGCAGTACGGGAGCCGCATCGTGACCGTGCGCGACGGTTGGATCGTCGACGACATTCCGACCGGTGAAGGGCGACGCGGCGTGGAGACGGTGCCGGAGGGGAGCGCGTAGCAACGGTTCGTCCCGGAGGTCATCTTGCACGGGAGTCGGTTCTACCTCCGTCTCCCGTCCCCCGTCTCCCGTCCCAAGAGTGCCCTCCGCCCGCCCTTCCCGCCTTCTCATCGCCGACGACCAGGGCGACGTGCTGGAGGCGTTGCGCCTGCTGCTCAAGGGAGAGGGGTACCATGTGGAGGCGGCGCGGTCGCCGATGGAAGTACTCGAAGCGCTCAAGACGCGCGAGTTCGACGCGATCCTCTCCGACCTGAATTTCACGCGCGACACGACGAGCGGACGCGAGGGGCTCGACCTGCTGCAACAGGTGGCAGCGATCGATCCGACGCTCCCGATCGTGGTCATGACGGCGTGGGCGAGCATCGATACGGCGGTCGAGGCGATGCGCCGCGGCGCGCACGACTACATCGAGAAGCCCTGGGACAACGCGCGACTCGTCGCGATCGTGCGCAATGCCGTGGAGCTGGGGCGTGCGCTCCGTCGCGCACAACAGCTGGAGAGCGAGAACTCGGCGCTGCGGTCGCCCAACGCGCCGCTCCCCGCGCTGGTGGCCGAGTCGCCAGTGATGCAGCCCATCTTGCAGCTGATGGAGCGCGTGGGGCCGTCGGACGCCAACGTCCTGATCACCGGAGAGCACGGGACCGGCAAGGAGCTGGTGGCGACGTGGCTGCATGCCTCGTCGCCGCGCGCGTCGCGCGGCTTCGTGGCGGTGAACATGGGGGGACTCTCCGACGGCGTCTTCGAGAGCGAGCTGTTCGGGCACGTGAAGGGCGCTTTCACCGACGCTCGCACCGATCGCGTCGGGCGCTTCGAGCTGGCCGACGGCGGAACCATCTTTCTCGACGAGATCGCGAACATCTCCCTCGCACAGCAGAGCAAGCTGCTGCGCGTGCTGCAGGGAGGAGAACTCGAGCGGGTGGGATCGTCGAAGGTGCGGCGTGTGGATGTGCGCGTCCTGTCGGCGACTAATGCCGTACTGCAGGACGACGTGCAGGCGGGGCGCTTTCGCGAGGACCTGCTCTTCCGCCTGAACACGATCGAGATCCATCTCCCGCCGCTCCGCGAGCGCCGCGACGACATCCCGCTCCTCGCGACCGAGTTCCTCCGTCGCCACGCGCTCCGCTATCGCAAGGCACTGGAGGGCTTCGAGCCGGCGGCGATGCAGGCACTCCTCGAGCACCTGTGGCCCGGAAACATTCGCGAGTTGGGGCACGCGGTCGAGCGATCGGTGCTCATGGCGCAGGGCCCGGCGGTACGCGCCATCGACCTTGGGCTGCGCAGTGCCACCGCGTCGACGCCGCGCTACGAGGACCTTCCGCTCGACGAGGTCGAGCAGATCCTCATTCGAAAGGCACTGGCGCGGCACGGGGGCAACGTCTCGCACGCAGCCAAGGCGCTGGGCTTGAGCCGGAGCGCGCTGTACCGCCGGCTCGAGCACTTCCGCATCGAGAGTGGAGGGGACACGTGATCATGCTTCTCCCGGCGAGGGGGCGGTGACGATGCCGGAGTGGCGCGACGAGAATCCGCGTCGCCGCCGCTTCTCGCTCACCCACGAGCGGCGCGTCTTCCTGCTGGCCATGGGCGCCGGGCTCCCGGGCGTGGTCGCCACGATCGTCCTCCTGTGGACCGGGAGCTATTCGACCAAGGCGGCGTGGACGCTCGGCGGGTTCGTGGCCGGCATCTGGCTTGTAGTCGCCTTCGCGCTGCGCGAGCGGGTCGTGCGCCCGCTCCAGACGCTCTCCAACATGCTCGCGGCGCTCCGCGAGGGAGACTTCTCGCTGCGCGCGCGCATGGGGCGCTCCGACGACGCGCTCGGCCTCGCCCTCCTCGAGATCAACATGCTGGGCGACACGCTGCGCAGCCAACGGCAGGGCGCGATGGAGGCGACGTCGCTCCTGCGTGCGGTGATGGCCGAGATCGACGTGGCGATCTTCACCTTCGACGACAACGACGCCTTGCGCCTGGTGAATCGCGCGGGGGAGCGGCTCCTCGCGCAGTCGAGCGAGCGCCTGGTCGGCAAGCGCGCCGCCGCGATCGGACTCGGCGCCTTCCTGGGCGGCCCGCCCTCCCAGGTGTACGACTACACCTTCCCCGAACGCGCGGGACGGTGGGAAGTGCGTCGCACGATATTCCGGCAGGACGGGCGCCCGCACTCGCTCCTGGTGATCGCCGACGTGACCAAGAGCCTGCGCGAGGAAGAGCTCCAGGCATGGCAGCGCATCGTGCGTGTGCTGAGCCACGAGATCAACAATTCGCTGGCGCCGATCAAGTCGCTCGCCGGCTCCCTGCAGTCGCTGGTTAGCAGCCGCGGTGCCGAGGACGTGGAGGAGGACGACATGCGGCGTGGCCTCGGGATCATCGCCGGCCGCGCCGACTCGCTCTCCCGCTTCATGAGCGCCTACGCGCGGCTGGCGCGCCTCCCGGCGCCGCAGCGCCGCACGCTACGCGTGGCCGAGCTGGTGCAGCGCACGGCGGCGGTCGAGCAGCGGCTCCCGGTGCAAGTGATCCCGGGTCCCGACGTTGCAATCGAAGCCGATCGCGACCAGCTCGAACAGGCGCTGATCAACCTGATCCGCAATGCGGTCGATTCGTCGCTGGAAACCGGCGGCGGCGTCGACGTGACCTGGCGCACCGACGCGGCGCGCATCGAGTTCGTCGTACGCGACGAGGGGCTCGGGCTTTCGGGATCGGCCAACCTCTTCGTCCCGTTCTTCACCACCAAGCCGCAGGGGACGGGGATCGGGCTCGTCCTCTCGCGCCAGATCGCCGAAGCGCACGACGGAATGCTGCAGCTGGAGAATCGCAGCGATCGCGCGGGATGCGTCGCGATCCTCACCATTCCAGCCGTGCCGCGTTAGGCGACGGGCGCCAGGCCGGCCTCGCTCACGCGCTCTTCCTCGATCCGCCGCAGCCGTCGCAGTGACGGTGCGCGCCACGCGGTGGCGCCGACCACCACGAGCGTCATGGCCCCCCCGAGCACGACCGACGCGACGGTGCCGAACAGCCGAGCGGCGACGCCCGACTCGAACGCGCCGAGTTCGTTCGAGCTCCCGATGAAGATCGCGTTCACGGCCGAGATGCGGCCGAGCATCTCCGGCGGGACGAGCACCTGAATGAGCGTTGCGCGGATGACCGCGCTCACGTTGTCGGCCGCTCCCCCAACGATGAGCAGCGCTACCGAAAGCGGGAACGACTTGGAGACGGCGAAGGCGATCATCGCCACGCCGAAGATCGCGACGGCCACGAGGAGCGTGCGTCCGGCGCGGGCGAATGGCGGGCGATGGGCGACGATGACGGCCATGATCACCGCGCCGATTCCCGGCGCGGCCTGCAGGATCCCCACCCCGCGCGCTCCGACGTGCAGGATGTCGCTGGCGAAGACCGGCATTAGCGCGACCGCGCCCCCGAAGAAGACCGCGAGCATGTCGAGCGTCAGCGCCGAGAGGATGATCGGCTGACTCGACACGAAACGCATCCCGGCGGCGAGGTTTCGGCGGATGGAGTCGGCGCCGATGGAGACAGTCGTGGGTGTATGCCGCACCCCGGCCATCGCGAGGAACGCGACGACGTTGAGCAGGACGACGCCGGCAAAGGCGACGCGTGCGCCGTACGCGGCGTACACGAGTCCGCCGAGCGCGGGCCCGATCACGGTCCCGAGCTGCCACGTCGAACTACGCCAGGTCGCCGCATTGGTGAACAGCGCGCGTGGGACAATCTCGGCGACGAGCGCCGAGCGCGATGACTGCAGGAAGGAGCGCGCCACGCCGCAGACGGCGATGACCGCGTAGTACGGCCAGACGCGCGAGGCGTCGCGCCCGGTGATGGTGAAGACGAGGAGCGTCACCGACGCGACGACAAGGACCGCGAGCGAGCGCACCGAGACGCGCTTGCGATCGGTGCGGTCGACGACGTAGCCGGCGAAGAGCGCGACGGCGATGTAGGGGACCACCTCGGTGAGTCCGAGGAGCCCAAGCGCGAGGGGATCGTGCGTGACCTGGTAGACGAGCCACCCTACAACGACGGCCTGCACCTGCGTCGCCATGGTCATCGTCAGGAGCGAGACGACGAATCGCCGGAACGCGGGGACGCCGAGCGCCGCATAGGGATCGTGTCGCGCAGTCGATGCAGCGGCGGGGGGCGTGGGCATGGCGCTGCGGAATGTAATTCGCTGATGCCGTCGCCTTCTTGTACGGCGGAACGGCGCCGTCTTCAACTGGCGAGGTGTAGTTCGCCCGTTGGCTCCCCCCCTCGCGCAGCGCCGCGCGGGAGCACAGCGTAGGAGATCGCGGGCGCGACGAGTGCGCCCTGCTCCCCCCCCGCTTCCGCTCATTTCCCGGAGGAAGGCATGTCGACCTCGCGCGCCCCCCTTGGCGCCCTGGCCCTCGCGACGCTCGCACTCGCGCCGATGGCGCTCGTTGCGTTGGCCCCCGCGCCCGTCGCGGCCCAGGCACCCCGCGATCGCATCACCATCGACCAGTACCTCGACTGGGAAGATGTCCAGTCACCACGACTCTCCCCCGACGCCAAGCAGGTGATCTACACTCGGCGCTGGGTCGACAAGCTCAACGACCGTTGGGAATCGTCGCTCTGGACGATGGGGATCGACGGAACGAAGAATCGTTTCCTCGTCGACGGCGGCTCGGTGGAGTGGTCGCCGGACGGGCAGCGCATCGCCTACATCGCCAAGGGTGAGCCGACCGGCGCGCAGATCTTCGTTAGGTGGATGGACGCCGAAGGCGCAGTCTCACAGGTGACGCGGGTGACCGAGTCGCCGAGCGACATTCAGTGGTCTCCCGACGGCAAGTCGATCGCATTCCGGATGAATGTGCCGTATCGCGAGCAGTGGAACATCCCGCTCCCGCAGGCGCCGAAAGGCGCCAAGTGGATCGAGACGCCGCGCATCGTGACACGCCTGGATTATCGGCAGGATCGCGTTGGCTTCAACGACACCGGATACAACCAGGTCTTCGTCGTCTCGGCAGATGGCGGAACGCCGCGCCAGCTCACGAGCGGCAACTGGGACAACGGCGCGCCACAGTGGATGCCCGACGGCAAGACGCTGATCTTCACGGCCGACCGCGTGGAAGACTCCGAGTACCGCTGGCGCCAGAGCGACATCTATGCGGTGGACGTGATGAGCGGCGACGTGAAGCAGCTGACGAAGCGCAACGGCCCCGACCAGCAGCCGACGCCATCGCCCGACGGAAAGCTCATCGCCTACACCGGCTACGACTCCACCGACGCCACTTGGATCGACAGCAAGCTGTACGTGATGAACGCCGACGGGTCCAACTCGCGGGAGATCAGCGGGAACCTCGACCGGTCGCCGCAGGGGATCATGTGGGCGCCGGACGGGAGCGGGATCTACTTCAACGTCGAGAACGAAGGATCGCGCAACCTGTACTTCGCCACGCTCACCGGGCAGGTGCGCCAGGTGACGAAGGGGGCGCAGGTCCTCACGGTGAGCGACATCGGGAAGACCGGGGTCGCGCTGGGGACGGTCAGCACGTCGCTCAAGCCTAACGACGTGGTGACCTTCGCCCTCACCCGCCCCGAGCTCAAGCAGCTCACGACCGTCAACGACGACGTGCTCACGGGGAAGAAGCTCGCCACGACCGAGGAGATCTGGTACAACTCCAAGGATGGGACGCGCATCCAGGGGTGGATCGTGAAGCCCGCCGACTTCGACGCGAGCAAGAAGTACCCGCTCATGCTCGAAATCCACGGCGGTCCGCACTCGATGTACAACGTCGGCTTCTCCTTCGCCCGCCAGGAGCACGTGGGGAACGGCTACGTCCTGCTCTATACCAACCCGCGCGGCTCGACCGGCTACGGAAGCGCCTTCGGCAACGCGATCAAGAACGCGTATCCCGGCAAGGACTTCGACGACCTGATGACCGGCGTCGATAGCGTCATCAACCGCGGTTACGTCGACACCAAGCGCATGTATGTCTTCGGTTGCTCGGGCGGTGGCGTCCTCACCGCGTGGATCGTGGGACACACCGACCGCTTCGCCGCCGCCAGCTCCAACTGCCCGGTGACCAACTGGATGAGCTTCGTCGGCACGACGGATTCGCCCAACTGGTACCGCAACTTCGCCAAGCCGTTCTGGGAGGATCCGAGCGAGCACCTGCGCCGTTCGCCGATCATGTACGTCGGCAACGTGACGACGCCGACGATGCTGATGAC
>CAZWVG010000018.1:9097-17435 GCA_964637355.1 uncultured Gemmatimonadaceae bacterium
GCCGTTCGCCGATCATGTACGTCGGCAACGTGACGACGCCGACGATGCTGATGACCGGCGTGCAGGACCTGCGCACCCCAATGCCGCAGACCGAGGAGTTCTACGAGGCGCTCAAGTTCCGGAAAGTCCCCACCGCGATGATCCGCTTCAACAACGAGTGGCACGGGACATCGTCGACGCCGTCAAACTTCATGCGCACGCAGCTCTACATGCGGAGCTGGTTCGAGCGGTGGCCGCAGCGGGTCGCGGTGCAGTGAGTTTCCGCACGCTCGACGCCACGCACATCATCGGGACGATCGAGCGCCTGAACCATCGCATCGAGGAACGCTTTCCCGGCGCCGGACTCTCCGGCGTCGGGCGCGACCTCTTCGGCCTCGCCCGCGAATGTGCGCGCGAGGCCGAAGCGCTGGGTGTCCCTAACTGGCCCGTGCGAATCGGGATCGGCGCTGCGGTGATCCTCATGACGGTCGTCCTAGTGGCGGCGATCAGCGGCATCGCCACCGGGCTCGCCTCGTCGACCGCGGTATCGGGGCTGTCGGACTTCGTGCAGGGAGTGGAAGCGGGAATCAACGACCTCGTCTTCCTCGGCATCGCGATCTACTTCCTCGCGTCGATCGAGGGGCGACTCAAGCGGCGTGTCGCGCTGCGCCGCATCCACCAGCTGCGCAGCATCGCCCACATCGTCGACATGCACCAGCTCACCAAGGATCCGGAATACCTCACCGTCCCGCGCGAGGACACCGCCTCCTCCCCCCCGCGCACGATGAGCCGCGCCGAGTTGGGGCGATATCTCGACTACTGCAGCGAGCTGTTGTCGTTGACGGGAAAGATCGGGGCGCTCTTCGTGCAGCACATGGACGACGCCGTCGTCCTGCAGGCGGTGAACGAGATCGAGGACCTGACCAACGGGCTCTCGCGCAAGATCTGGCAGAAGATCACCCTGCTCGAGCGCGCCGCACCGGCGTGACTCGTCAGGCGGCTGGCTCGGCTGCGGCTAGCCGGCGCGCATCCCGGCCCGGGCGCCGGCGATGAATTCCTGGGTCCAGCGCGCGAGCGTCTGCTCGGCGATCCCCAGCTCCGTGCCCACGGCCGCCGCGGTCTCTCCGCGCAGGAGGCGCAGCACGACGTCGCTCTTGAAGGTCGCCGAGTAGGCGGGAGTCGCCCGCTGCGCGACTTGCGTCCCGGTCCCGGTGATGCGTCCCGGCGTCGTGACTGTCTTGCGCGCCTCGATCCCCCGCACCGCCCCTTCGCACAGCTTGCGCACGTAGGCCAGCGTGTTGCGATCGGGGAGACGCGAGTTCCACGGACGGTCGCAGTACACGCAGCCAAGCAGGCGCGTCCCGACCACGACCGGAAAGACGCCGAACGACGACGCGCCTAACGACTGGGCGAAGCGCAGCTCCTGCGCGGTGAAGTCGCGCTCCACCGGGACGCAGACGCTCTGGCGGCGCAGCATCGCCACCGCCACCGGTCCCTCGCGCGGGCTGAGCTCGAACGAGAACGACTCGAGGAGCTGCTCGACGCCGGTGCCGAGCCCATAGCGCGCCTTCACCGAGGCACGGTCGGGCGTCAGCATGCAGAAGACCACGCGATCGAACGGGCCGCCGCGGAAGATCGCCTCGAGGACCATCAGGATCACGCGGTTGAGGTCCTCCCCCGATGTCGGGAGCGCGATGCGCAGCACCTCGGCCGCGAGCTCCTCGCGCACCTTCACCTGCTCGGCCATCGCATCGATCGCCGCGACCTGCTCGGGTGTCGATTCCGCCGAGGCCAGCTCCTGCATCGCCTCGGGAGGTGCGCCCCAGTTCCCGAGCTGTGCCATCGCCGCCTTTTGCAGCCGGCGGAGCCTCAGGTCGTCGATCGAGACCTTGGCGCTGGTGAAGACCTCCTTCGTCTCGGCGAGGGAGGCCTCGAGGATCTCGGCCACGTCGTCGCGCGTGAGGCTGAGCCGCTTCGCGTAGCGCGCGAGCACGTCACCCAATGCGTCCCGCTTGGGGTCGGTCTCGCGACGGTAGACCGCCGCCGTGAGCTCGTGCGCGAACGAGGCGATCATCCCCATCTCCGACGACGCGATCGCCGCGTCCGCACGGATCCCGGTGATCACGCTCTCCGGCATCCCCCAGTGCTTCGCCATCGCCTCCCCTAACTCTTCGTAGCGAAAGCCGAGCACTTCGAAGGCCGCGATCGCCTCCCCCTTGTTCTTGAGCTCCAGGTGCTGGAGGATCTTCGCGTACTCGCGCGGACAGTAGCCGGCGATGAGCACTTCCCCGAGGTTGCGGAACATCCCGCAGAGGTGCGCCTCCTCGGGATCGGGGAGCTTGCGCCGCATGGCGAGCTCGCGCGCGTGGTTCGCCGTGAGGAGCGACAGCAGCATCAGCTCCTTGAGACCGGGCGACCGCTTGCGGTAGTGCTCGAAGACCAGGATGGAGGCGGCGAGGTGGCGCACGGTGCGGGCGCCAAGGAGGAGCATCGCGTGCGTCGCGCTCTGGATGGTCTTGTCGGACCGCTTGTAGTACGCGCTGTTCGCCGTGCGGAGCACCTTGAGCGTAAGCGCGAAGTCCCGCAGGACGATGTTGGCGAGTCGCTGGATCGACGCGTCGTCCTCGGGCATGTGCTTCAGCGCGTCGAGGGCATCCTTCGAGATCGCGGGAAAATCCGCCTCCGACAGGATCATCCGCATCTTGATCTCGAGCGGAGACCGATCGTCGGGCGGGTGTGATTCCCGCTTCGCGGGGGATCCTTTGGCGTGATTCAGCACGAGAAAGCGCGAGGTGTGGGCGGCTCCAACACCGGAAGTATCGGCAGGGATTCGCGCGAGAACGCCAGCGATTGTCTCGCATTGGGCGGACGGTCGGAGGAACGCGCTGGTCACACGATCCCGGCATCGAGAGCGAGCGCGGGTGTTGCGCGGCCCCGGTCTTCCGTCGTCATTTCGGTATGAGATCGCGACGCGTGCACGAGGGCCCCCGCTCCAGCCCGGTTCGTCGAGTCGGCCCTGCCGACACGGCGGCGGCTCCTCTCCCCGCGCGACTCCCTGTGCGCCGGCTCTGGACCCTGCTCGCGGTCGTCCTGATGCTCGCCCTCGCGGCACTCCTCTCGGTCTATCGCCCGTGGACCGGTGTTCCTGCCGACGAAGGCGGGGGCGACAGCGACGACATCTCAGTCGAAGGGTGACCGGGAGGACTGGTTGCGCCCTGCTTCGCGCTCGTTGCGCCCTTCTTCCCGCTCGTTGCTCCCTTCGTCGCCGATCCCGCGCGAGGAGGGGCGGAGGCAGAACGGATCAGCCGGATAAGGAGCGTGGCCTCTTCCGGTTCGAGCGGCTGCCGGATTCCCTCGAGCGTGGCATCGTCGACGAAGAGGAGGAAGCGGCGCGTCGCCGCGCTGTCGATGCGCAGGAGGACGAAGGTCCCCGCCCCCACGCCCGGCTCCTCCAGCACGGCGCGACGGCGGACCGACGTATCGGCCGGTGACGGGGCGCCCCGTTTCGCCCGCCGCCTAGGGGCTGGAACCACCAGCTTCGCGGCCGAATCGGCCCACCGACGCGCGTCGGTCGAACGGACGGAGAGCGAGAGCGATCGATTGGAGCCGGCCACCCCGATACGTAGCGTACCGGGGCGATCGGACCGGAGGATCAGGGCAACGTCGCCGATGAGGGTGCGCACCGGCTTGGTCGCTGACACTCCCTGAGCGCCGAGTGCGGCGGGGGCGATCGCCAAGGCGATGAGCGCGAGGGGGGAGAAGCCTCGACGCTTTCCCCCGCCCTTCCGCATTACCCCTTGGGCCCGATCGGAGCGGACGAGCAGGTGACGAGCGTGGGAGATCGCGGCGGACAAGACAGACGTCATGGCGCGTGGGAGGGCGGCGAGCGGGATCTGGCGCGGGGAGTACGACGTCGGGCCTGAGCGGGAGGACGGGCTGGGGCCCCCTCCCCGCGATGGAGGAGCGGCCTGCGTGCAATGTATCCGCGGGAGGGATTCGTTCCTCTCGCGCGCTCCTCCGCATGCGTGGAAATCACCCACGCTCGTCAGGCGGATTGCATATGGCGAATGGTCGAGTGGGGCTCGTATCTTCGTGGCGCATTGACAGCCCCTTTACACCATTGCCTCCGAGGTGTTGATGATTGCGTCCTGGGTTCGTCGGGTTGCCGTGCTGTGTGGTATCGCGCTGTCGGCTCATCCTGCATTTGCGCAGGGCGGCGCCATTTCCGGCACCATCAGCTCAGAGGGCGGACCGATCAGCGGAGCGCGCGTGCAGGCGCTCACCTCATCCGGCCAGCTTGCCGCGTCGGTCCTCTCGCGTGACGACGGTAGCTATCGCATCCCCAATGTGGCCGCCGGGAGCTATTCCGTCGTGGCCACTCGGCTCGGCTACCAGCTCAAGCGGGTAGACAGCGTGGAAGTCACCGCTGGGGGGACCGCCACGGTCAACTTCACGCTCTCCGAGATCACCACCGAGCTCAACCCCGTCGTGACGACAGCGTCGCGCCGCCCCGAGAAGGCGCTCGACGCGCCGGCATCGGTGTCGGTCGTCGACGTGCGCGACATCCAGGAGCGCCCGTCGGTCACCGTCACCGACCATATTCGCGGCATCCCCGGGGTCGACGTGAACCAGGGCGGCATCGCCCAGAGCAACGTCGTGGCGCGCGGCTTCAACAACGCCTTCTCCGGCTCGATCCTCATGCTGCAGGACTACCGCTTCGCCGGTGTCCCGTCGCTTCGCGTCAACGTGCCGTTCCTGATGACGGGGACCAACGAAGACGTCGAGCGCATCGAGGTCCTGCTCGGTCCCGCCTCGGCGCTCTACGGCCCCAACTCGGCAAACGGCGTACTGCATGTCATCACGAAGTCGCCGTTCACCTCGCAGGGAACGACGCTGACGCTCGATGGCGGTGAGCGCTCGCTCCTTCGCGCCGGCGTCCGGCATGCGGGACTGATCACGCCGAAGGTCGGCTACAAGCTCTCCGGCGAATACTTCTCGGCGACCGACTGGAGCAGCACGTCGGCACACGACAAGAACGGCAACGTCCTTCCGAACTACGATCCGGGTGAGCCCGATGTCTTCCCGGCCGAAGCACCGGCGGGACGCGCGGGGAAGCCGAACATCCGCGACTTCGACCTCCGCCGCTTCACCTCCGAGGCGCGCCTCGACATCCGCCCCACCGACAACTCCGAGTTTGTCAGCACCGTCGGCTACACCGACATCGGGAGCGGGCTCGAACTCACCGGCGCCAACGGCACCTCGCAGATCAAGAACTGGACGTACAAGAGCTTCCAGCAGCGCGCGCGCATCGGGCGCCTGTTCGGGCAGGTGTTCGCCAACCTGAGCGATGCCGGCAATGCCGACTCGCTCTCGACGACGGGGACGTACCTCCTCCGCTCCGGGCAGCCGATCGTCGACCAGTCGCGCGTCTTCGCCGGCCAGCTGCAACACGGACTCACGGTCGGTCACCGGCAGGACTTCGTCTACGGACTCGACTACATCAAGACCAACCCGCGCACCGGCGGCACGATCAACGGGCGCAACGAAGCGATCGATGACGTGACCGAGTACGGCGGCTACATCCAGTCGACGACGAACCTTCCGCTCCGCTTCGACTTCATCGCGGCGCTCCGCCTCGACCACAACTCGCTCATCGACGGCTACCAGACGTCGCCGCGCCTGGCGCTCGTCTTCAAGCCGACCGAGACGCAGAACATCCGCTTCACGTACAACCGCGCCTTCTCGACGCCGGCGAACTTCTCGTACTTCCTCGACCTGATCCAGGCGCGGAACATCGGCAACTCCGGCTACAACATTCGCGCGCTGGGGAATCCGCCCAAGTCCGGATGGTCGTTCAACCGCACCTGCGGGTCGGTCAACGGCGGGTTGTGCATGAAGTCGCGCTTCACCGGCGGGAACGACTGGGTGCCGTCGTCGGCGGCCGGCGTGTACCGCGGCGTGCTGACCGGACTCTCGCCCAACCTGATCGCACTCCTGCAGCAATCGCTCGGCACGCAGCTCGCCACCGCCCTGGTCAACGGGCTCAAGGCGTTGCAGCCGACGGATGCCCAGGTCGGGACCCGCATCGCCTACCTCAACGCCGCTTCCGATCCGACGCGCGACCTTGCCGCGTCGAGCGTGAAGGACATCGGCGCGCTCGACGCGTCGTACAACAAGACGTACGAGGTCGGCTACAAGGGGATCATCGGCAACCGGTTGCGCCTGGCGGTGGACGGCTGGGTGCAGAAGCGCGGCGACGTGGGCAACCCCGCCGGCCTCGCCACCCCGAACGTCTTCTTCAACGGGCCGCAGCTCGGCGCCTACCTCGGCCCTAACATTGCGCAGATCCTGATTCAGGCCGGGGTGCCGCAGGCGCAGGCTGCCGCGGCCGCCGCGCAGATCGCGCCGCAGATCGCCACCGCTGCGGCGTCGCTCCCCGTCGGCATCGTGCAGTTCAACAACGACCAGTTTGCCAACGGCACCGACGTCTACGCGACCTACACGTCCTCAACCAACACCGAGATCACGGTGAAGGGCGTGGACGCCGCGCTCGATTACGTGGCCAACGACTTCATCACCCTCGCGGGGACCTACAGCTGGGTGAGCGACCTGGTCTTCGGCGACGTCCTCAGCTCCAACTCGGCGCCGCTCATGCTCAATGCGCCGGATGCCAAGGCCTCGTTCACCGTGAAGCTCCGCGACGAGCCGAGCCGGTACGGTGCCGAGCTGCGGTGGCGCTTCATGCGCGCGTATCCCGTGAACTCGGGCGTCTACGCCTCGGGGCTCGATGCCCGCGGCGTCCCCATCTCGTTCACGCGGCCGGGGTCGAGCACCGTGTACATCTACGACGGTGTCCCCACGAGCCACATCTTCGACCTCGGCTTCAACTACCGGATCCCGTGGGGCTCGCAGGAGCTCCTCTGGTCGATCAACGGGACCAACATCCTCGACAAGCGCGTGCGTTCGTTCCCGGGATCGCCGGAGATCGGGCGCATGGTCGTGACGCGCTTGCAGTACTCGTTCTGATCGCGTAGCAGTACCCTGGGGAACTTTCCCCGCGCCCGGGAGCCTAGCTCCCGGGCGTTTTGTTTCCCCGTAGGTCGCAGAGCGTACCGCGGTTCCCACGCTACCCTGCTAGATCCCCACCCCCCCAGCGTCCTAGCAGAATAGAGGACAATCGGCCCGCGCCCCACTTCTCGTCTTCTCGTCTTCTCGTCTTCCCGTCTTCTCGTCTTCTGAGATTCGATGTCCCACCCGCTCTTGGACTTGACGTCACGCCCAGTCGTGGGGCATCGCGGAAACTCCGCGCATGCTCCCGAGAACACGCTGGAGTCGTTTCGCCAGGCGGTGGCGTTAGGCGTCGATGCGCTCGAGTTCGACGTGCGCCTCACGCGCGACGGCGAGGTCGTGGTGATTCACGATCACACGGTGACGCGGACGACGGGCGAAGCGGGGGTGGTCGCCGAGCTGACGCTCGACGAGCTGCGGCGCCTCGACGCGGGTGCGACGTTCACGAAGAACGGACATCGCGACTTTCCGTATCGCGGGCGCGGCATCGGCATCTCCACGCTGGCCGAAGTGTTGGCCGAATTTCCCACGATGCCGATGCTCATCGAGCTCAAGGTCGTGGAGGTCGGGGCGCCGGCGCGCGCCGTGATCGCGCGCGCGAACGCCGACGAGCGCTGTATCGCCGCGTCGTTTCGCCCGGAGGCGCTCGTCCCGTTCGAGGAGGACGGCGTCGCGGTGTCGTCGCCCCCGGCGTCGATCGCGCCGATGTGTCTCCCGGCGCTGCTCGGGCGGCGCTATACGACGCTCCCCTTCCAGACGATGTCGCTTCCGCGCGTCTACCGCGGAATCCCTGTCCCGCTGCACGCGCTCGCGCGCGCGACCGAGCCGGCCGGCGTTCCGCTGCACGTCTGGACCGTCAACGCCCCCGCCGTCGCGCTCAAATTGTGGCGTGCCGGCGTGCGCGGGATTCTTTCGGACGATCCGGCGACGATCCTGCGAGCACGTGAGCAGTGGCGCGCGCGCCCCCCTGAAGAACGCGAACGCTAGGCTCGGACCAGTAGAGAGGGGGCAATCGTCAGCACGATCGGCAGCCGCAAGAGCGTCGAACCAAGCCGAGGTGCCGCCCTCGTGGCGGCGCCTCGGCTACCGCGCCCCCGCCGAACGTGTTCTATCGTCAGCGCGATCGGCAGCCGCAAAAGCGTCGAACCAAGCCGAGGTGCCGCCCCCGTGGCGGCGCCTCGGCTACCGCGCCCCCGCCGAACGTGCTCTGTCGTTACCACGATCGGCAGCCGCAAAAGCGTCGAACCAAGCCGAGGTGCCGCCCTCGTGGCGGCGCCTCGGCTACCGCGCC
>CAZWVG010000018.1:17535-43033 GCA_964637355.1 uncultured Gemmatimonadaceae bacterium
CGATCGGCAGCCGCAAAAGCGTCGAACCAAGCCGAGGTGCCGCCCCCGTGGCGGCACCTCGGCTACCGCGCCCCCGCCGAACGTGATCCTGGGAGCGCGAGATTACTGCCCGACAGCGTTCATCGTGAGCGGCTGCAGCGACCCGCTCGAGACCGCGAGCGAGTTCACGCCGGCCGTCCCGCCGAGCGTCCAGCGGGCCGTGACTTCGCCGAGTGCGTTGGTGAGCCCCGATTGCGGCGAGATCAGACCGCCGCCGGTGAGGACCTGAAAGGCGACGGCAATTCCCTTCATCGGGACGTTGCCCGGACCGACCACGCGCACCACGATCGGATTCGGGAGAGCGGCGCCGGCCTTGGCATTCTGGTTGTTCCCCTGCGCGATGACGATGTCGCTTGGGAGCAAGGCGAGGGCGGTGACGTTGACGGCTTCGACCCCGGGGACCGACGCGGTCAGCACCTGGGCGACCTCGTTCGGCCCGACGGTCCACTTCACCTTCACCTCCCCGTTCTCGTCGCTCGGAGCACTTCCCGGGTTCACCGAGCCGCCCCCCTGCGTGACGCTGAAGCCGATGGGGAGCTTGCCGATGGGGACGCCGTCGGTGCCGAGAACCCTGATCACGATCGGGTTGGGGAGCTCGCTGCCGCCCTGCGCCTGCTGGTTGTTCCCCTGCACGAGGATGAGCGATCCGGGCGTCGCGGGTGCCACGACGGCCTTCTTGCCGCACCCGACGAGGAGGACGGCGAGCATCGGGGCGAGGCGAGCGATCGAGCGGGTGCGCGCAACGAGGCGCGACCGCGAATCCAGCGCTGGGAGCATGGCAGGTCTACGAGAAGTCGTGATCGAGTCCGGGGAGGCGGGTCTCTTCCCGCATGGGCGTCACGTACCAGCACGCGATCTCCGGATTCGCCCACTGGGAGTATCGGCAGCGGTGCGCGACTCCTGAGTCTTCGCTCACGGGTCGGGGTGCACGCCCTCGCGTGAGCGCCTGTACTCCCGGCGCCGCACGACTATCGCTGGGTGCGAGTTCGGTACGCTCGCGTGCGCGTCGGCTGCATCTTCTTGCACGGTGGACCCTGTCCGCGCGACGTCCGAACGGGCGAACGGAATCGTGACAGTGAGTTTCTGGCGGTGGTCGCCCGATCGCCTCCTCGCGCCCACGCGCGGTGGGCACGCGCCATCGATCGCTCCTGGGCGCGTGTTCGCGCGGCGAGGGATACGCGGTCCGGGGTCCCGAAACGCGCGATGGGCGCAGCCACTCGGCTGCGCCCATCGGCGTGTCATGCGTCCTGCGAACCGGCGGCGATCATTGCATCGCCAACGAACATTTTACATCAGACAAACGACTTCGTGCATTTCACTTGGACGTGCAATGGCCAACCGGATCCTGACTACACTGCGACAGCAGCCGCACGCCGGCGACGCGCCCGAATGCCACCCATCGCGGCGAGGCCGAGACCGAGCAGCGACATCGTCGCGGGCTCTGGAGTGACCGTCGCCTGGTTCACGCGAAAGACGAAGTCGTTGTAGTCGACGCCATTCACGCCCGGCTTCACGCCCCAGCCGTAGTACTCGTAGTCGGTGCCTTCGACCAGCGGTGCGGGCTGATTGAGCACGAGCGACTGCGGCTTCACCACACTAAGCTGTTGGAGCCCCAACGACTGCGCGTTCACTGCCGCGGAGAAGAACCACGTGTTGTCGGGGAGCCACAATCCGAAGACCAACACCTGTCCCGGCGAGAATCTGCCGAGCGTCGTCGAGTTCGCGGGCGCCTTCCACAACGTCTTCCCATTGCCGATCGCCGAAGGTCCGACGGCGATCTTGTGATTCGGCGAGAAGATCCCGGTGATCGGATCGAACGGCGAGGGGAAGTAGTAGAGCTGCGATCCGGTCGAGGCGTAGCCGCCCAGCACCGTCACGCTGATCTCCCGCTTCCACGCACCGGACATCGACGTCACCGCCGCCGATGGCTTGAGGGCGACCTTGGCTTTCGCCTTCGCCTGCGCCACCGCGGTCGCCGGTGTTCCCGTGATGGCGACGACCGTCGCCGCGAGGAACGCTGCCTTTCCTACCACACGCATCATGCTGCTCATGTGCTCCTTCCCAGGCCAGGGAGGTGCCTCGTTAGGTTTCCGGGCCGTTCCACGCTGGGAGCGCCTGCCCCACAGCCGAGACCAGTCCGGTCGCCACGCGGGACGCGAGGTCGTCCGCACGCGCTTGTCGCTCCTGCCAATCCGTCGCGTTGAATCCCTGCGTCGGGGGGATCGGCACCATGATCCGCACCAGTGCCTCTTCCGTCCGACCTCGCGTGGCCGCGTCGCGCAGCAAGTCCCACTTCACGCGGTACTCGTTCCACGCCACACGCCCACGCCCCTGGTACCAGTAGTACACCATCGCCTGCATCGGACCGTTTGCCAGGATGTACCGGTTCACGGTCACCGACCGACCATCCACCGCCAGCGTACGCGTCCCCGACTCGACCGTCTGCCATCCCGCGCCCGGGAGGCAATTGCGCGGGGAGTGAATCGTGCGCCCGGTCGTCTGCGAGTCGTAGTAGCCCACATAGACCGAGAACGCCTGCGTCGAATCACCCTCCTGCCCGAAGATGCGGAAGACGTAATCCGACATCCCCGCTACCTGCTGCTCGTTCTCGCTGATCGTTCGATCTTCCACGGCGAAGCCGGCAAACCGGAACGGCACCTCGCGCAGTGGGCGCGACAACCGCACGACCTGCTGGTTCCTTGCATGCCCAACGAGCAGGCTGCCGAGTCCGAGCAACACCGCCGGAAAGAACATTCGCCATTTATGCATTTGTCGTGCTCGCGCTCCAGCGCGCCTCCACCTTGAGCGCGATCATCGCGAGAACGCCGAGGATCGCGAACGCAACGAGGAAGAGGAGCCACCCCTCGGTCATGTGCGAGAAGCCTTCGCCTAGCGAGGGATCCACGAACGACACGAGAAAGCCGGTGAAGAAGACGCGCACGCCGTTCACCAGCACGGCGACCGGAATCGAGAGCGCGACGATCGCGATGCGCGCGACGGGCGTGCGCAAGAGCAAGCCGCCAAGCAGCACCCCGAGACTCAGGAGCGCGGTCAGCGAGCGCAGTCCGCTGCACGCCTCGGTCACGAAGAGATCGTGTCCCGGAAGGCGAATGACGTTGCCGCTCAGGTGCACCGGAATGCCGCGCATCGCGAGGAGCGATGCGCCGAGCTGAGATGCTTTGAATTGCAAGGGAAGCGCGAGCGCTCCCAGCACCATGTCGGGAAGCGGCACCGAGAGCGCGAGCAGCGTGACCGGAAGCCACCAGTGCAGCAACTGACGGACGCCCCACCCCCACACCACGAGCCCCGCGAGCGCCAGAAACATCGAGGCGCGCCCGACGAACGCCTCGGCCGCGAGCGCCGCGACGTAGCGCATAACGATCGCCAGCACGAGCATCGCCGCGCCTAACGCCCACGACCCGCGCGCATCCTTCACCTTGCCACTCCGCCACGCGAGCGCAATCGCGAGCGGTGCGAGCAGCAGTCCGTGCCCCGCCTCGGGGTCGGACCACCAGGTGCGCACCGTCCCCGAAAGCGGCTCGGCGAAGAGGAGCAGAAAGGTCGCGGCGGTCGCCGCGAGCGCGATGACGCGCATCCGGTCCGACCCGCTCTCGTCCCACGAAGATGAACTGATCATGAATTCGAGGTCACAATAACGCTGCGAGCAAGGCGAAGACAACCGGAATTTTCTGCATCTTTCGCATAAACATGCAGTCGCGCTCGCTGCCATCGATGAGGAGCCGAGTAGCGATCGGCCGACGGTCTTGCCGCGGAATCGACGCGGATTCCGCGCCGATTCGGCGAACTTCCCGCCCCGCTGCCGATACTCGACAGCGCCCCATGGCCCAATGACGTGAGCACTCCCTCAACGCAACGACCGGACGCGCCGCTCGACTCGCGCCGTCCTTCCCATTTGCCGATGCCCGGCGCCGACGGCTCCATACCGCTCCGCACCCCGCGCGCCGACGATCAACCGATCGCCCTCGGCCGCACGTTCCGTACGCCGCCGTTCCCCATACCCACGGTTGCCGGAGAAGGATCGGGGCGAGGCGACGGCGCCCCGTCCGGGGGGCGCGCCGCCGAAACTGGCGCCAGGCTTGGCGTGGCCCTGCTCGCCTACATGCTTGGCGTCACCTTCATCATCACCCTCCTGCCGTTCCAGTTCGACTGGCCGTCGCGGTGGCGCGTGATGTTCACCGGCGGGCCGATCGACATCGTCGCCAACGTACTCCTCTTCCTCCCGTTGGGCTTCCTCTTTCGCCTGGCGCGACGCGAGGGGTATCGCCACTCGACGCTCACCGTGCTCTGGATCGGCGCCGCGATGAGCATGGCGATCGAGACGGCGCAGTTGTTCGAGGTGGAGCGGTACACGTCGGTCCTCGACGTGGCAACGAACGCCATGGGTGCGTGGCTGGGTGCGTGGGCCTTCGACCGTCTCGCGCCGCGCACCAAGGTCGACGGCGCGCTGATCGGTCGCCTCTCGCTCGAGCTCCCGCTGATGGGGCTGATCTACCTCCTGGTGCCGCTCCTCTGGCTCAATGCCCTCTCGAGCGGGCGCGACCTCGAACGCACCGTACTCCCGATCCTCCTCGGCGTCTTCGGCGCGTCGTTACTGGGCGGCATGCAGCGAAGGCACTTTGGCCCCGTGCGCTCGCTCGATGTGCGAGCGACCGCCGGCGCAGCAGCGCTCTGGTTTCTCGCCGGCGCCTTCCCCGCCCTTCCCACGCGACCGGCCCTGATTCTGGCGGGCACTGTCCTCGTCGGCGCGCTCGCGTGGTGGCAGGGGAGCCGTCCGTTCGTGTTGGATGCGTCGAACCGCCGTTTCGAAGTTCCTCTGCTCATGTCTGCGGCGCCGGCGTATGGCGCCTACCTCGCGATCGTCACGGTTGCTCCTCTCCTGCATGGCGTGGGGGCGTGGAGCGTGGGATGGGGCTTTCCCGGAGTCGCGACGGAATGGACCAAGACGGAGATCCTGCGCCTTCTCGAGCAGGTGGCCGCCTTCACCCTGCTCGGCTACATGATCGCCGAGTTCCGTGGGCGCGACGTGCCGAGCTACCGGGCGGCGCTGCATCGCCTCTTGATGTGGGGCGCGACGGCGGCGATCGCCGGCGAAGGGGTGCGCGGTTTCCACCTCGGGCACGGCGCCTCGGTCTCGCGCGGAGTCCTGCTGCTGTCGGCGGCCTTCTACGGCGGGTGGCTGTACTACCTGCAGCGCTCACACGTCGTCGAGCTTCTCAGCGAACGGGAGGCGGCGCGGACCGGTGAGCACGCAGCGAGTGCGGCGGGATCTCAACACGAAGGCGGCATCGCACGGAGCGACGCCGCCTAGCGGAAGCCGGAGTCGGGCAGTTACCCGCTACTTGAGGATGGGCGGCTTGAACTGGTCGAGCCGCTCCATCTCATTCGACAACGTGTTCCGCGACGGGGGCTCGCACTTCGCGAGGTCTCGCCCGGTCGCGGTGAAGTCGATCACGTCGACGTATCTGCTGAAGACGCGTTCTCCGCGCTGGAGCGTGTCGTTGACGTAGGCGAGCTTGAGCTCGGCGTACATCGGGGTGTAGGGGCGCGGCGACGAGAACTTGTACTGCTGCGAGATCTTCGCGTTCACCATCTGGCCGGCGGCGAGATAGTAGTAGCCCGTGCTGTCACAGGGCCAGAAGGTGAGGAAGTCGGTTCCCTTGACCACGTAGCCGTTGGCCGGATGGTAGCTGGCTGCGGCGATCTTGGCCTTCCCCGCGCCGCCCCCGAACGAGTTCGAGAAGCGCGCCGCCTGCCGAGCCGCCTTCTTGTTACCCTGCCCCGTCTTGGCGCGCCGAGCTGCCTTGGCCGCCTTCTTGTCGACCGGACCCCCTTCGGCGGTGGGAACGCACCCCTGGACGACGCCCGAGGCGAGTCCCAGGGCGACGAGGAGTACGAGTCGGCGTAGCGGAGCGGTTGAGCGGGACATGGCAGAAACGGTCATCAGGAGGGAGCGCGGGGAAGATAACTGTGCAAGCGATGCGCCAGTGGCTGCTGGCTCAGCCGTGAATCGCCACATACATTCGCCGCCGTTCATACACCTGTACATCGGCATCGACCCAGAGGAAGGACTGCGACGTGGCGGTAGAAGTCAACGACGGGGCGCGCCGAGTGCGCGTGGCCGTACTGGGGGCGGGGGCGTGGGCGCGCCTCGCACACATTCCGGGGTTCAAGCGGGACGCGCGCTGCGAAGTGGTCGCGATCTGCGATCCCCAGCGACACATGGCCGAATCGGTGGCCGCGGAATTCGGGATCCCCGCGGTATACAGCGATCATCGTGAGGTGCTGGCGCGTGAGGACGTGGATCTGGTCGACGTCTGCACCCCCTCGGCGACGCACTTCGAATTGGCCTGGGGAGCGCTCGAGGCCGGAAAGCATGTGCTCTGCGAGAAGCCGGTGGCTTTCGACTTTCGAGACACGATCCGGGCGGCGGAGCTGGCGAAGTCGAAGAAGCTGAAGACGAAGCTCGGCTTCACGTTCCGCTATGCGCCGGCGATGCGCTACATGAAGCACCTGATCGACACGGGCTTCATCGGGACGCCGTTCATCTTCAACGGTTACGAGCAGAACTCGCAGTGGCTCGACCCGATGAACCCCTTGCGCCAGGTCGACCCCGACGCGGACCAGTCGCAGCTGCACGTCTCGTCGCTCGAGGGGTATGGCGCGCCGATCATCGACATCGGGGCGTGGGCGGTCGGCGCCGACTACAAGGAAGTCGTCGGGACGATGCGCAACTTCATCCCCGAGCGGATGGTGCGTCAGACGGGGCGCATGATGCGGATGAACATCGACGACGGCGACATATTCATCGGCGAGTTTGCCAATGGGGCGCTGGGGAGCATCCAGACGTCGTTCGTGACCGTCGGCAACTACCCGGGGATCGAGGCGCGCATTTACGGGAGCGAGGGAGCGCTGATCTGCCGTCTCGTGGAGGAGTTCGGCGTCTGCGAGTCGCTCAAGGCGGCCAAGCCTAACGATGTGGAGTTCAAGGAGATTCCCGTCCCCGCCGAGTTCTATCCACCGGGCGGAAGCAAGGAAGAGTCGTGGCGCACGCTGTTCTATGCGAACCTCACGGCCTCGTTTATCGGCGAGATCCTTTCCGACGGCGACGAGAACGAGGGGAGCTTCATCGACGGCGCGCGCGTGCAGGAAGTGATCAACGGGGTGGAGCAGTCGTTTCGCGAACGACGCTGGGTAAGTCTTCCGCTGCCGAGGTAGGGGTGGGGGGCGGCGATTTGGACGGGGGACGGGAGACGGGGGACGGGAGTGTCGCCTTCGGCGACTTTCTCGCGCACTACTATCGGCGGCGGCCGGTCAATGCGACCTACACGGGGAAGCATGACTTCGATCATCTGCTTCCTGACTGGTCGGGTGCTGGCGTCGAGCAGATGCGGCGGGAGATGGTCGCGCTGCGCGAGCGCATCGCTGCCGTCACCGTCTCAATCGACGACGCGGTCGGCGCTCGGGACTTCGGGGCGATAGATCTCGCGCTGGCAGACTCGTTCCTCGAGATCCAGCTTGCGGAGCTCGAGGGGCGGCACTTCCAGCGTGGCAATCCGTCGTTGGTCGTCGGCGAGGCGGTCTTCTCGGCGATCTCCCTGATGGTGCGCGGCTTCGCGCCGATCGACGCCCGCGCGCGGATGCTCCGGGCGCGGCTTGCGGCGATTCCCCGCTTTCTCGCCTCGGCGCTCGCCGTCGTCGCCGAAGCGCCGGTCCCGTCGACATGGATCGACAAGGCGCTCCGTGAATGCGAGGGGGCGAGACTCGTGTTTGGATCAGGGCTCGATCGCTGGACTGCGTCGGACGACATCTCGACGGAGCTGCGCGAGGCGGTCCGGCGCGAAGCGGACGCGGCGCTCGGTGCGGTCGAGGCATTTGCCACGGAGTTGGCGGGGCTCGCGCGCGACAGCACGCCGGCACGCAGCTGCGGGCGCGAGCTGCTCGAGCTGCTGGTTAGGCGAGGACATTGGTGCGAGACGCCCATCGACGAGCTCCTCGAAACGGTACGAGGCGCATTCGCCAGTGAGAAGGCACGTCTGGAGGTCATGGCCCGAGCGGTCGATGCGGGAGGGCTATCGGCGGTGCAGGAGCGACTCGCGCAGGCGCACCCTACCGGCGACGAGTATCTCGACGCCTTCCAGCAGACTTGGGATGCGTGCCATGCGCTCGCGCATGCGCACGACCTCATCTCGTGGCCCGACGCTCCCATACGCTACGTCCCGATCCCTGCAGCGACGCGTGACGCCGCGCCATTCCTCTACTATCTCTTCTATCGCTCGCCTGCCCCGCTCGAGTGGCCCGACATGCACGAGTACGTCGTCACGCCGATCGACGGACTCGCCGACGACGCGCTCGAGCGTCACCTGCGCGCGTGGAACGATTCGGTGATCAAGCTCAATCACGTCGTGCATCACGGCGCGCTCGGGCATCACGTGCAGAATTGGAATGCCGCGCGCGCCCCACTGACGATCGGGCGCATCGCCGCCGTGGATTGCGCGAGCCGCATCGGGATGTTCCTCGGCGGGACGATGGCGGAGGGGTGGGCGTGTTACGCGACCGACCTCATGGACGAGTGCGGATTTCTCACCGCCGAGGAGCGCGTGTCGGAGCAGCAGACGCGTGTGCGCATGCTGGCGCGCGCACTGGTCGACCTCGAGTTCCACACCGGGATGCGCAGCTTCGAAGAGGCGGTCGCACTCTACACGGCCGAAGTGGGAATGCCGGCGTCGGCTGCGCATGGCGAGGCGGTGAAGAACTCGATGTTTCCGGGGACGGCGTTGATGTATTGGCTGGGGACGTCGCAGATCCATGCGTTGCGCGAGTCGGAGCGACGACGGCTCGGCGACGCGTTCTCGCTACGCACCTTTCACGACACCTTTCTGTCGTTTGGTGCGATTCCCGTGGCGCTCGTCGCGCGACTGATGGCTGGAGGAGTAGCAACGTGATGCATGCACGAACCGTGAGGCGCGCGGCGTCGTATCTCGCCGCGGTGACGCTGGCGCTCGCCGCCTGCTCGGGCGAGGGGGGGCGCGGAGGGAGCGAATCCGCGGCTTCGAACGACCTCCTGATCGTCGCCTACGACCGCGAACCCGACACGCTCAATCGCTTCAGCACGCACATCCTCGAGGATGTGCAGACGTGCATCGTGGAAGGGTTGGTGACAACCGACGAGAAGATGCAGGTGGTGCCGCTCCTCGCCAGCGAAGTCCCGTCGTTGGAGAACGGCGGCGTCGTGCTCAGAGCCGACGGCGGAATGGACGTGACGTGGAAGTTGCGCCCCGGCGTGAAGTGGCACGATGGCGTTCCCTTCACCTCGGCCGACGTGAAGTTCACGGTCGATGCGATCAACTCGCCGAACTACAATCCCGAGAGCACCGACGGCTTCGACCGCATTGACTCGGTCGACACGCCCGATTCGCTCACCGCGGTCGTGCACTATCGCGAGGTGTACGCACCGTACGAGATCCAGTTCGTGCGCGGAGCGCTCCCCAAGCACCTGCTCGAAGGGAAGGACATCGACGGAGCGACCGAGTACAACCGGAACCCGTTAGGCACCGGGCCGTACAAGGTGACCGAATGGAAAACCGGCGAGTACATCCTCCTCGAGAAGGTCGCCGACTACTGGCGCGGAGCAGAGTATCCCAAGATCCGCCGCATCCTCTTCAAGTTCATTCCCAACACCACCACGCGCATCAATCAGCTCAAGAGCGGCGAGGCGCACGTCGCGGCGCTGGTGCCGTGGGACAAGGTGCGCGAGCTCAAGGACATCCCGGGACTCACGCTGCACCAGATGATGGGCAATTCGTACGAGCACATCACGCTGAACGAGAAGTCGGTCCCGGCGTTCCGTGACGTTCGGGTGCGCCAGGCGCTGATCCACGCGATCGACCGCCAGCTGCTCGTGCGCACGGTGCTCGACTCGCTCGCGCCCGTGATCGACGGCTCGATCCAGCCGCTCTCGTGGGCCTACACGGACAGCGTGCGCACGTATCCGTACGACACTGCGCGTGCGAAGGCGTTGCTCGACGAAGCCGGGTGGCGCGATACCAACGGCGATGGCATCCGCGACAAGGACGGCGTCCCCCTTCGCTTCACGCTCATGACGCAGGCGGGGTTCGCGATTCGCGAAAACATCGCGCAGGCCGTGCAACGCCAGCTCAAGGACGTCGGTGTCGACGTGAGGATCCAGCTCGTCGACGGGACGGCGATCTCGTCGCTGTGGTTCGAGGGGAAGTTCGACGCGATGCTGCACTGGTGGCACATGCCAAGCGATCCTGAGATCACGACGTTCTTCGCCTCGGACCGGACGCCCCCCGCCGGGCGCAACATCAACTACATCGCCGACGCCTCGCTCGACTCGCTGCTGTATGCGTCGGACCGCACGGTGGACCACGCGAAGCGGCGTGCCCTGCTGGTGGCGGCGCAGAAGCGACTCGCGGAGCTGGCGCCGGAGATCCCGCTGTACAACGTGACGCGCATCGACGCCGTCCCCGCAACGCTCCGCAACTTCAAGGGGAATCCGACGAACACCGGGATCTTCTGGAACGTGTGGGAGTGGGAGGTCGCGGCGCAGTAGGCTCGACGCACGCGCGCGCGATCGCATCCCCTCGCGCGCGCGGGGGACACGGGCGTATTCTCTCCCCGTGCTGACCCTTGCCACTCGGCGGATCCTCCAGGCGATCCCGCTCCTCCTCCTCATCTCGATCCTCGTCTTTGCGCTGCTGCACGCGGCGCCGGGGGGGCCGCTGGCGATCTTCCTCGAGAATCCCAATGTGCGTCCCGAGGACATCGAGCGGCTGCGGCGCTCGTTAGGCCTCGACCGCCCCCTCCCCGCGCAGTACCTGGCGTGGCTCAAGGGATTCGTGGTGGGCGACTGGGGCTTCTCCTTCGCCGACGGGCGTCCCGTGCTGGCGCGCATGGCCGAACGAATCCCGGCGACGCTCGAGCTGATCCTGGCGTCGCTGGTGATCGCCTTCGTCGCCGCGGTTCCAGCGGGGGTAGCGGCAGCCGCACGGCGCCGCGGACTCTTCGACCGCGGCGTCACGGTCCTGAGTCTCGCTGGAATCTCGCTCCCCACCTTCTGGTTCGGGCTCCTCCTGCAGCTCCTCTTCGCCGTCTCGTTAGGGTGGCTCCCCTCGTCGGGGCGCACGTCGATCCTTGGCGGAGACTTCGCGGACCGGGTGCGGCATTTGATTCTCCCGGCAATCGTCCTCGCCACCGTGCACGCGGCGGTGTGGACACGCTACCTGCGGAGCTCGATGCTGGAGGTGCTGTCACAGCGCTTCATCCTCTCGGCCCGCGGTCGCGGAATTCCGGCCGGGCGTGTCACCTACCGGCACGCGCTGGGGAACGCGCTCCTTCCGCTGGTGACGATCGTCTTCCTCGATGCGGCGATCATGGTCTCGGGTGCAGTCGTGACGGAGAGCGTCTTCGCCTGGCCGGGACTCGGCGGGTTGTTCACCGAGGCGCTGGCACGCCGCGACTATACGGTGCTGATGGCGTTCCTGATGGTGACGTCGACGTCGGTGATCGTGCTCAACCTCCTGGCTGACCTGAGCTATCGCTGGCTCGACCCGCGGGTGCGCACATGACCGAGGCGGCGCTGAGAGGCACCTTGCAGCTGGCGGGTTCCGACGCCCGCGCGCTGGGGAGAGGGGGACGCACGGCGCTCGTGGTCCTGGTCGTGATGGCTGTGGCCGCGGTGCTCGCACCGCTCCTCCTGCCATCGGCGGGCGATACGATGGATCTCGCGGCGCGTCGGGCGCCCCCTACGCTGTCGCACCTCTTCGGCACCGACGAGTTGGGGCGCGATGTTCTCGCGCGCGTCCTCGTGGGGGCGCGAGTCTCGCTTGCCATCGGCCTCTTCTCGGCGCTCCTCTCGGTGCTCCTCGGCTCGTTCGTCGGGGCGGTTGGGGGCTTCGTAGGGGGGTGGGTCGACGCGGCGCTGATGCGCGTGACCGATGCGATGCTCGCGATCCCGCGCCTCCCCTTCCTGATGATCGTCGCCGCGATCCTGCAGCCGTCGATCCCGCTCCTCATCGTCCTGGTGGGAATCGCCGGGTGGATGGAGACGGCGCGCGTGGTGCGCGCCGAGGTGTTGTCGTTGGCGCAGCGTGGCTTCGTCGAGGCGGCCCACGCGACCGGCGTGTCGCAGCGCCGAGTGCTCATGGGGCACATCCTCCCGAACGTGCTCGGGACGATCGCCGTGTCGGCAACGCTCGCGGTCGGACGGGGGATCCTGCTGGAGAGCGCGCTTTCCTTCTTTGGGGTCGGGGTGCAGCCGCCAGCAGCGAGCTGGGGCAACATGCTGTATCAGGCGCAGACCACGCTCACCTCGGAGCCATGGCTGGCAATCTTTCCCGGGGCGGCGATCTTCACCACCGTCTTCTGCGTGAACGTTCTTGGCGAATCGCTGGCGAAGCTCGGCGATGGCGCACGCGCGTAGGCACGCGCGTAGGCACGCGCGTAGGCACGCGCGTAGACACGCGCGTAGGCACGGATGTAGCCGCGCGTACACGCTACCCGAGCGACTGAGAGCCAGGCCGCCAGCCGCAGGCGCAAAGTCCTAGCGAGTGCGCCGACACGGCGCGTAGGTTACCGCGCCCATGCAACTCCTCGATCTCTTCTCCCATTCGTTCATCGCTCGGCGCGACAGCATCGCGCTCGAGATCGTCGATGGCGCCGACGCTCCGCTCGAGCTGACGTTCGGCCAGCTCGACGAACGAGGTAACCGTCTCGCTCGTGTCTTGCAGTCGCGCGGAGTGAGCGCGGGGGATCGCGTCGCCTTTCTCCTCCCGAATTCGATCGCGTTCATCGACGCCTTCCTCGCCTGCCTCAAGCTCGGCGCGATCGTGGTGCCGGTGAACGTGCTGTACCGCGAGCGAGAGATCGCGCACATCCTCGGCGACGCCGAGCCCATCGCGCTCCTCACCACGCCGCAGCTCGCCGAGTCGCTCCCGGCGGGGACTTCGTGGTGGGACGCGGCGCAGCTCGCCGACGAGGCGTCGGGGATGGACGCAGGGGCGATGCGCACGACGATCGACGGCGAGGCGGGGGCATTGATCGTCTACACATCGGGAACCACCGGGCGATCGAAGGGCGCGGTGCTCACGCAGAACAACTGCATGGCGAACACGCTCGCCCTGGTCACGTGCTGGCGGATCACCAGCGACGACCGTTATCTCGCGGTGCTCCCGCTCTTTCACGTGCACGGACTGGCCAACGGGATGTTCACCTGGCTGGCGAGCGGCTCGCGGATGCGGCTCCTGGAGCGCTTCGATGCCTCGCGCATCGCCGCCGATTTCCGGTCGTTCGCGCCGACGCTCTTCTTCGGCGTCCCGACGATGTACGTGCGCCTGCTTGAGCTTGCACCTGACGAGGCGCGAGCGATCGGGGGACGGATGCGGCTGTTCGTCTGCGGGTCGGCGGCGCTCCCGGCGCATGTGCTCGAGGAGTTTCGCGCGCGCTATGGGCACACCATCCTCGAACGGTACGGGATGAGCGAAACGCTCATGAACCTGGGAAACCCGTACGACGGCGAGCGGCGCCCGGGATCGGTCGGACTTCCGTTTCCGGGCGTGGCGATCCGCGTGACCGACGACGAGGGGGGTGAAGTGGGTGCCGGGGCGATCGGCGAGCTGTGGGTTCGCGGCCCCAACGTGTTCCGTGGCTACTGGCGGCGCCCCGATGCCGACTCCGCGTCGTTTGTCGCTTCCACCGACGCGCCAGGGCGGGCCTCGTGGTTCCGAACCGGCGACCTCGCCGAGCGTGCAGCTGACGGCTACGTCACGCTGCGCGGGCGGCGCACGGACCTGATCATCTCGGGGGGATTCAACATCTATCCCCGCGAGATCGAGGAACTCCTGCTCGAGCGTCCGGGGATCCGCGAGGCAGTCGTCGTCGGCGCGCCTGACGAGCGACGCGGCGAGGTGCCGGTCGCGTACGTCGTCGCCGACGACGATGCGTCGGTCGCGGCACTCGGCGACTGCTGTCGCTCGTCGCTCGCCTCCTTCAAGGTTCCGCGCGGCTTCGTGCGCGTGGATTCCTTGCCGCGCACTGCGCTCGGCAAGGTGCAAAAGCATCTCCTTCCGGCGTGGAGCCCGTCGTGAATCCGGCTGTGATCTCCCTGCTCGCACTCGTCGTGGCGATCGCGCTCTCCATGACGTCGCGGATCAACGTCGGGCTGCTGGCGATCGCGCTGGCATGGATCGTCGGCGTGTACGTGACCGGGCTCAAGCCCGACGTGGTGATGGGGGGATTCCCGATCTCGCTGTTCCTCACCCTCACCGGGGTGACCCTCCTCTTCGGGATCGCCGATACGAATGGGACGTTGGCAGGGCTGGCGCATCGCGCCGTTGGGCTCGCGCGGGGGAATGCACGCATCCTCCCGATCCTCTTTTTCGTGATCGCCTGTGCCGTCTCGACGGTGGGGCCCGGCGCGATCTCGAGCGTTGCGCTGGTGGTTCCGCTGGCGATGGCGATGGGAACGCGCACCGGCGTCCCCCCCTTCCTCACCGCGCTCATGGTGGCGAACGGGGCGAACGCCGGGAACCTGTCGCCGATTTCCTCGGTCGGCGTGATCGCCAACTCGGCGATGGCCAAGGCGGGACTCGGGGGACACGAAGGGCGCGTCTGGGTCGCGAACTTCGTCGCGCATGCGCTGGTGGCCATCGCGGCGTACTTCATGCTCGGTGGCGCGAAACTCGCCGGAACCTCCGCCGTTCCCGCCGACGAACAGGCGATTGGTGGGGAGGAGCCGTTCAGCACACAGCAGCTGCTCACGATTGGAGTGGTTGCCGTGTGGATCGTGGGCGTCGTGGCATTCAAGCTGAACCTGGGACTGTCTGCATTCGGCGCCGCCGTGCTTCTCCTGCTCGCGCGGGTAAGCGACGAGGGCGCGTCCATCAAGAAGGTGCCGTGGTCCGTGATCGTGATGGTGAGCGGCGTCTCGCTCCTCGTGGCGCTGCTGGAGAAGACCGGAGGGATGGACCTGTTCACGACGATGCTGGCGCGCCTCGCGACGCCGGTGACGCTCAACGGCGTGATCGCGTTCGTGACGGGAGCGATCTCGACCTACAGCAGCACGTCGGGTGTGGTGCTCCCGGCCTTCCTCCCGACAGCCGCAACGCTGGTGGAGAAGGTCGGCGGGGGCGACCCGCTCGCGGTGGCGCTCTCGATCAACGTGGGCTCGGCGCTGGTCGACGTCTCGCCGCTGTCGACGCTTGGTGCGTTGTGCGTCGCTACCGTCGCTGGCGCGGCGGAGTCGCGCAAGCTCTTCAACCAGCTCCTCGCGTGGGGTCTGGCCATGACCGTCGTCGGAGCCCTGCTCTGCCAGTTCCTCGCCGGCCTGCTGGCGCGCGCCTAGCGACAGCGCTGGCGCTTACGGGGTGACCGGACGAAGGAAGCGCTCGTACCAGTCGAGGTAGCGCTCGTACCGGTCGCGAACGAACGACGGTCGGCTGATCCCGTGGAACTGCCCAGGATAGACCACGAGCCGCGTCTCCACACCTAACGACTTGAGCGCCTGGTACATCTGCTCGCTCCCGGCGACGGGGACGTTGAAGTCCTTCTCCCCGCCGAGGAAGAGCGTCGGCGTGCGAATGCGGTCGGCGTGCAGGAAGGCGTACGAGACCTTCTCCCACGCCTTGGGGTTCTTCCAGGGCGGACCGAGCTCGGTCTCGTACTGGAAGATGTATTGGTCGACGCCGTACATCGACGTTTGCAGCGCGCTCCCCGCCCCACTGGTGGCCGCGCGAAAGCGCTGGGTTGTTGCGATCGTGTAGTCGGTGAGAATGCCGCCGTAGCTCCAGCCACCGAGCCCCAGCCGATTCGGGTCGGCGATCCCGGTCCCGACGACGTAATCGACGCCGGCGAGGAGGTCCTGCACTTCCTTGTTCCCCCAATCGGCGAAGATCGCCTTCTTCCACGCCTGCCCGCGACCCGAGCTGCCGCGATAGTTCACCGCGAGGACGAGGTATCCGCGTCCCGCAAACAGTTCGCGCTCGAAGGCGAAGGCGTTCTGGTCCTGTCCGTTGGGACCGCCGTGAATGCGCAGAAGGAGCGGGTACTTCTTTCCCGCCTCGAAGTCGGCCGGTTTCACGAGAAGCGCGCCGACCGTAAGCCCGTCAGGATTCTTGAACGAGACTTCCTCGGTGGTCCCGAGGCGCAGTTGCGCCATCAGCGCATCGTTCACGTGCGTGAGCGCGCGCTCGCCACTCCCCTCGACCGCATACGCTTCGTTCGGTTTGGTCGGGGACGAGATGCGCGCCACCATGCGCCCGTCGGAAGAGAAGTCGAAGCCGCCGACGACCTCCTTCCCCTGGAGCACGCGCGTAACGCCTCCCGTCGACGCCGAGATGCGCGCCAGCTGCTGCGACCGATCGTCGGCGATCAGGACCCAGATATCCTTTCCATCGTTGCTCCAGCGCGGACGAGAGACGTCGCGATCGAGCGTCGTCGCCAGGAGGCGTGGAGTGCCGCCGCTACTGGGAATGACGGCGAGCACGTCCTGCTGGTACGCGTACAGGATCGGCTCGCTCCCCTGGAGGTACGCGATCGACGAACCGTCGGGGCTCCACTCGGGAGCGTCGTCGGGGCCATTCCAACTCGTCAGGCGGACGGGGGTCGCTCCGGAACGCGCCTCAATGACGAAGATGTCGCTGTTGTTCTCGCGATCGGGGTCGGCACCGCGGCGCGAAACGAAGGCGATGCGCGTGCCGTCGGGGGACCAGCGCGGCGATTCGTCATCGAAGTCGCCCGAGGTCAGCTGCTGCACCGCGTGCGTGGCGACATCGAAGAGATACAGGTGGTTGCGACGGCGATCGAGATATCCATCGCGATCGCGCTTGAACTGATAGCGATCCATCACGATGGGGCGCGGCGCCTTCGAAGTACTGTCGCTCGCCGCGCCCGCCAACGTGTCCTGCGAGACCACGATGAGGCGCTTGCCGTCGGGGGACCAGGCGTAGTCGTCGACTCCCGAGGGGAAGTTGGTCAGGCGGATCGCCTCGCCGCCGCTCCGGTCGAGGAGCCAGACCTGACCTCCCTTGCTTTCGTAGCGCCCCGAGACAAACGCGAGATAGCGGTTGTCGGGGGACCAGCGGGGCGACGACTCGCCCTCGGGTGAACTCGTCAGGCGGATGTTGCGCGCACCGTCCCAGCTCACCATCCAGATGTCGGTATCCGACTTGTCCTTGGCCGAGTCGGTGGTGGTGATGGTGTAGGCGACCCAGGCGCCGTCGGGGGAGATGCGGGGATCGCCCACATCGCGCAGGCGATAGATGTCGCCCGGCTGCAACGCACGCGGGGTGACGCGCGCCGCGTCCTGCGATGCACCAACGGAGGAGAGCACGGCAAGGGGAGCGATCGCGAGGAGCGCGAACAGTCGGAGGCGCATGGGATGGGGGACGAGGAAGAGCGTGCGCGGCGCGCGCCTCGACGATACCGCTCTTCGTCCCGCGGCGCAAAGCGCCGGAGCCGGCGGCGACGAACGCCGCGCTAGCTGCTACGCCGCCTCGGCCAGCGTCACCCGGTTGCGGCCGCCCTGTTTCGATCGGTACAACGCGCGGTCGGCCTGATCGACGAGCGATTCGGCGGTCACCATGTGCGTGGTCGCCGTCGCCGCGCCAACACTGATGGTGATGGGACGTTCGGTCCAGACCGACGAGGCGATCGCGTCGCGCAGGCGCTCTCCCATCTGCTCGGCGCCGACCGTATCGGTGTTGGGGAGGATGACCGCGAACTCTTCCCCCCCGTAGCGCACCGCGACGTCGGTGTCGCGAATCGAACGCGCGAGAAGGCGCGCCACCGCGCGCAGCACCTCGTCGCCACGCGGATGTCCGAACGAATCGTTGAAGGCCTTGAAGTGATCGATGTCGACCAGGAGGAGCGAGACCGGCTGCTGCGTGCGCCTGATGCGCGACAGTTCGTCGGGGAGCCGTTCCTCGAACGATCGCCGGTTCCGGAGCCCTGTGAGCCCGTCCTGCGATGCGAGGGCTGCAAGGCGCGCGTTGGCCTCGACCAGGCTCTCGTGATTGTACTGCAGCTTGCGACGCGTCTCCTCCAGCTGGCGCTCGTAGTCCTTGCGCTCGGTGATGTCGCGCGACGACGCCTGCAGCGTCGCGATGCGTCCATCGGCATCGCGCAGCGCGCGCCACATCATCTCCAGCCAGAGGTGTTTTCCCGTCTTGTGCAGCATGCGACAGGAGAGCGCGGTCACTGGCGCACCGCGAATCAACTCGTCGAAGTGGCGCCGAAGGCGTTCGCCGTCCTCCGGGTGCACCATGGCGAATGGACTCATCCGCATGACGTCGTCGGGCGTGAAGCCGAGGACGCGCTCGCACGACGGTGAGATGTAGAGCACGTGCCCCGAGATGTCGTGCAGCGAGACGATGTCGCTCCCGTTCTCGGCGAGGAGACGGAAGCGGACTTCGCTGTCGCGAAGCGCTGCCTCGGCACGCTCCCCTTCGAGGTGCGAGTTATGAATTTGTGTCGCGTTCCAGGTGATCAATCCCACGAAGACGATGATCATCGCGACGACGAAGAGCATCACCACGAGATCGGGGTGCCCTCGCGCCGGTGACTGGCGTATCCCCCAGAGCGCCACCCAACCAAGGAGTGCGGGCGCGAGCAAGCCGGCGGGAAGGAGGACGCGCGCCATGGCACCCCCAGGCCCCTGGCTCAGGATCACCGCGAGCACGCCCGACTGGGTGCGCAGCGAGAGTGTCCCGAGCGCAATGAACGCGAAGGCCACGCTGGTGGGGACCGCCATGCGATTGAAACGCCCGACCGTGTCGAACCAGCCGCTGTGATAGACGTGTCCTAGGATCGCCATCGTAGCGAAAGCGAGGACGAGCGCCGCCAGGAGCTGGGCAGGTGCAACCCGCCGTTGCACCCGGCGGGAGAGAAGGAGGAGCGCAACGCCCACGAGGACGAAATTCACCGCCGCACCGACCGCCATGCGATTCGTGCGTCCATCGCCCGTGGCCAGCATCGCCGCACGAAAGAGCAGGTCGTCGACGCCGAGGTCGGGCCCTACGCGCACGTCGGCGATGCGGAGCACGCCGAACAGCACGATCGAGCCGGCGAGGGCGCGCGCCACGCGCCAACGCTCGGTCCCTTCCTCCCCGGCGAGGAGCCAGATCGCCACGCCGACGCCAACGAAACAGGCGGCTACGAGCGGATTGGTTGCGGCCCATCCCGCGGGACCAAGGACGCGCAGCGATGCCGTGCCCGTGAACCAGCCGATCAGCACCAGGACACCAATCGCTGTCGTCAGGAGGGCGCACGCGCGCGCGGCGCGCGAGGCATGAAGCGACGACGCGTGCGGGGCGGCGGACGCGCCGACGCCCTGCGGCGTATTCGAACGCGGCGTGAATGCCCGCACCGTCTGCGCATCGGTTGTCGAGCGCGAAAATGCGGTGGCCCGCGCAGCGCCTCCTCCGGACTCGGGGGTGCGCGCTGCGTCCGCCGTCGGTTGGGGACGGCGACTGGATTCGGGGGGGTGTTCGGACGGGGGCATTGCGGGTGGGCTCATTGTCTGACGTGGCATTCTGTGTCGCGTCACATAAACGCCCGCGGGATTGCATCGCGGGCGGCACGAAGCGCCGCAGGGCGCACGTTGCGCCGGGGCGCGCGGCAAGTCCTTCCGCGGCAAGGCAAGCACCGAGAGGCGCGCGGCGCCTGGCAGTGCGGAGCGCGCGCCCGCGCATGCGCGGTCCAAGTGCATCCGCGCGCACGACTTAGCGCCGACCCGGCGTACGCTGCCGAATGGCTGACGCGAGTCCCTTCGGTCTGGCCCCTCGCTTGCCCTTCGCATCGTCTCGCGCACTCCGTCGGGGAGCAGCGCGCTCGACATCACTTACCACTCGGCATGCAGCGAAGCGCTCCCGCCCCAACACGCGACAGCAAGTCGGCCGACTCCACCGAGCCACGGCGATGAACGAGCAAGCGGTCGTCAGCGATTGCCGCATCCTCGCGTTCACCTTCCGTGACGACGCGGGCGGGAGCCTGACGAGTCTCGAGCGACTCGGCGAGTACCCGCTCGATGTCCGGCGTGCGTTGGTATTTTCCAACGTGCCGTCGGGTGCATCGCGCGGCGCGCACGCCAACATGCAAACGCCGGAACTGGTGATCTGCGCGGCCGGTGCGCTGACGCTCCGTGTGGAGGACGGACGCTCCTCGCGCAGCATCCCGATGTCGTCGCAAGCGGGGGCGGTGCTCGTCCCGGCAACGCTGTGGATGGAACTTCGCGACTTCGCACCGGGCACAGTCGTCATCGTATTGGCGGATTCCGACGATCGCGAGCCGCAGCACGCGAACATCCACGAACACGCCCGCTGGCTGCGCACCCGCGGGTTGAGTCATGTCGCCTGACATGCGTGGCCGACGGGAAACGCCCGGGAGAGCGAACGGACGCTCGGCGGCAGGATGCCGATGCGAACTGCGTCCCGTCGTGCGCCGGGAAACCGGTGCGTCGCGATTCATCGCAGGAGGCTCACGAGATGTTTGATCCCGATAGCATCGCCACGACCACGCGCCGGCGCGCGCTTTCGCCTCACACCGAGGTCGATGTCGCGCTCCTGCGCGATCCTGGGGATCGTATGGCCCCCGCGGCCGACCTGCTGCGATCGCCCGCATACTTTCGCGTGTGCGCCGGCGATTACGAGCGCGCGTGGTACGCGGTCGTGATGGACGGTGCGACCGGCGAATCGATCGCCGGCGGGTGGTTCGCCGAGCTTGCACCTGGCGAAGCGCGCTCCGGCATCCTGGGCGACTTCGGGGCACTGCACGCGCCGAGCGCGCCGCTCCCGGCGACACTCGCGGCAAGAATCATCCGCGCTACCGAGGAGGAGCTCGTCGCGCGCCGCATCGCGCGGGTGGCGATCACCCTGCCGCCAGCTGCATTCGATCCTGATGCACACGCCGACTGGATGAATACCTTCCTGCGGCTCGACTACAGCGCCGCAGCCCCCGACCTGGCTTTTCACACGCGGGTCACGACGGGATCGCTTGCCGAGCGCATGGAGCCGGCGCCTCGCTCAGCGGTACGCAGCGCCGAGGGGCGTTCGCTCATCACGCGTGAACTCCTTCCGAACGAGCGCGCCGACGCGTTGACCATCATTGGTGCCGGCAACGCACGCGCTGGACGTGCGCCCGCTCATTCGCTCGAAACGCTCCTCGCGCTCGACTCGGAGGCGCCGGGCACGGTGCATTGGCATGGCGTCTTCCAGCGCCAGCAGATGATCGCCGCGAGCATCTCCCTCCTGCTCTCCGAACGGTGGTGCCGCGTGCACGCACTGGGCGACGTGGGTGGGGTGGAACGCGACAATCCGACCGCACTGCTCGCCGCGCACCTCCATGCCTGGTGCGCATCACGCGGTATCCAGACGCTCGACCTTGGACTTGCCAGCGAGGGCGGGGTTCCCGACGAGGCGCGCACCGCAGCGGCGCGCGCGCTCGGGTTCGAGTCCTCGGCGCAATACACGCTCACGAAGTCTCTCTCGGCGTAGCGCGCCGCACACGACGTATCGCTCTCCGCATCGTCACCTTCACGACCAGCATTTTCGGGTTCGACCCAAGTACGCTCGCATGACAGCCGCCCCCATGTACCAGACGCCCCCCAGTTCGCCCCTCGCCCCTGGCGATGCGCTCGTTGCGCACGCCGAGGTGCTGCGCGCGTCCGGGCGCCTGGCCGATGCCGAGGCGGCGTTGCGCGACGCGATCACGCTCTCGCCCGACAACCTCGCGGCATATCGCGCGCTGTCGCTCCTGCTCGTTGGCGAAGGGCGTGACGTCGATGCCTTCGCCGCGTGCGGCACCATGCTGGCGCACGCCGAGCATGCCGACGCCGAAACGTTGCGCCTGGCGGCTGAAATCCTCCTGTTCCTGCATATCCGGCACGAGTCGCTGATCACGAGGCGTTCGGAGCCGGCGCGTCTCGACCTGCGTCCGATCGGCATCCCCGACGCGACCCCGCTGGTCCTCGCCCCCGAATACCTCCCGCGTGCCCGCGCGCTCGCCGTTGCCGCCGTGGAGCAGGCGCCGACCGACGGTGCGGCGTACGGTGTGCTCGCCGAGTGCGCGCTCCGCGCGGGATTCTCGATGGAAGCGCGCATCGCGGCTGAGCGCGCGGTGGCCTACGACGCGAATGTCGGGACGCTGGTGGCGCGGACGCTCGCCAACTTCGCCGATCATCGGGAGCATCAGGCGATCGACGGACTCCGTCAGCCGCAACTGACGGAACTGGTTCCGGCGCTCGGCACGGGGCAGCAGCTCGTGGTGCAGCTGGACCCGGTGGGAGCGCCGTACGCGCTCTTCCCCGACGCGGAGCGCCGTCCGTGGCGCCTTGCGTACCTCGTGCACCACGCGGGCGACGAGCACGTGCGGAGCGTGACGGTACACACCGGTCCTTCGACGCTGCGCACGATCGCCAAGGCGCGCGTGGTCGGTGATCTCTTCTTCGCGATCGACAGCGCCGACGCGGGCTATGTGCACGGTGTGGTCGACGAGCCCGACGTGGCCTTCGGCACGCCGCGCTGCCACGACGTCGCCGCGCTGGTCGAGCGCGGGCGCAACTGCGTCCTCTGGTCGTCGCGCGATCGTCGCCTCCTCCTGCATTCGCCCGCTGGAGAGCGCGTGCGGGGGGGGCGGGCCTTCCTTCTGGCCAGCAACGGGTCGCACAGCTATCACCACTGGATCGCCGATGCGCTCGGGCGCCTGGCCGCGATGCCCGAGATCCTGCTCGACCCCGACGTGCGATTCGTCGTACCAGCCCCGCTGCAGCCATTTCAGGTGGAGACGCTGGCGTGGCTGGGGATCACGCTGGATCGCGTGGTGCAGGTTGCACCTGACGAGATCATCGAGTTCGACGAACTGCTCGTCGTCGCACAGCGCAAGGACGCAGGGTGTACCGACGCCTCGGTGTGGCGCTGGCTGAGCGACGCGCTCACGATTCCGCAGATGTCGGAGCGTCAGACCCCGACGCGGCGCCTCTTCCTCCCCGGCGCCGCAAGCGGACGTCATCTCCAGAATGTCGAGGAGGTGGAGTCCTATTGCGCGGCGCGCGGCTTCGAAACCGTGGACACGTCCGCGCTCAGCGTGGCGGCACGACGCGATCTCTTCTCCGACGTGGCCATGGTCGTCGCGCCACTGGGGGCGAGCCTCACCGACCTCCTGTTCGCGCCCGCAGGTGCTCGCGCGATCCTGTTCGGACAGCAGAGCTACGTCGTCCCGACCTACAACGCCCTAGCCGCCGCACTCGGGCACAGCGTGCGCTATGTGCTCGGCAAGGAACAGCCGTCGCGCCACGCCTATCCGCGCTGGGACTACCGCGTGGACGCAGGCGATCTCCGCGCCGCGCTCGACGCCGAGCTCGAAGGCGAGCTCGCCTGAACCGACGTCAGGCGACCACGTCGGTGTCGGTCTGCCCCGACAACCGACGCGAGAAGTGGGACCACGACATCCCCACCCCGAGAATGATCGACGCGGCGATCAGCGCAACGTGCGCGATCCCCCGTCCGCTGCTCGCTGACACCATCTTCCGCTCGATGAGGAACCAGATCACGCCGCCGGTGATCGCCGCGACGAGCAGCGCTCCGGTCCAGCCGATGGAGCGCCGCGTCGCCTGAAGGAAGACAACCCATCCCGTCACCAGCACGGCGCCCGCGAGGAACTTGAGCGCGCCAAAGCTCCCGACGTCGCCCATCAGCGGCGCGAGTGCCCAGTGATAGTAGGAGTAGCCCTCAGGGTTGTAGCTGGCGAAGACCAGGATCGCGGCGGCGAGGACGCGAACGGCGACGCCCCCCCAGGAGATCGAGTCGGTGGCCATAGAGACGGAGACGGGGGACGGGGGACGGGGGACGGGAGATTGAAGTCGGCGAACGGGAAATTAGAGCGTCAGGTCGGCGGTGGCGAGGAATCGGGGGACGCGTCGCGCGCGCGTGGCCTGCTCGAAGGCGTACGCGTACCTAACGAGCGGTCCCTCCTGCCACGCCGCGCCGATGAACGAGAGCCCGACGGGGAGTCCGAAGATCGTCCCTGCGGGAACGGTGATGCTGGGGTAACCGGCGACCGCCGCCAGTGTTGAACTCCCGCCAACGAAGTGGTCTCCGTTGACGAGGTCGGTCATCCACGCCGGTCCTCCCGTGGGGGCGATGAGCGCGTCGAGGCGTTGGGTACGCATCACCTTGTCGATGCCGTCGTCGCGCGCAGCCTTGCGGCACTTTGCCAGCGCCCGGCGATATGTCGGGGCGTCGAGTCCGCCCTTGGCCTGCGCCTGCAGCAGGATCTCCTGCCCGAAGTAGGGCATGCTCTCCGCCTTGTGCGCCTCGTTGAAGCGAATCACGTCGGCGACGGTGCGCGGAGCACCGGTGCCGGTGAGCGTGGCGAAGTACGCCTCGAGTCCTGCCTTCGACTCGTAGAGCAGGACCTGGAACTCGTCCGCGTCGAAGCTGCCTAACGTGGGGATCGTCACCGGGTCGACCAGGACGGCGCCGGCACCTTGCATCGCCTCCAGTGCCTTCGCCATCACCGCGTCCACGGCCGGGCCGGCGTTGAAGAGTTGACGCACCACGCCGATGCGAGCGCCGCGCAATCCGTCGCGATCGCAGAACGTGGTATAGTCGGCACTCACATGCGAAGCGCTGGCGGCCGTGGCCTCGTCGCGCGGGTCGGCGCCCGCCATGACCGAGAGGAGCGCCGCGGCATCGCGCACGGTGCGGCACATGGGGCCCGCGGTATCCTGCGAGCTGGAGATCGGGATGATCCCGCTGCGCGAGACGAGTCCCACGGTCGGCTTGATCCCCACCAGCCCGTTGGCGTTGGAGGGGCAGACGATCGAACCATCGGTCTCGGTGCCGATTCCCACCGCGGCGAGGTTGGCCGAGATCGAGGCGCCGGTGCCTGACGAGGAGCCGCAGGCGTTGCGATCGAGGGCGTACGGATTGCGCGTGAGTCCGCCACGCCCGCTCCACCCGCTCGTCGAGCGCGTCGATCGCCAATTCGCCCACTCCGAGAGGTTGGTCTTGCCGAGGATGACGAGGCCGGCGTCGCGCAGCCGCGTCACGAGCCCCGCATCACGCGGCGCCTGCGAGTCGGCGAGGACGAGCGCCCCCGCCGAGGTACGCATACGATCCGCTGTGTCGATGTTGTCCTTGATGAGGATCGGGATGCCGTGCAACGGTCCGCGGACCTTTCCCGCGGCGCGCTCCTCGTCGAGCTTCGCCGCGATTGCCAATGCGTCGGGATTGACCTCGATGACACTGTTGATCGATGGCCCTGCGCGATCGATGGCGTGAATGCGATCGAGATACTGCTGCGTGATGGCGACGGCGCTGAGTCGCCCCGCACTCATCGCCCCCTGCAGCGTCTCGACGGTCGCCTCCTCGAGCGGGAACTGCGCGACGTCGTGAGCGCGCCGGCTGTCGCGCGCCCGCTCGTCGCC
>CAZWVG010000019.1:0-42482 GCA_964637355.1 uncultured Gemmatimonadaceae bacterium
GCGTAGTCGTTGAAGATGAAGCCGGTGTAGTGCATCCCGTGCATCGTCGTCACCAGCGCTACGTCGCGCATCCACTGCGGCGCGTCGGTACGCGTCTCCCATGACTTGAGCGCGAAGGCCTGCTCGATGTGCGCCATGTGCGGGGCCATGGCGTCGTCGAAGGTGCGCGCGTGCCCGAGCTGCCAGCGCGGGACGACGATGCGGTTGTCGTTGCGCCAGCCGTCGTGCTCGTAAACGGCTTCGGCGCGGAAGCCCTGGGGCCCGCCCTGGAAGTAGTAGCGCTTGGGGCGTACACGCGTGTCGAGCGTGGTGAAGTAGAGAAAGTCGTCGTCGGCCGCCTGCACGATGGCGATCGGCGTCGTCATGCTGCGCGGTGTTTCGGCGCCGTGGAGGTCGCCGGCACCGAAGGTGTAGCCGCCGAGCATGTCGCCTTCGCCAGGGTCGTCGAGCGCACCGCCACCAAACGAAATCTTGCCGCGCGGGACGTCGCGGATCACGGTGGTGACCGTCTTGATGGGGCGCGGCATCTCGGCGGTGATGTCCCATTCGATCGTGGTGCCGCGACGGGCGAACTTCACCGTCACGCTCCCCTGCGATTTCTCCTGCCCGCCGGCCCAGGTGAGCCCGGTGCAGTGCAGCTCGAGCGCGTCGTCGTTCCCGCTGGCGCGCATGAGCGCGCGGTCGAGCGCGTAGGTGTTCTCCTCGGTGAAGAGGAGGAACGAGAAGCGATGTCCGCCGAAGACGACCGCTGGCTCGGGGAAGTCGAAGGAGAACTTCATCACCGAATCGCCGCGCGGCGGGATGAAGACGTCGCTCGTGGAGGAGAGGTCGAGGATGTCGCCGGGAGCGTGACGATCGCGGACCGGGAGGATGGGGGAGGGCGCGGGGAGCGATGCGCCGGGAGCGGTAGCGTCACCGCTCAACGCGTCGAGCGGGACGAAGGCGCTGGCGCCGACGGCGCCCACGGTCTTGATCCAGTCGCGGCGCGAAAACGGTTCGGTCATCGGTCTCGGTCGGTGGGAGACGGAGGAGAGGGGACAAGTATCGCGCGGGTGGCGCGGGGTGTCGAGGTTGGTCCTCGATCCGCGGGGCAGATTGCGCCCGTCACGGTGGCAAGCGACGATTCTTCGGGAGGGCGAGGCAGTTCGATGGGGGCTGCCTCGCGGATCGGCTTCATCGAACTCGTTAGGTCGATGGCCGACGGGTGTTGCACCTGGCGATCATCACGTGTGGGGGAGTCTCATGGCGGGGGGCCCATTATACCGCGTGCGCCGAATGGCCCTTGCGCTCCGCGAGGTCCACGAAATCGTGGCGTGGGGCGCACCAGTCTTCCGCATACGCGAGAAGATGTTCGTGATCTTCGCGCCCGCCGAGACGCTCGGATACCGCTACAACAGCGTCTGGTGCCGGATGCCGTACGACGAAATGGCCCAAATGGTGGAAGATGAGCCCGATCGATTCTTCGAGGCGCCATTTATCGGGGCGTTGGGATGGCTCGGCATCTATCTGGACGCAAAGACGGACTGGAAGGAGCTCAAGTGTCTCGTCTCGGAGAGCTATCGTTCCGTCGCACCTTCGGGTCTGACGAACTCCCTCGACCTCCCGACCATGCCTCCTCGCCCTCTCTTTCGCGTTCGCCGCATCGCGCTCGCCCTCCCCGAAGCCCACGAGGTCGAGGCGTGGGGGGAGCCGACTTTTCGCGTCCGCAACAAGCTCTTCGCGATGTTCGCCTCGGCGGGGAACCACCACGGCGGCGGGCGCAACTCCGTCTGGTGCAAGGCGAAGAAGGAGAATCAGGAATGGATGGTGCGGTCTGCCCCTGATCGATACTTCGTCCCGCCATACGTGGGCCCGTCGGGGTGGGTCGGCGTCTATCTCGACGGGAAAACCGATTGGGACGAGCTCACGCGGCTCCTGAGCGACGGGTATCGATCCATCGCTCCCAAGCGCCTGCTGGCCGCGCTCGAAGCCCCTGCCGAGGCAGTCGCTGCGCCGAAGCGCCCGACGCGCGCGCGGGGTGAATCGACGAAGGCGAAGGCACCGGCGAAGCGTTCGTCGGGGAGGACGCCCAGGAAGTAGCCTCGGGATACCAGGAATCGCCCGCAAGGAATCGCTGCCTCCATGTCGATTTTCTCACGTTCCTGCGAGCGCGCGACCCGGCGGACGGGCGGGAACGTCCTCCGAATCCGATCGTCCTTGCGTTAACTTCCGGCGTTCCATCTGGTTCGCGGACGCGGCCCCGACGCGAGGGCGCTCCGCGCACGCTGCGTCCGCGCCAACGATTCACCCGAGCTGTCCCCCCGTGTCTGCATCATCCAGCGCCGAATTTCACGACGACATCATCTATCCCGACGCCGTCCCATTCGTCCTCGTGCACCTTGCCTGCTTCGGTGCCATCTGGACGGGGGTCTCCTGGGGGATGGTCGCGCTGTGCCTCGGGTTGTACGTCCTGCGCATGTTCGCGGTGACCGCTGGATATCATCGCTACTTCTCGCACCGGTCCTACAAGACCAGTCGCTGGTTCCAGTTCGTCCTGGCCTTCCTCGCCCAGTCCACTTCGCAGAAGAGCGTGCTCTGGTGGGCGTCGCTCCACCGGCATCACCACAAGCATTCGGACACCGACCAGGACGTGCACTCGCCGCGCCATCGCGGCTTCTGGTACTCGCACGTGGGGTGGATCTTCGACCAGCGCTACGAATCGGTCGACCCCGACTCGGTCCCCGACCTCTCGCGCTACCCAGAGTTGATGTTCCTGCTCAAGTACGAGCAGCTCCCCTCGGTCGTGCTCGCCCTCGCCTGCTTCGCGGCGTTTGGGTGGGAAGGGCTCGTGGTCGGCTTCTTCTGGAGCACCGTCCTGCTCTATCACGGGACGTTCTTCATCAACTCGCTGGCGCACGTGCACGGCAAGCAGCGCTACGCCACCGGCGACGACTCGCGCAACAACTGGTGGCTGGCGATCATCACGCTCGGCGAGGGGTGGCACAACAACCACCATGCCTACCAGCGTTCGGCGCGGCAGGGCTTCCGCTGGTGGGAGGTCGACTTCACGTACTACGTGCTCAAGGGGCTGAGCGCCGTGGGGATCGTCCACGACCTCGGCCAGCCTCCCGTCGACGTCGTGCAGAACCGTCGCGCGTTAGGCAGGGCGACCATCGAGCGCATTGCGCGGCAGCTCGCCGCTCGGGTCGATCGCGAGGCGATCGAGGCGTATCTCCGGAGCCTCCCGCACCTGCCGACCCGCGAACAGATCGGCGCGAAGCTCCCGCATCTTCCAACGCGTGAGCAGATCGGAGCCAGGTTGCCGCATCTTCCCACCCGACAGGAGATCGGCGCGAAGCTTCCGCATTTTCCGACGCGCGAACAGATCGGCGCCAAGCTCCCGCACCTTCCGACCCGCGCGCAGCTCGAAGCGAGACTCGAGGCGCGGTTGGCGAACTTCCCCACGCGCGCCGAGCTCGAGGCGCGGCTCCCGCATTTGCCGACCATGGCCGAGTTGGAGGCGAAGCTGCCGCACCTCCCGAGTCGGGATGAGATACGCGCGGCGGCGCTGCGCATGATCCCGGACACGCCGTCGATGGACGAGATCGTGGAGCGGGCGCGCGAGATGATCGCACAGGCGCGGGCCTATGCGGCGATGGTGTCGGGGGACGCGGGGACGAGTATCGCGTGAGGTAGCACTGGGTCGCCAACCCCGCAGAAGAGGGACGAGATGCTCTACATGATCATCGAGCACTTCCACGGCGGCGACCCGATCCCCGTGTATCGCCGCTTCCGCGACCAGGGACGCCTTGCGCCTGACGGGCTGGTCTACGTGAACAGCTGGATCACGCACGACCTCTCCACCTGCTACCAGGTGATGTCGTGCGACGACCCGGCATTGCTCGAGACCTGGATGGCGGCGTGGCGCGACCTGACCGACTTTGAGGTGATCCCGGTGCACACCTCGGCGGAGGTGCGGGAACTGGTCGCAGGGAAGTTGTAGGATGCAACCGCGAGAGCGCAGATGACCTTCAGCGCCGCCGTCCTCGGTGCGACCGGCCTCGTCGGCCGGGAATGCGTGCAGCTCATGATGCGCGAGCCCGCATTCACCCGAGTAACCGCACTGAGCCGCCGCCCGGTGCCCCCCAGGTCGGGCGATGACAAGTTGCAGAATGCCGTCATCGATTTCGACGATCTCGATAGGTTCCGCGACGTATTTGCGGCGAGCCACGTCTTCTGCGCCCTCGGCACCACGATCAAGCAGGCCGGGAGCCCGCAGCGCTTTCGCGAGGTAGACCTCGGCTATCCGGCGCACGCGGCGGAGCTCGCACTCGCCGCCGGTGCGCGGCACTTCCTGCTCGTCAGCAGTCTCGGGGCGAGCGCCGAAGCGCGCACGTTCTATCTCCGCGTCAAAGGAGAGCTGGAGCAACGGATCATTGGGCTCGGCTTCCGTTCCGTTACGATCGTGCGCCCCTCTCTCCTGCTCGGCGATCGCGCGGAGTTTCGCCTCGGTGAGCAGGTGGCGTCACGATTCGCGTGGGCGTTCCCGAGGAAGTACCGTGCCGTGCACGTACGTGAGGTGGCGCGTGCGCTCGTAGGAGCTGCCGTGGAGGACAGGCCGGGCGTGCGGGTGATCGAGAACGCGGAGATCCTGGCATAGCTGCACGTCGGCCGTGATCTCAAGTGACCGACGATCGAGAGCATTGCGACAAGAGCTCGCTGCCTGCGGCCCGCACATCGTCGCTTCGTACCGACCTCCCGCATCGCTCGATTCGTCCCTGACGTATGTCGCCCGAAACGGGGTCGGAGCGAGCGTTGAGTCCGACGCCTACGCGGACTACTAGATGCATCGGCACTTCCGACTCGACGCAGCCACCGATCGCCTCGTGAGGCGCGTCTCGCTGCTCGTTCTACTCTTCGCAGTCGTCTCCTCAATTGCTTCCCCGCACGTATTAATCGCGGCGAGCGATCCGCCGACCAACGCGCGAACGCACGCACCGAGCGAGTTGACCGGCACCTTCGTCGCCCTCTCCGTCCCCGACCTCGAGGCGAGCGCACGCTGGTACGAGCGCACGTTCGGGATGTCGCGGATCATGACCGTCCCGCGCACCGGAGCCATCGCCGGCGTCGTCGCCCTCGAAGGCCCGGGATTGATCGTCGAGCTGATCCAACACGACTCGGCGCGCGTCGCCACCGAGCGCCCGGAGCTCACGCATGGCATCGCCAAGGCCGGATTCATCGTCGATGACTTCCAAGCGACGGTCGCCGCGCTCGAGGCTCGGGGTGTGAAGTTCTTCTCTGGTCCGTATCCCGCGCGCACCGGTGTGCGGGCGAACGCGATGTTCAGGGACAATGCCGGGAACGTGTGGCAAGTCTTCGGGAAGAAAGGGTAAACTCATGAGAATCCGACTCCCATTCGCCCTGTCGGCTGTCGTCATCTGCTGTCTCTCGCTAGGGCGCACGGCGCGCGCGCAAGACGATGAGCCGACGCTCGTTGTCCCTGTGCCATTACCGGCAGCGGTTCGCGTCACGGTCGACTCGTTCCGCACCCCCGACGGACAGTGGCACGCGTACTCGGTGACGAGAAGTGCGCGCGCGAACGGGAAGGCTCCCATCGTCATCTTCGCCAACTCAGCGGGGACATTCCCGCGAAGCGCGCGCACCTACAAGGAGTGGGCGCGCCTTGTGACGACTCGCGGCTTCGCCGGCGTGCTCTACGACGCGCCCGAGCTCGACTTCTCGCAACCCGCCGACGCGCGCGTACGACTGGGGGTGGAGACGCTCGATTCGTTGGCACGAACGCTCGAGCGTCGCGCCGCAACGCTACGTCTCGAGACGCGGCAGGTGATCATTTGGGCAGGCTCGTCGCAGACGACCGTCGGGACGCCCTACGCGCTCGAGGGCGATCGCCCCGTCGCCGGCTACGTGCTCTACTACGGAAGCGGGAGCGCGCGCGAGCCGCGCGCCGACGTGCCGGTGTTCATGGTGCGATCCGGCCAGGACAGCCCATCGCTCAACGCAGCGATGGACACGCTCGCCGTTCAGCTCACGAGAGTCGGCGCACCGCTCATCATCGTGCACCACCCCGCTGGAGCACACGCGTTCGACATGGTCGACTCGACCCGCACCTCGGCCGAGGTGATCGCGCAGACGCTCGACTTCATGACGCGGGCAGTCGACCCGGCCTACCACGCGGCGGTCGTGGCCGATGCATCCCTGGGGCGCGCAGCGGCGGCGTACGCCACCGGGCAATGGAGCGTCGCCGCGCGATTGTATCAGGAGATGGCGGCGCGGCGTCCGGGCGATCGCATCGTGACGTGGCGGCTGGGCCTGGCCCAACTGCAGAATGCGCAACCCGCCGAAGCGCTCGCCTCATTCGATCGTGCCCGCACGCTGGGGCAGGGCGGGGCTCGCGACATCGGGCTCCCGGCGACGCGGGCGGCGCTACGCGCGCACCAAGGGGGCCGCGCCATCGAGTGGCTCAATTGGGCGCTCGAGTCGTATCCGCCGATACGCGCGGAGGTGGAGCGGGATGCGGAGCTCTCGTCTTTGCTGCTGGACCCGGCGGTTCGCCGCCCGTCGTAGCGCCCCACTGAGCGCCACCGCTTGACGCCTCACCAGGTGTGGCCTATGCTTGTCCTCACCTGGTGAGGCCAATCATGCCGCGATCGCCCAACGAACTCCTCCACGGGACGCTCGACGTCCTCATCCTCAAGACGCTGACGCTCGGCCCCCTCCACGGCTACGACGTCTCCCGGCGCATCGAGGAGCGCTCACGCGACGCCTTCTCGATCGAAGACGCGGCGCTGTACAAGGCGCTGTACCGCCTCGAGTCGGCCGGCGCGGTGGAGGCGGAATGGGGCGTGTCGACGTCCAACCGACGCGCAAAGTTCTATCGCCTCACCGCAGCGGGGCGGCGCCTGCTCGCTGCCGAAGTGAAGACCTTTCGCGCGTACGCCGACGCGGTGCTGCTCGTACTGGATTCAGAACCGGAGCCGGCGTGATGGTGCCTCGGTCGACAAACGATGGAGAGTCGCAATCGCACGGCCGGCCGCTCGCCGCGTGGCGAAAGCTCCTGCGCCTCCCCACACGCACACGCCGCCAAATCGCCAGCGACGTCGACGACGAACTCTCCTTCCATCTGGCGATGCGCGAGGACGAACTCCGTTCCCGCGGACTCACGCCCGCTGATGCTGCGCGCGAGGCTCGACTGCGCTTCGGCGACCTCGAGACCGCGCGACATGCGCTGCGACGTGCCGATGCCCGCACGCAGCGCGTCAGCGCATTCCGGGCGTGGTGCGGTGCGCTCGCCAACGATCTCGCGTACGCGGTGCGTCGCGCCGTGCGCGAACCGATGGTGACCGCCGTGATCGTCCTGACGCTGGCGATCGGCATCGGTTCGACCGTGACGGTCGCCAGTGTGGTACAGCGGATGTTGATCGCGCCGCTCCCCTATCCGGGAGCCGACCGACTCGTGATGATCCAGCGCGAGACCCGCGATGGATCGCTGCGCGTCACCGCCAGCCGCGAGATGGTCGACGCGTTCCGTGAATCGGTCCCGTCGCTCGAGCACATCGAGACGCTTTCCTCGCGTCGGCTGTCCATCGAACATGCGGGACACGCCACGATGGGGGATGTGGGCGTGGTTTCGCAGGGTCTCCTCGACTACCTGCACGTGGTGCCGATTGCGGGGCGCGGCTTCGCGGCGGACGAAGTAGTTGCGGGAGGAAATCCGGTGGCCATGCTCTCGTACGCACGCTGGCAGCACGACTACGCAGGGAAAGGAGACGCGATCGGTTCCACCATCACGGTGGACGATCGCCCCTACACGATCATCGGGGTCATGCCACGCCTGTTCGACCCGTCGGTCTTCGGCCTCATTCCCAGGAGCGAGCTGTGGCTCCCCGATGCTGCGACCATCGGAGACCGATTCACCGCCGCGATCGGCATCCTGCGCGCGGGAGCTCGTCTCGATGTCATGCAGCGTGAACTGGAACAGGCCTACGCACGCCTCGACAAGAGCGAGCGAATGCAGCTCGTCCCCAAGTCGATTCCGCTGATGGAGCTCGCCGGAACCGAGACGCGCGCTCCGCTCCTCGTCATGGCAGCGGCGGTCGTCCTCGTCCTCCTGATCGCCTGCATGAATGTCGCAAACCTCCTCCTCGCGCGCGGTGCCACGCGCGAGCGCGAGCTGGCCGTGCGGACGGCGATCGGGGCCTCGCGCGGTCGAATCGTGCGCCAGTTGCTGAGCGAGAGCGCCCTGCTCTCGTTAGGTGGTGCCGTCGGCGGGCTGGTGACGGCGCGCGTCCTGCTCGCGCTCGTGGCGGTCTGGCGCCCCACATCATACGCGGCGCTCGAGGATGTTCGACTCGATGGGCCAGTCCTCGCCTTCGCGATCGTACTCGCGCTGGGAACGGCGCTCCTCTTTGGACTGGTGCCAGCCTTGCTCGACAGTCGGGGAAGCGGGGGTGTGTTGCAGGGAGGAATGCGCAGCGTTGGTCACGGGAAGACGGGAGCGCGAACGCGCCGCTTCCTCGCCTTCGCCGAGGTTGGATGCGCCGTCGCACTCGTGGTCGCCGCAACGCTTCTCGTGCGATCCTCGATGGCGCTGGAAAGGCTCCGCCTCGGATACGACGTCGACGAGCTCGTCACCATGCAGGTGCAGCGAACCGGTCACCAAGCCGATCGCCCCGGCAACAGCACGAGTGACGACAGCACGACGGGGCCGAGCATCGCCACCCTCCTCGCGCCGGCGCTCGAGCGCATGCGCGCACTCCCGCAGGTGGCGGCAGTCTCGGTCGGCGGGAGTTCGCCCGGGCGTTTCGGCGGGTGCATGTGCGAGTTGTTGCGGGAGGGCGAAGCTCCTCCGCCGACACCGGCCACGCGCTTCACCATCATGTCGACCGTCGATTCGACCTATGTGCCGACCGTGGGAACTCGGCTCGTCGCCGGCCGCAATGTCTCGGGTGACACCACGGCGCACGAGGCGCTCGTCACCGCGACTACCGCTCGTCGCTTCTGGCGCGGCAAACAGGCGCTCGGCAAACGTTTTCGGCTCTCGCGGGAAGCGCCCCTGCTCACGGTCGTTGGCGTGGTCGAGGACCAACGTACGCCCGAAGGAGCAATCTTCGGCGACAGCCTGCAGCTGATCCTTCAGGAAACGCGCGCCGTGGACGAGCCGCTGATCACCATCCGCGTCCGCGGTGACGCGTCGTCCGCCCTGGCCGAGGTCCGTCGCGTCTTCGAAGAGGGAGCGCCGCAGCTTCGGGTGATCGACGCAGCGACACTTCGGCAGACAGTCGACGACGCACGCGCGCCGCAACGCTTCACGCGACTGGTGCTCACGGGCTTCGCTGCCTGTGCCTTGCTGCTGGCGGTGATCGGTCTCTATGGCGTGATGGCCTACGGTGTGGCCCAGCGCCGGCACGAGATCGGGGTGCGCATGGCGCTGGGAGCGGGGCGGCGCGAGATCAGGCGTCTTGTGTTGGGCGAGGGGCTCGGAATCACCCTCGCTGGCGTAGTCGCGGGATGCGCCGCATCGCTAGCGCTCGGACGGTTGCTCCGCGGAATGCTGTCCCAGACATCCGCTCGCGATCCGTGGGCGTTCGCCGCCGCGAGTGCGGTGGTCGTGCTCGCGGCACTGGTGGCGCTCTGGATTCCGACGCGCAGGGCGGTCGGGGTGGATCCGCTGGAGGCGGTGACGGCAGCGTAGCGGGGAGCGCAGCCCCCTCGTCAATCCGCCCGCAACGCCTCCGCCGGATCCACCCGCGCCGCTCGCGCCGCCGGAAGCCAACACGCCAGCACCCCAACCGCCGAGAGCAGAAGCGCCACACCGCCGAGCGTGAGCGGATCGCTCGGCGACACCCCAAACAGGAGGCTCCGTAACAGCCGCCCGGCCAGGAGCGCGCCGACGATCCCCGCGCCGACTCCCCCCGCCAGCAACACGCCCCCTTCGCCGAGGACCATGCGCTTCACGCGCGCCGCATCGGCACCCAGGCTCATGCGAATCCCGATCTCCGCGGTGCGGCGGCTGACCGAGAAGGCGAGGACACCGGCGATGCCGACCATGGCGATGAGCAGCGCCAGCGCGGCGAACGAGGCGATGAACATCGCATTGAGTCGGCGCGGCGCCACGGTCTCATCGCGAATCTCGTCGAGCGTGGTGATGCCCTCTACGAGTTGCCCAGGCGCTTCGGCGCGGACGGCGCGCACGACCGCCGGCTGCAACGCACTTGCATCGTCGGCGGCACGTACGACCAGCGTGGCGCCGACGATGAACTCCTGAGCGAACGGCTCGTACATCGACGGCGTCGGGGCATTCTCCAGCCCTTCGTCGCGCGTATCCCCCACCACGCCCACCACGGTGCGCCACTCACCGGAGAGGGGGCTGAACTTGAGGACTTCGCCGGTCCACGCGACGCGCCGCCCGATCGGATCGACGTCGCCGAAGAGCTGTCGAGCCAGCGACTCGTTGATGATCGCGACGCGGGCGCTCTCGCGGCGATCGGTGCTCGTGAACGTACGCCCGCGCACCAGCGGCACGCCGGCAACACCGAAGTAGTCCGGGTCGACGGTCTTGAGGGATGCCCTCGGCGTCGCGGTGTTTGGCGGCAGCGTTTGCCCTTCTCCCTTCACGTCGAACGAAGCGATCGAGCTCCGGAGTGGCGCGAGCGAGGCAAGCGATGCGGCATCCACGCCGGGGACGGCTGCAACGCGTGCCTGGAGTCGTTCGTACACCGCCAGGTTCTGCGGCTGCTTGGTGACCGCCTCCTCGAGGGGGCCGCTCAGCGGGAGATCGAGCGTGAGCACGCGCTCGCCGTGCACCCCCGTGTCGACCGACTGCAGCTTGGACAGCGTGCGCACCAGGAGCCCCGCACCGGTCAGGAGCACCATGCTCACCGCGAGCTGCGCGACGACGAGCACGCGCTGAAAGCGCTGCCCACCACGCCCGAGCGTGGTGCGACGCCCCGCGGCGGACAGGGCGCCGGCGATGGATCCCGTCCCGCCGATCGAGGGGACGAGTGACAACACGAATGCAGCAACCACGCTGGTCCCCAATCCCACCGCGAGCACGACGCCATCGATGCGGATCTCCGCGGCGCGCGGTGAGAACTGTGCGGCAAAGGCCACTAGGAGCCGCAAGGCGGCGAACGCGACCAACACGCCGAGCGCCCCGCCGGCCAGCGCGAGCGCCAGATTCTCGACGAGGAGGAGACGGCGGAGACGCATGCGCCCAGCGCCCAGCGTTGCGCGCACGATCATCTCGCGCTCGCGCGCCACGCCGCGCATCAGCGTGAGGTTGGCGACGTTCGCGCAGGCGATGAGCAACACGAACGCGGCGGCCCCCATCAGGAGCCAGAAGGTGAGCGAGGCGCGCTGGTTCACGGCGACACGCAGCGACGCCAGCGAGAGCGCGTACTGCGCGCCCTGTTCGTACGCCTCGGGGTGTTCCTTCGCGAGCGCGGCGGCAATGCGCGCGACCTCGTCCTGCGCCTGCTCCACAGTGGCACCCGGGGCGAGTCGCGCGAACAGCTCGGTCATGCGATGCGTGCGCTCGGTGACCATCGACGCGCTCAAGTGGTGCGGCGAGGTGACGATGTTGACGAAGACGTCGGTGCGCTGGGGATAGTGCGGCGCCGGCTGCACGACGCCGATCACCGTCGAGACGATGCCATTCAACCGAACGGTCTCTCCGACGATCGCCGAGTCGCCGCCGAAGTGGCTCACCCAATATTGATGGGAGAGCACTGCCACCGACGTCGCGGCCGGTCCATCGTCGCGATCGGCGATGAGGCGCCCGAGCACCGGCTCGAGCCCCATCACCGCGAAGTAGCCGCCGCTCACGACACCCACGCGCACGCGCGCCGGCGCGCCGTCGCTCCCCACGAGGGTGAACGGCACCGACGACGAGTATTCGGCGATCGATGCGAGTGTCCGTGCCCGCGCGCGATAGTCGGCGACCTCGGGGACCGAGAACCGGGTGTTCTGGTCGCCGACGCCAACCGCCGATTGCCGAATGTAGACGAGGCGGTCGCTGTCGCGATTGGGGAGTGCGCGGAGCAGGGTTCCGCGGAGGAGCGTGAACATCGCGGTATTGGCCCCGATGCCTAACGCCAACGTGAGGACGACGGCGAGCGCGAAGCCGGGGGCCCGCCGCAGGCTTCGCAACGCAACGACGAAGTCGCGCCCCAACTCTTCGACCCCGCGCGTCCCGCGCGTGTCCCGCACCTGCTCCTTCTGGAACTCCAACCCGCCGAGCGCCTGCACCGCGGCCAGGCGCGCCTTCTCGGGCGTCATCCCCTGCCGGATGTTCTCGGCGGTTTGCTGTTCGACGTGGTACTGCAGTTCCTCGTCGAGATCCTCTTCGACCCTCGGACGATCGAAGAGCGAGCGCAGTCGCAACGCAACCTTGCGCAGCCAGCGGTCGGGGTTCATGTCACGCCTCCTGCAGGCGGACGAGCGCCGAGATGGCGGCGGCCAGGCGTTCCCAATTGCCACTCTCGACTTGCAGCTGCTTTTTGCCGGCGCGCGTGAGGGAGTAGAACTTCGCGCGACGGTTGTTCTCGCTCCGGCGCCACTCCGACGAGACCCACCCCTCCTGCTCCAGCTTGTGCAGGGCAGGATAGAGCGAGCCGTCGCTCACCTGCAGGATCTCCGACGACAGTTGCTTGAGGCGCTGGCCGATGGCAAAGCCATTCATCGGCTCGAGCGCCAGCATCTTGAGGATGAGGAGGTCCAGCGTCCCCTGGACGAGATCGGACGGTTTGCTCATGGCGGCATCCCTCGGTTACCGAGAGGATAAGGCGAGACCACTCGGTAAGCAAGGGGAGTGGGACGGACCGATGCCCGAACGGCGATACCGCTCGCCAGAGCGGCCACGCGCACGTCAGAGTGGTCGCGTCGCCATGCGCCGAATGCGCCACCCCTTCGCAGCGTTGTGCACCCAGTCGACCATGAAGTGGCCCTCGGCCACGACCGTGTCACCCGCCGGAATGACCACGCGCTGTCGAAACGTCCCGGCCTGGTACGCGGAGTCACTCGTGGCCCGCGTCGTGTCGGCGTGGAGGTCGTTGCTGAGTACGCGGAAGCCAACGAACGATTGCAGGTGGGCGCGGATCGAGTCCGGCCCGACGATCGTCGGCTGGCCGGCCGTGACAAGTTCGCCCGCATCGGTGAAGAGCGCGGCGACGCTGTCGTGCGTCATCGCGGCTGCCAGCGCGCCGTAGTGCGCCAGCGCCGACTGCACCTCGCGCTCCGGTTGCCGACTCGCGGCGCAACCCATCGCCATCACGAGTACGCTCCCCACAATCGCGACGCGCTGGCGCCGACCCGCCCGCCCTGGCGTCAGCACGCGCACTCCACCAGTGATTGCCAAGTCATGCCGGCCTGCTCTCCTTCAACGTCGCCAGCATGCGTGCCGCCTCGGTGGGCGAAATCCCGTGCGTCGTCTTCTGGTGGAACCGCCGCTCGAGGTACTGCTCGAACGAGATCCACTCTCCCTCGTACTCGACCGTGCGACTCCACGCGCAAATGTGGGCGAGTTCGGTTACGCGCGATTGGAGCTCGCGCTGCTGGCGTGCCGCGCGCGAGACAAAGTAGGCAATGAAGGAGAGCACCACGATGCGGATGCTCGCATTGGCGATCAGAAAGACCGGTTGGTCGATCACGTCCACGTACCCGGCGAATGCCAGGCGCGCCACCGGCAGCAGTATCGCCAACGACACCGCCCACGAGCGGTTGCAGTGCCACGCACAGAGCGAGACCGGTACGAGAAACAGAACCGGGAACTGCAGAAAGGGGCCGGTCCAGATGTCGATCGTGAGAATGAGGAGCCCAAGGAGGAAATAGCTCAACGGGCTCTCGCGAACCTGGCGTGTCCAACGCACGTCAGTCGGCGCGTCAGGTGTGACCATCGGCAGACCGGAAGGACGGGCAAGAAGTAGAGTCGGACACAGCGAATAGCACGAGGGCGAAGGGGTGGCGGCGCGCCGAAGTGTCGGCGCCTCCCCATGTCTCGACCACGATGCGCGATCCGCGCGATCCGGGCAATGGCGGCAGCTGCAAGGAAGCACGCAGATGCTTCGTGGTACCAAGCGACTGCGCGAGTTCGCCTGGCTCACGTCCGCTGAACTCAGAAGTGCGGCAATGCCTCCCCATGCAACGCCGCCCGTACCAGCAGGCCCGCATACGCGTTCGCCGCATTCGCCGAGGTGTGCGCGTCCATTCCACGCCACCACGAGTCCGGCGCCTCGGGGTGCACACCGGCCAGGATGACCCTCCCCTCGCCTAACGCCCCCTCTGCAAAGGCTGGCGTTCCGTCGGGATACTTCCCGACGACCGCGCCCCACCCCGAGAGCGCCGGGCCATCTTCCCAGTAGTGCTCGATCGGATCGCCAGCGGTGCCTGTCACCACAACGATCGCCTTCCGTACTCCCTGACGCTCGGCGGCGTAGAAGCCGAAGCGAACACCGGAGGTGAGGTTGAAGCTGTTGTAGTACTCCGCTCCGTTGCCGGCCAGGAACGCCCCAGCGCAAATGCCGAGGAAGTTCACGCCGTGCTGCACCGCGTCGCGCACGCGCGCGGTGGTGGCTGGCGTAAGGCTCGCGGCCATGTCGATGAAGTTGCCGCCCGGGACGATGACGAGCTGGTAGGTTCGGAGCTCCGCGTCGGTGAGCCGGTTGAGCTCCGCGGACGAGGTCACGCGATACGCGAGCTTTTCGCGCTCGAGAATACGCTCGACCGCTCCCACGTCATTGGGCGAGGTTCCGGCGCCACCGAAGAGAAGGATCGGCGGCGCGGCACGCTCTGCGATGGGGCGGCACGCCGCGCTACAAACGACAAACAGCAGGATGAGCGTGCGGCGACCGGCGCGCGCCACGCGCGGCTATGCGGTGACGAGTCCAGTCCACGACCAGCGCGGAATGCGCAGATCGTCAGGAATCTCACTGGTGCGTCCCGGGTAGGCTGCCATCGTCTTCGTCGTGGTCCAGGCGAAGTAGTCGTGCAACACCTGCGCGAGGCGCGGATCGTCGATCGCGATGTCCTTCAATGCCTGGTCGAAGCAGGCGATGGCGCGCTGGTCCATCTCGTGATGCTCGCCGTTCCCGCTGTGCATGCGCACCACCGACGACTCGCTCCCGTACTGCTGGGAGTACGTCGGCGGTCCCCCCCACGCCTCGCCCCAGTAGGCGGCGAGGCGCTCGGTGTGATCGGGATGAAAGCCGTGGCTGAACGCGTGCGACACGATCTCGTCGGCCAGCACGCGCTCGTGCCAGGCGTGCGCCAGGCGGCGCACGCCTTCCGCTCCTCCAACTGCCGAAAACAGCGTCGAGTCGGGCATCTCAGGGGACGACTTTCTTCGGCGTCTGCTGGTGGATCTTCTCGAGGTACTTCTGGAAGAAGAACTTGTGGATGTCCATCATGTTGATCTCACGCCCCTGGATGTACGACTGGATGATGTTGCTCGTCATGTCCAGCGGCGTCCCGGTCGTGATCAGGAGCGTGGCTTCCTTCCCCACCTCGAGCGAGCCGACCTTGTCGGCCACGCCCATGAACTGGGCGGCATTGATGGTGACCGCCTTGAGTGCTTCTTCCTCGGGGAGGCCGAAGGCGACGGCGACGCCGGCTTCCCACGGGAGGCGGTTGCTGTACAGTCCACCGGACCCACCGGAGATCGCGAACTTCACGCCGGCTTCATGCAGTTTGGCCGGCGTCGCGTAGGCGGCGTCGTATCCTTCATAGTTGCGATCGGGGGCCGCCATCGTCGAGGTGAGGATCACCGGGACGTTTTCTGCCTTGAGCCGGTCGGCCACGAAGAGTGCGTCGCGCCCGCCGCGGATCACCAGCTTCACGCCCTCACTCTTCCCCCAGGTGATGGCGTCATTGATCTGCGCGGCCGTCTCCGCTGCCACCACGACGGGGATCGCGCCATCGAGCGCCGGGATCATCGCTGCATAACGAGAGTCGGTGGGGATGTCCTGCCCCGCCTTCACCGCATCACGATACGCCCGCGCCTCGCCGAACCAGTCCTTGATCTGTTGCACCTGCTCGGCGTAGCTCTTGGGGGGCGGCTCGTTGGCGTTGCGCCCGCCGGGACCGCCGAACCCGCGCCGCGGTCGTCCGTTGGGATCGGGCCAGCGCACGTTGAGCGCGGCGGCGCCCTTCATCGACATCTCCTCCCACGTCCACCCCTCGAGCGAGAGCGCCGACGAGAGGCCGGAGATCACGCCACCTTCTGGCGTACTGAACGCGACGAGTACACCCGCCGTGCGCGTCGTGCCGATGTGCCGGCTCTCGGCGTTGACCGCCACTTCGGCGCGCACGTTCGGGTTGAAGTCGCCGATCTCGCGGATGTCGTTGGAGACATCTACCGCACCGATCTCGGTGATGCCGACCGAGCTGTAGGCGTCGATGAGCCCCGGATAGATGTGCTTCCCGCTGACGTCGACGACCTTTGCCCCGCTCGGTGTCGCGATGTCGGGACCGCCGATCGCCGCGATCTTCCCGCGATCGAAGACGATGGTCCCGTTGGTGATGGTGCCGTTGGTGACGGTGTGGATCGTCGCCCCGCGCAGCACCACGGGGCGGTCCTGCGGCGGGACGGTCATGCGCACCTGCGCCTGCAGCGCGGCCGGCGCCGAGAGCGCCGTGACCGCCAGCGCGAAGAGTGCCCGGCGAGCGGAGAGCCTGGCGACGAAGGAAGCGACGGTCGGCATGATGCGCATGGTTAGGGATTCGCTACGTTGGAGTCGGATCATTGGCGCGCGCCCTCCGACCCGCGGGGGCGTCCGTTCGCGCCGCCAGCTGCATTCTCGGGAGGCGTCGCCGCGAGCACGGCCTGGATGAGCTGTGCACGCTCGCGCGCCACCTCTTCACGGTTTGCCTTGTCCTCCTCGAGCGAGAAGTAGCGGCGCCCTTCGACCCACGTCTGTTCGGCCTTGGTGAACTGCGAGAGCGGGTTGCCGCTCCAGATCACGAAGTCGGCATCCTTCCCGGCCTCGAGCGAGCCCACGCGGTTGTCGATCCCGATCGCCTTGGCGGTCTGGTTGGTGACGGTGGAGAGCGCGGCGATCTCCTCGACGCCGGTGCGGAGCAGCTTCCCGGCTTCCCAGTTCATGCGGGTGGAGATCTCGGCGTCATCGGAGTGGAGCGACGTCACCACGCCCGCCTCCATCAGGAGGCGCGCGTTGTACGTCGTGTTGTCGTACGCTTCCATCTTGAAGGCCCCCCAGTCGCTCCAAACGGCGGCAGCTACGCCCGACGCCTTGAGCTCGCTGGCGATCTTGTACGCCTCGACGCCGTGCTGCAGCGTCTGCACGCGGAAGCCGAACTCCTCGGCGAGGCGCACCAGCGCGAGGAACTCGTCGGCGCGATAACCGTGCGAGGTGATGAGGAGCTTCTGGTGCAGGATGTCGTTGATCGCCTCCATGCGCAGGTCGCGGCGCGGCGGCAGCCCGGTTTTCTCCTTCTCCCAGCGCTTCCACTCCTTCTCGTAGTCGCGCGCGGCGAGGAAGTGGTCGCGGATGATCTCCTGCACCCCCATGCGCGTGTTCGGGTAGCGCGTCGGGCTCCGCTTCGGGTTCTCGCCTAACGCAAACTTCACCGTGCGCGGCACCCCCTGGTACTTGTAGTCGTCGGGGAGACCGCCCCAACGGATCTTCACGTACACGTTCTCGCCACCGATCGGGTTCGCCGACCCGTGGAGGATCATCGTGGTGGTGAGTCCGCCGGCGAGCTGGCGATAGAACCAGATGTTGTTGTGGGTGATGACGTCGCCCATCTGCACTTCGGGGACGATGGCGAAGCCGCTCTCGTTCACCGAGCTAACGCCGGCGTGCGTGTGCGGGTCGATGAGTCCCGGGGTCACCTGCTTCCCCGTCGCATCGATCTCGACCGCGCCGGCGGGAGCGGTGAGCTTCTGCCCGACGCGCACCACCTTGCCGGCTTGCACGAGGAGGTCGGCGTTCTCGAGGCGCCCCTGCGGTCCCTGCGTCCAGATGCGCGCGTTGCGCACGATGATCGCCGCCGGCTGCGCCGGCGGCGCAGTGCGCCCGAACTCCATCGACGGGCGCAGGAAAGGGAGGTCGATCTTGGGGACCTTCGAGGCGACTGCCCCGCGCGCCGGACCGTTGAACGCCTCGGTGCGGGTGCCGCGATATCGCGCGTCGGTGCCATTGGGGAGGGCGAGCCATCCGAAGAACGACGAGTCCTGCACGGAACCGGTGAGGAGCATCGCTCCTTCGAGGTCCATTGCTTCGCCGGGGAACGTCGCCTCGACGCGCCCGGTCTCAGTGGTGATGCGCGCCGACGTCAGGTTCACCGAGCGCCGTCCGGCGATCTCGATCGTGCCGCGGATGCGATTGAGCGGCCCTTCCAGGCGCAGCGTCGCGTTGGCGAAGGTCCCCGGATCGGTCGAGGCGATCGTCCACGTACCGCGCGGGTCGACCTGCGGCGGGCGCGTGACGCCGTAGCGCGTCCCCTGCACCCACACGTCGCGCACTGCGGCTTCTTCCTTGAACAGGTCGCCGTCGGCTACCACGAGGTTGGCGACCTTCCCCACGGCAATCGTCCCGTAGGACTTGTCGATGCCGAGGAACGAGGCGGGGACCGTGGTGAGCGCCGCAAGCGCCTTGTCGGGGGCGAGCCCGCGCGCGACGGCCGTGCGAAGGTTCGGGAGGAACTGCGAGAGCGACGAGAGGCCGTCGGCGGTGATGGCGAACGCGACGTTGGCCGCGGCAAGCTGCGCCGGGTTTGTCGGCGCGAGATACCAGTGGCGCAGGTCGGCCAGCGACACATTGGCCGCCGCCTCGGGGCTCGACACGTTAGGCGCGTCGGGGAAGGCGAGCGGCACGATCAGCGGCTGCGTGCGCCCCTTGAGCACGTCGATCAGCTTGTACTCCTCGCCGCTCCCACGGAACCAGGGCGCGAGCTTGTACTGCTGCGCGAGCTTGTAGGCGCGAAGATATTCCTCCTCGCTTCCCGTCTCGAAGTAGACCGGCTGTTCTCCCTTGACCGCCTTGCCGAGCGCGGCGAGCGCCTCGCTCGTCTCGGGAGTCTGCAGGGCACGCCCGCTCGCCTCGTAGGCCGCCCAGGCGCGCGGATACCACTCGGCATCCATGAAGGTCTGCTTCATGAGGGCGATCGTACCCATCGAGGAGTTAGGGTACATCCCGCCGAGGGCGAAGGAGCGGTTGAAGCCGATCGACTGGACGACGTCGGGGCGAAGGACGCGTTCGCGCGCGCCGGCATCGCCGAGGTTGAGTACGGAGGCCGAGCCGCGAAAGATCCCTTGCCGCGGAACCGCGAGCGCAGTGCCGAAGCCGAGCGAGCGAAGCGCGATGCGGCGCGTCGAATCGTCCTTGAGGTTGGCAGTGGTGCTGAACCAGGCGCGCACCTGCGGATTCCAGTGCGTCGGTCCCACGTCGCCCCCCTGCGGCGGCGTGTCGCCCCCCAGGTCAGCCGAGGCGTCGATGAAGCCCGGATAGATCGTGAGTCCCTTCACGTCCCAGACGCGGGCGCCAGCGGGGGCGGCGAGGTTGGCGCCGACCGCGGAGATGACGCCGTTCCGGATCACGATGGTGGCGTTGTCGAGCACCTGGCCCGGCGCCGTTACGACGCGCGCGCCGACGAGGGCATGGAACCCCGTCGCGTTTTCGCGCAGCCCGGTGACGGGCTGCGTGCGGGAGGACTGCTGGGCCTCGAGCGTTGCGGCGGCGAGCGCCGTGACGCCGAGGAAGAGACGGAACAGTTTCACGAGGGCTCCGGGGGGAGGGGCTTGGGGGTGTGGGGTGGGCGCGAGAGAGCGGCGCCCTTGGGTATACGTTGCGGCGGTGGAGGGGGTTGGGCAACGTACATGCGCGAACGAGGCGCTGGCGTCGGCGCTCGGGAAGGCTCGCCCTCCAGCCGGGCGCTGCGAACCGATTCGACGCGCGACGCGTGCGGGCTCGCGCGGAATCGCAGGGACGCGCACACCCGAAGCGTAGTCATTCCGCGTTGATCGATGATGACGGAAGGTGAAGCGCCAAGAGCCGATCCAGTTGTCGGCGCGTCTTCGTAAGCGGATGGTTGGGAAAGGCTGCGTCGTACTTGGCATCGTCCGAGAGATATCGGAGTGTCTCTCGATCGACGCCCGCATAATCGGGCGCATAGGGATCGCGTGCCCAGGACGTTACGTACGTGTCGAGTGTCAATCTCCCAGCCTCGAACAACTTCGCGGTCACGATCGATTCGCGGATGCCGGTCATCCCGCGCTCTCGGCATTCGACCCGCCAGATCAAGCTCCCCATGGGGGCAGGCACGAGCGCCACGCCGAAAAACGTGAAGCCCGATCCCTCCCGCCGCTTGTAGACGAAGGCCAACGACGATCCCTGTGCCACGTCGCGCACCTCGACTTCAACGAGTCCCGCGTGCTCGCCCTCGCTGACGCGGCGACAGGATTGCTCGAGAGAAGCGCGATCCGACAGTCGAGGTACGGAGTCGGGAGATCTCGTTAGGGTAATCACGTCACCAACCGCGTCCGTCCATCGGGCCGTGTCGGCTTCCTGGGCGACAAACTGCCAGTCGCGAAGGGGGAGTTGCTTCGCGTCAAACCCGAGGCGCATCATGGGGGGAGCTCCGGCGAGTCGAGACCACCGTGTCGTGAGTGAGTGAGTGAGTGCACGGCCGCGCATCGTGTCGCGTGCATGCGAGGCCGCCACCGGGCGAAACCGCGTGCGGAGCGCGCGGCGCCGATCCGCGTTGCTAGTCCTGCACCTCCACCGGCTGCCCGCTTGGGGCACTGCGAGGGTCGGATACCCTCGTACCGTCATCCGCATTGCATGTCTGCGTCCAACTGCATGGCGATTCGTCCGCGTCGGGCGCTCGACCAGCTTCCTCGTCGTAGACAACTGCGTGACACGGTGCTGGATCTGCGCGATGAACGGGACGTCCGGTATTGCCTTCGGCACAGGCCCCCAAACGCTTCACAACATTGTCGCGCGCCAACTCGAGCGCCGGCATACGGTACCTAGAAGAACCCACCAATGCCGCGTGCGGTATCGCGGATCCTGGCGAGCGTCGCTCCTGCGATGTACGGGACCGCCGACTCGGGATACGGCGCGACGCTGCTGACGTTGATTTCGCACAGCACGTAAGTGTCGTCGCCCCGTGCGTCCTTCGGGCCGAGCAGGAAGTCGCAGTCCCACAGGACGGGAAGCGACTCGCGCGCGATGTCCAGTAGTTGGCACAACGCCGGGATCCACTCCACCTCCAATTGCCGCTTCACGCCCTGGAACTCGGGCTTGGACGGCGGATGATAGAGGCGAGGTCCGGCCTGCGGCACCTCGTGGGGCATCGCTCCGGGTGGGGCAGGAACGAGCGCATTGATGGCCTGGTGGCCGAAGCCGGCTACGCGATCGTGCACCAGATAGCAGCGGATCATCCCTTCGGGGAGCCGCTCCTGATACTCCTGGTCGATCATCAGACCGTCAACCGCGCGGAAGTATGCCTCGCAGCGCTCACAAAACGCTGCGATTGTCATTCGCTCGTCCTCGGCTCCGCGTATGGCATGACGCACGCTAATGACCGTGTGCTGGTCGAGGGTCGTGTCGCCCATGTGCTTGCCCTGTGCAGCGACGCTTTCCTCCAGTTGCACGCGCCATACGCCGTTACCGCCGTTGCCGCGATTCTGCTTGAGCACGCGGGCCTTATCCGTCGCCAGGCGCAACGGAAGTTCGCGACGCAGCTGATCGAGACTTCGGTACAGGTGCGTGTCGCACCCCCAGCCGATCTCCCGCGTGCGGAACAGCACCTCTTTCGTCCCGAGCTGCTGAATGACGTCGGGATGCGTGCTGACGAAGACGCCGGCACTCGCCACCTCACGAAGCATGGCATCGAGAACGCTACGATCCCGCCCGCCCTCGATGGGGTTCACCCATACCAGCACGCCGTCGCACTGCAGCAGTTGCTGGCGTACGTCGGCACAGAAGTCGTCGTGATACACCGCCGGCTCGACTCTCACGCCCTCAGCGGCGAAGGCTGTGAACAGATTGCCGAACCGGCTCGACTCGCCGGTCGCGGTCTGTCTGTCTTTCTCGCTTCCGGGAAAGAGTATCGCGACTCGCGGCGACTCGGTTCGCTTCACGCAGATGCTCCGTTCACGCAGATGCTCCGTTCACGCAGATGCTCCGTTCACGAGGATGCTCCGTATCCAGGAGCGTTCGCCGTGCTCCCTACAACCTCGTTGACCGCGTGTGCATCGATAGAGTGTGCCCGACGAGCGCCCGAATCAAGTCGCCTCGAGTCGGCGCCGGCGTCAGTACGGCTGCGGTCCATCGCGCGAAGCGCCCGGTGTGGCAAGCTGACGTATGGGCCGAGGCGCTAGCGGAAGTTGGTGCGCCCCTCTCGCAGTATGGATGCGGCGAGTGGTTAGGTGGTGCCTCCAACCAATCCGAGCGTGCTGAGGCGCGTCTCCAGTTCGGCGACGGAACTCCACGGAAGAATCGGGGAGTTCTCTCGCTCGTCCGGCGGATTGGAGGGGAGCTCGTCGGACCAGCCGCCACACCCAACCAGCGGGAGGAGGGGACGCTTGTGCAGCCAGGCGAGGTGAACCTCCGACTTGGTGCCAGCGCGCCCGCCGATGACGATGCATGCATCGCCGGCGAGCGCCATGAGAAGATTGCGGGCGTCGCCCATGCCGCATGGCACGACGACCGTAGCGGGCCAGTCCGCGGGAGGCATGACATCGGGCGGCACGATGCTCAGCACGATCCCGCCCGCCTGCATCGCGCGCTCGGCGGCGAAGCGGGTCGCTGGGCTGCCGCAGCCACTGACGACCGTGATCCCGAGTTTGGCGAGGGCCTCTCCCGCTTGACCGGCAAGCTCGTACGCGCGCGAGCCGGGTTCAGCACTGCCGAGCACGCAGACTTGAGGTTTGCGATATGCGAGGTTCACAGAGGACGTGTTGGTGCGAGGGAGCAGTCGGTTGCGTGGCGCGGGAGAGCGATCGAGTGTCCTCGCACATCGGAGGAATCAACTGGGCCCGCTTGTGTTCCAGGGCGCGTGAGGCGACGAGCCTGCGCGCCGTGGAGAGGAACGCTGCCGATGGACACGAGCGTCCGAGCTGCAACATCGCATCGGAGCGCAGAACGTCCGGGGCAGAGCGGCGTGCTACGAGGGAGCACCATCCCGCCTACGGCTCGCATTGCCATCGATGAAGCGCAGCCGCGTGGTAGCGGTCGATCCGCCAGCCGTCGCCGTTGCGTACGAAGATAATGGTCTCGAGGAAGTCGGCCTGACACTCCTTCCCATCGTTCCCTCGCGACGTCTCGTGGTTCTTCAACGTGGTCCACGCCACATCGCCGACGATGCGGGTCCGCCAATCGCTGAACGCGTACGTCCACTTCGCTTCCGAGCCGCCGGAAGCGAGACGGGCGACCAACTGCGGAGCGGAGAGCGGCAGGGTGTCCTCCAGCAGGAGGAACTTCGGAGTGAGCGGCGCCACGATTCCGGCGGAGTCCACGGTCTGCATCGCGTGATACCACCGGTCCAGCGTCGCGTGCATCGCCGTAGAGTCTGCAGTCGGAGAATTGGGCGCGCTGGTAGACGCTCGCGTGTGTGCTGTGTCGTGCTCGGTCGACGACGCCTGCGGCGAGCATGATGCCATCGCCAAGAGAGCTATCACGAGCGAACGACGCATGTGCCGGGTTCGGTGGAGAGGAGGTCGTGCCAGGTGCGCCGCCGGGGAGGTTTTCCGTGCGGGTTTGCGCATGTGCGTTGCGAGCGTGGTTCGTGACAGGTTGGAACTGCCGCCTACCGCCAACATTCAGCGGCATGCCAACGAGAACCAACGCGGTGTGGCCGCTTCGATATCATGCGTGTCAACCTGCAGCGTACGGTTAGGTTGCAACCGGTGCACTGACCGTGGCGTAGGGAGCCCTCGGAGCGGGCGGACCAGATTGCCAAGTCGCGTGCCGTAGCGTAGACCTGCAGGCGCTCTCGTCGCTAACTCCTCGCGGTGAAAACGACTGACGTGACGAATGGACCGCTCACATGGACTCCACGCAGACCTCCTCCGGAAAGCCCGAGTCGCAACGTGTCAGTAGGTCGCTGGCCGTCACCAGGAAGGAGGGTTGCCCAGCCTCCCAGGACCGTTCCATCCACCGCAAAATGCAGGGGCGTCGTGTTGAGGAACCACCACGTGAACTCGCCCTGCAGGTGGTCGTCGCGGGGTGCCGCAAGCGTCAAGAACACGCTGTCCTGCGCGATCAATGAAGGGAGGCTACCCATCCACACCCCAGCGAATGCATCGGCAGACGCGACCGACTCGACCGACGTTTGGCACGAGCTCCCTGCGAGCGCGATGCCGCTCGGAACGAAGAAGCGAACCCGATTCCAGAAATTCCCGTCATCTCACCTCCCAGAATGTGTGCGTGCCTAACGAAGCAGTAGGATAGGGCCCAACTCCGCTCGCAAGCCTGATCTTCCCCATACAGACACGCAGTACAGGGGCGCCGATCGTCGATCCTGGGACATATTTGAAGGACAAATTCTCCACAACGGCTGAGGCAAATTTGACGATCGACTGATCCGACAGCCTCAACGCAGAAGCTTGGCTGCGGCGGAGGGAAATCGTGCAGCAGCACAGACGCTGCACACTATAGATCGGCTGTTTGCTCGAACGCCCGTTAACTGGCGCGCGCGCTGATCTCGACGAGGGGTTCGCCGGCGGTGAGCAGCGCGGCGGCGCGCGGCCACGCCGTCGTCAGGAGTTCGCGAAGCGCGCGGTTGGTCGTATTGCCGCAGGTCAGCCAAACGATCTGCGGCGGGGGTCCGTGGCGCGCGAGCAGCGTGACGAAATCGGCGTCTTTCGTGAGGACGACCGCGCCGGCCTCGCGTGCCGCGTGGAAGATGACCGGATCCTCCGCGTCGCGGAGTTGGAGATCGCGCACCGCAAGCGCGGTGACGCCGACGGTGTCGCGGAACCAGTCCGCGAGCGCCGGCGCGAGCTGCGCGTCAATCCACACCACCATGGACGGCGGGCCGCTAGCCGTACGCGTCGCTAGGCGGCGAGGACGGGGTGGTCGAGCCGGCGGCTCGCGAAGCGGAGACAGGCGGTGACGTCGGCGAGTTCCAGGTCAGGCAACTCCTCGACGACCTCGGCCGCCGAGAGGCCGGCTGCGAGCAGGTCGAGCACGTCGATGACGCGAATCCGCATGCCGCGCACACAGGGCCGTCCCCCGCACAGGTCCGGATTGACGGTGATGCGGTCCATTAGCTCAACAGTCTGTCCCATGGGCGGCTCGCAGCGAGAAGGGCTGCGGAAATATAGCGCTGCCAACAGGTTGCGCCACACGGGCGATCGAAAGCCAGTTAACTGGACTTGCCCACTTCTCGATCACACCCGAAACCCGGCAATCGATGCCTTATCCTCACGCCCAACCGAGGATAACATCGACCACGCCGCACCACCATCCAAACCGCAACTGCCACGCAATCTACGACTGGCATACCGCTGATCGCGCGAAAGAATAACAGCTATCTCCAGCGTACGCGTGTGACAATCACATTGAACGACAGAGCCTGCAGGAAAGAGCACGGGTACCACGCCGTCGCCGCCGGCGACCCACCTTTCGCAACCGCCACGACGGCGCGCCGCACATCGCACCACAGCTCACCGCCCGACACGCCTCAGCTCCAACTGCACAAACCCACCCCCGCTCCCCCAACCGCGAAACTCATCCGTACCGCGCCTGCAAATGCGCCACCGACGCCCGCACGAGTGACTCCAATACGGACATCCGAATGTCCGACAGTCGCTTGATGTGAATGCACCCCTTTCCCGCCTTGAACTTCCCCAGTTGCGCGAGCAGCGCGTCGTGCTCGTCGGATCCTGGGGCCACGTACACGGTGACGCGATCCGCACGAGCCGCAAACGCGGTCAGCATCCATTCCTCGGTCGAGCCGTTGGCATACGTCCGCACATACGTGCCACACCCGACAAGGCTCGTCCCCCACATGCAGGCATCGGCGCCGGTGATTGCCTCGAACAGGCGGCGAACTTCGCGAGCATCCGCCCGGCGCTGTTCGTCGCCAATCGCATTGAGATACGCATCGACACTGGCAGAGGTGGGGCGTGTCTTGGACTCACCCATTGGACTGCTCCGGAGTAACCTGCACGCCTGCGTTGGCGCGCGATCGCATTGCGCCGAGCCGGGCGCCGAGTAGCGCGCCGGCTGACTTTACGGAGAGGGAGACGAAGAAAGTCACGGTCAGGACGCTCGAAAAGGTGAGCCCGAAGAGCGGGACACTGATCATGTCGGCGACGACGTAGGCCGCAATCCCCGAGATGGCGAATGCGGTGGCGTTCCGCCTCGGCACTCGCAGGGCGCCGCGATAGTTCCACCACAGGAAGAGCAGCGGGCCGACGATGTGCGACGACCAGGGAGCGATGCGTTGGGCGGCAGCATCGTAAACGGCTGGCGGTTGCCCCGGGTTGATGAGGTAGGCGTACACGGCCACCATGGGAATGGAGGCGATCAGCGTACCCACGAGGACACCGACGCCCACGAGCGCGGCGCGAAGAAAGTCAGTCGGTTGCATGCACTCAATGCTACGCCCCCTTTCGCCGATCTGTTTGACGTTTCTTGCGCATGCGTCAGCGGCGACGAATGGGGAGGTAGACTTCCGTTCGATGGCGGTCAGGATCACGATCCACGTGCCGAAAGATCTGGACCGGGGGCCCGGTGTCGAGTGCGTGGGCGCTCGAACGCCTCACCCAGTCGGCGGCAGTCCGATATGCCTGGATGATGGTATCGTAGTGTCCCACGTGCTCGATCCCTGCGTACCAGCCGCCGGCGAACTCACGGATCGCGAACGGACCCGAATGAGCCGGCTGCTCCAGTAGCGGAATGCAGGCGTCGAGACGCTGTTGAGGACCGGCCGTCACGGTGGGGTCGTCCAGGCACATGACCCACGCGCTCCGTTCGTGCGCGACCCGTTCCGCTCGCACCCACTCCACCAACGGACGCCAGATCTGGTCATCGTCGCCGAACGGCGACATCCGCACCTCGGCATACGCTCCGACGTGACGTACGGCTAGCAATCGCGCGGGAGCGAGTCGTACGGGACGAACACTCGACAAGCGGCACCCCTCACCGCGCGGCACGATCTCGCGCTCCAACCGCTCCTGCTGCGCGGTACGCGCGGCGGCTCGATACTCGGCCGGCGACACCTCGAACCGCCGCCGAAAGGCGCGAGTGAATGTGGCGTGCGACCGAAATCCGACATCGAGGGCGATGCGGAGGATGCTCTCGTCGGTAATCGCCGCGAGATACGCCGCCCGCTCCAAGCGGATTCGGAGCACGTGCTGCTTGGGCGTCTCCCCCAGCGCAGCGGTGAAACGCCGATGCAGGTGAAAGGGCGAGAATCCCGTTCGTCGCGACAAATCAGCGAGGGAAGGCTGCAGATCCGGCTGATCGCCGAGTTCTCTGACGAGCGCGTCGACTTTGTCTCGTGCTACTCGCATACACCTGTGATCGCCCCAGACGATGATTCCCATCTACGCACGCCGGGCGAGACGGGTGATGCCTCACCGTCGCTTCGCCGCCCTACTCGAAGATCGTATATGGTACCCAGCGATGGGCGCAATACGGACGCACTAACGCTCGCCACCCTCCTGCACGTTCAGATTCGGTGAGCTCTCGGTCTCGCGCGCGCCCACCAACATCTCCCGCGCCGCCACCAGCGCCTCCGGCGACCCTGCAATCGCCAGCAGGTCTCCCGCCTGCAGCCGCTCCTTCGCCGTCGGCTTGACCGACTGCATCGTCTCACCATCACTCCGCAGAATCGCGAGGATCTCGGCACCGGTCTCGCTGCGTACATCGAGCTCGGCGAGCGAGCGCCCCACCGCGGGATCCCCTTCGCGAATGCGCAGCGACGCCGGGTCGCCCAACCCCGGGAGGAGCGACGCCACCCGCTCCATGGTGCGCATGAGCTCCTGCTCGCTCTCCTTCACCCGATCATGCTGCGTCAGCGCCATCACGATCACCTCGGCGCCGGCGAGCGAGTGCCCGTAGAGCGCACTGGCGCTCCGCCACACGACGACGAGCATCCCCAAACCGAGGAATGAGAGCGCACTGACGCTCACCAGCCCCGGCGCAATGGGAAGAATGAGGGCGATGAGCGGGAGGGCACAGGCGGCGAGGAGCGCCAGATGCAACGTCGCGACAAAGGCGGCGCGCGGCGCGAAGGCGCGATCGAGCTTGCCGAGCGCCGGCAGCGGCAACGCGCGCCGGGCGAGCGAGAGGGCGACGAGGCGTGTCATCCGCACCAGGCCGGCGACGAACGGGAACGCCCCAACGAGCGATAGCGCCAGCACGGTGCGGCGCCCTGCCGGCGGTGACCAGCCGAACCACTCCTCGACCAGCGGCGCCAACCGCCCCATCTCGGCCGCGGCAGCCACGATGAGACCGGCGATCAGGGCGACGTCGGCGACGATCAGCCACACGACGCGCCGCAGCCCTCCCTCGCGCTTCTCCCGTCCATCCTTGAGGCGGGAGAACCAGGAACCGTAGAGCGACACAAAGGTCTGCAGCGCAGGCGGCAAGCCGCGATCGACCCGATCGGCCACGGGCCCCGAGATGCGGACGAGCCAAGGCGTGACCAGCGTGGTGAGCGCGCTCACGGTCACCGCGACCGGATACAGGAACGGGCGCGTCGCCGCGTTCATCGCGCCGACGCCGGCGATGACGAAGGAGAACTCGCCGATCTGCGCGAGGCTCATCCCGGCCTGAATCGCCTTCCGGACGTTGTGCCCGGTGAGGAATGCGCCGACCGAGACGGCGACCATCTTGCCTGCCACCACCAGCACAGCGAAGAGGAGAATCGCCACCCAGTTGTCGCGCACCAGCGCCGGATCGATCGCCATCCCCACCGAAACGAAGAAGATGGCGACGAAGAGATCGCGGACGGGGAAGATCAGGAGCTCGATCTGTTCGCCAACTCCCGACTCGGCGACCAGCGATCCGGCGATGAAGGCGCCTAACGCGACCGAGTAGCCGAAGCCGAGCGCAAGGAGCGCCGCGGCGAACGAGATGCCGATCGCCACGACCATGGTGGTCTCGGAACTTCCCAGCGCGTACACCATGCGTACGAAGCGCGGGATCGTCACGCGCCCGACGGCGATGAAGACGACGAGAAAGGTCACGAGGCGCACGCCGGTGATCGCGAGCGCGGCTCCCGATGGGTCACTCCCGCCGGCAAGCGTCGCGAGGAGGGCGATCAGGAGGATCGCGATCACGTCTTCGACGACGAGGATCCCGAAGACGATGTCGCGCACTGCGCCCTTGATCCCCTGCTCGGCGAAGGTGCGGGCGACGATGGTGGTGCTCGAAATCGCGACCATTGCGCCAGCGACGAGCGCTTCCATCGTACTCCAGCCAAACAGCGTCCCGGTCGTGAAGCCGAGTGCGAACATCGCGCTCGACTCGGCGAGCGCAGCGAGTCCTGATGTGGCGGCGATCCGTACGACGCGCGCGAGACGGAACTCGAGGCCGAGCGCGTACATGAGGAGCACAACGCCGAGCTCGGAGAACTCGCCGACCATGCGCGGGTCGACCGAGAGCGGAATCGGCACGTACGGCCCCACGATCATGCCGGCCACAACGTAGCCGAAGACCGCGGGGAGCCGGAGCCTGCGCGAGACGACCGTGGTGATCGCCGCCGCGCAGAGCACGACGGCGAGGTCGCGGAGGTAGAGATGCGTTTCGTGCACGAGCGAAAACTAGCCTGCGGTGCGCAAGCGTCACGGCTCTGCGGTGAACCGGCGCTCAGTGGGGAGGAGCACGGTCACCGCGGCGGGGCAGCGGAAAGCGAACGAACCCCTTACCTACCGATTCAACAAGATCTCCGTCCGCACATACACAAACCGCCCATTGTATCCGAACGGCGACGCCCCGGGATACGGGAACGTCCCGTTGTTGGTGTTGTCTTCCACCGTCTGCACATCGGGATACACGTTGAAGAGGTTGCGCGCCCCGATCGAGACGTTCACCGCGTCGAAGCGATACCCGATCTCCGAATCGAAAAGCGTCTTGGCCCCGAAGGTCTCGATCCCGCTCGAGCTCCCGTCGCGATAGTTGCCGTAGTAGGACAACCGCCCCAGCGCGTGGAGGCGCGAGATCGAGTAGTTCGCCGCGAACGACGCGCGATCGTTCGGCCTGTTGCGCTCGATGGAGTTACGCGTGACTTCGTCGAGCGCATCGGTGTAGATCGTCGCCGTCCCGCGCAGGATGGCCGGCAGCGGGTCGACGCGGGTGATCGCATTCTTCGTGTAGTTGTACGCCAGCGAGAAATCGAACGTCCCGCTCCCGGCGAGCACGCGATAGTTGCCGACGACGTCGATGCCGTCGGTCTTGGTGTCGAGCGCATTGGTCGGGAACTGCACGCCGGCGATCTGCGTGAGCCCCGAGTCCGCGAGGATCTGCGCGACGACCGGGTCCGACGTTCCGTCGTAGGTGGTGCCTAACAGGATCCGGTCCTTGATGCTGATGTGGTAGTAGTCGACGTTGAAGTTCAAGTCGTTCGTCGGCGACCATGCGAAGCCGGTGCTGAGGTTGATGGACTTCTCCTCCTGCAGCGGCTTGGCGCCGAAGATCCGCGACGCACGGTTGGTGACCGGGAAGTTGCCGATCTCGATCAGCACACCGTTCTGGATCGCCGTGGTGGTGTGACTATACCAGCTCTGCGCCAGGCTCGGCGCGCGGAATCCGGTGCTCGCCGCTCCGCGCCAGACGAACTTGGGATTGGGCTGATAGCGGAACGCGGCCTTCCCGGTGATCGCTTCGCCGAAGTCGCTGTAGCTCTCGACACGACCGGCGGCGTTCACCAGGAAATTCTTCGAAAGGTTCGTCTCCAGATCGACGTAGCCGCCGATGTTGGTGCGGCTGTTCTTGCTCGCATCGCTCGGCGCGAAGCCCTGGAAGACCGACGAGCCCCCCTGTGCGAGTCCCGAGCTGTCGGCGGTCTTGTGGTATCCCTGGATCCACGACGCGCGCTCGCCGGCAATCACTTCGTAGTTCTCGCTGCGGAAGGCGACGCCGAAGGCGACGTTCACGTCTTCGGGGAGCCCGAGCTTCATCGAGCGCGAAAGGTTCGCACTCAGGTTGAACTCACCACGCCGAAGCGCGCCGGCGTCGAACGACGTCTGGTTGGGAATTCCCGGATCGTCGGCGGTGCCGAGCACGCCGTCGGGGCCAGGGGCGGTCGGCGTGGTCAGGCTGGGCCCAAGCGACGAGTTGAGCGTGTTGCGGAGGTTGAAGTCGAAGCCGTTGTAGCCGTAGTTGGCGCCGAAGTCGGCGGCCCACTTCCCGAGGTTGGTGCGAATGCCGCCGGCCGCCGAGTAGTCGATGACGCTGGGGCGGAACTCGGGGAGGAAGCCTAACGGGTAGATCTGCGGCCAGTTGCGCGAGTTCTGCGGCTTGCGGAAGAAGCCGTTCCCGGTCCCGTCGCGATCGGAGTAGCCGCCGAAGGCGTAGAACTCCGTCGTCCCCGAAGCGCTGAGCGGGACGCGCAGGTTGGCGAAGGTGTGAATGTCGCGCTCGAGCCCGTCTCCCCAGTGCACGTTAGGCTGCGGGACGCCGTTGCGCTTGATGATCACTCGGCAATTGGCGACCGAGTCGGCGATGCCGTTCTCGTCTCCGAAGCTCCCATCGGGGCAGGCGCGGTTGGTCGCCTCGCGGTTGAGGTACTGCGCGAAGAGACTCAGTGAGCCGCGTCCGAGCTTGAGTCCCACGCCACCGTTGACGTCGTTCGTCGTTCCGTCGTTGGGGTACCCTTTCCCCGGGCGATACTGCCCGGTGCTCGTGTTGATGAACGGGGAGAACTGCCCCTCCTTCAAGACGAGGTTCACCACGCCGGCGATGGCGTCGGAGCCATATTGCGTCGAGGCGCCGTCGCGCAGCACCTCGATGCGCTCGATGGCGCTCGACGGGAAGGCATTCAGGTCGACGCCGCTGGAGCCCGGCGCGGAACCGTTCGAGAAGACGTTGAGCAGCGACGTGGTGTGGCGCCGCTGCCCGTTGATCAGCACGAGCGAGTGGTCGGGGGAGAGACCGCGCAAGGTGAACGGACGCACGATCTCGGTCGCATCGGTCACCGCCTGCTTCGGAAAGTTGACCGACGGGGAGAGGTTGGCGAGGATCTGCGTCGTCTCCGTCGAGCCGGTGCGCCTGAGTTCCTCGACCGGATAGACATCCACGGGCACCGCGAGCTCCTCGGCGGCTGCATGTCGCGCGCGCGAGCCGATGAGCGTCTGCACCGGCGCGAGCTGGTAGGCGGAGCGCGTCATCACCACGTCCACGGTCGCGACGGCCGACGCGTTGACCGTCACCTGCAACGACTCCGGCGCGAAGCCGAGTGCACGGACGCGCAGCATCTGGCGCCCGGAAGGCACGCCGCCGAGCGTATAGCGCCCGCGCCCCGTCGTGGTGGTACGGAGCCCGGTGCCGTCGATCGTCAGCACCGCACCGACGAGGACTGTCCCCGTGCTGTCGGTCACCTTCCCCTCGAGTGTCCCCGCCTGCGCCGACGCCGAGCGCGCACTAACCATCGAAAGCGAGATTGCAGCTGCCAACACTCCCACCACACGCATGACGGATCCGGGCATGAGCCCCTCCGGGCTTCGGGGTGCACCTGTGGGCGACGCGTTTCGCCCAACATGCGTGTTTCGGGATTGTCACGACAGCCCCGCCACGATACGCTCAGCAGGCTGAGCGGCACGGGACGGTTGGACGCACCAACCGAACGGGGAGGGACCCCTCCCCGAACCGCTTGCCGCACCCCCCGCACGGGCGCTACGGTTCGCCCCGTCCATTCGCCCTCCACTCGACACACCATGCGCATCCACCTCGTCGACGGCACGTTCGAACTCTTTCGCGCCCACTTCGGCGCTCCCGGTTCCGTTGCCCCTGACGGACGAGAAGTCGGCGCGACGCGGGGCCTTCTCCGCTCGCTCTACGCGCTCCTCAAGGATGACGGCGTCACGCACGTGGCAGTGGCCTTCGACCAGGTGATCGAGTCGTTCCGCAACACGCTCTACGACGGCTACAAGACGGGGGAAGGACTCCCACCGGAGCTGCTCGCCCAGTTCCCGCTTGCGGAGTCGGCGGCTCGCGCGCTCGGCGTCGTCGTCTGGCCGATGGTCGAGTTCGAAGCCGACGACGCGATCGCGACAGCGGCGTCGAAGTGGCAGGACGACAAGCAGGTGGAGCAGGTCGTGATCTGCTCACCGGACAAGGATCTCGCGCAGTGCGTGCGCGGAAAGCGGGTGGTGATGTTCGATCGCATCCGCCGCAAGGAGACCGACGAAGGGGGCGTGGTGGAGAAATTCGGCGTCCCCCCCGCATCCATCCCCGACCTGCTCGCACTCATTGGCGACGATGCCGACGGCATCCCGGGGATCCCGCGGTGGGGAGCGAAATCGTCGGCGGCGGTGCTCGCGCGCTACGGATCGTTGGACAAGATCCCCGATGACGAGACGGCGTGGGACGTTCCGGTGCGCGGCGCGGCGACGCTCGCGGCGCAACTCCGGGAGAACCGCGAGGCGGCCACGCTCTACCGCACGCTCGCCACGCTCCGGCGCGACGTGCCGCTCGCCGAGTCGATCAAGGACCTCGAGTGGAAGGGGGCCGATCGCACCGCACTCACGACCCTCTGCACGATGATCGGCGACAACGGCTTCGCCGAGCGCATGCAGCACTGGCGGCAGTAGGGCGCCCGCATTCGACCGCTAGACGTCATCCCACAGGAGGGCGAAGCTCTCGCGTCGGCGCATCGCGCCGGCCCGGACGGCGGCTATTGGTGCGATGATGCGTCGTCGAACTGGTTGCGCATGTGGTGCGCGAGGTTGCGGATCTTGTCGCGCAGGAACTCGCGCAGCGCCGCGTCGATCTCCTGCTCGTCGAGCGCCTTCTCCATGCACCAGAGCCACTCGTCGCGCTCGCGCTCCCCGATCGTGAAGGGAAGGTGTCGCGCGCGCAGGCGTGGGTGCCCGAACTGCTGTTCGTACAGCGGCGGCCCGCCGGTCCACCCGGTGAGGTACATGTAGAGCTTCTCGCGCGAGCGCTTGAGCGACGCCGCGTGCAGCGCGCGCACGTGCACAGCCTCGGGCGAGGCGTCCATGAGGTCGTAGAAGCGGTCGACCAGGCGGCGGATCCCGGCGTCGCCGCCGAGCTGCTCGTAGTGCGTGGGAACGGGAGGGGTCGTCATCGCGGTGCAGTGTGGCGGCGGCTACTCCAGCGTCCCGCGCCGCATGCCTAACGAAACGATGCGTGCAAGCAGCTGCGAGTACTCGAACCCCGCCTCGGCGGCCGACGAGGCGAACTCCTCGCTCTGGGCGATCTCGGGGTTGGGGTTCGCCTCGATGAAAAATGGCGTCCCGTCGGCGCGAAGGCGGAAGTCGAGGCGCGCGTAGCCGTCGAGCGAGAGGAGACGGTAGATGCGGCGCGCCGTGGAGATCATGCGATCGTGCACGTCCTGCGGGAGCTCAGCGGGTCCCTGGAATATCCCGCGGCGCAGCTGGTGCTCGAGATTGTGCTTCACGCGCGAGGTGGCGATGAGACGCGAGCGTGGCGCGGCGTTCTCGAAGAACAGTTCCCACGGTGGAAAGACGGCGAGGCGGTTGTTTCCGACGATGCCGACGTAGATCTCGCGCCCGTCGATGAATTCCTCGACGATGGCGTCGCTCTCGATGGAACGATGGATGAACTCCACCCGTGCCGCCAGCTCGGCATCGCTGTTCACGACCGATGCCTGCGCGATTCCGACCGAGCCCTCCTCGGTGAGGCTCTTCACGATCAACGGGAAGTTGAGCAGTCGCGAGCGCTTCACCCGCCGCCCGCGCTTGACCACGTCGAAGCGCGGCAATGCAATCCGATGGTAGGCCAGGACCTTCTTGCTCAGCGCCTTGTCGCGCGCGAGCACGAGCCCGCGCGGATTGCACCCGGTGTACGGGACGCGCAGCAGCTCGAGATAGCTCACCACGTGATGATCGAACGCGCGCAGCCCGAAGAAGTCCTCGAGGAGGTTGAAGACAACGTGCGGCTTCCACTCCTCGACTGCCTGACGAATCGGGAGGAGCTCGTAGCGTACGCCGAGCTCGCGCACGTCGTGCCCCTGCGCGCGCAGCGTGCGCAGCACGTCGTACTCGGTCTTGATCTCGTACATCTCGCGCTCGCTCAATTCCTCGACCGACGCCGGAGGAATGAGCTCGGGTTGCATGAGGACGAGGATGCGGAGCCGACGCTTCTTTGGGCGACTCATAGGGCGATCGAGACGCGTCGGCTGTACAGGAAGTGCACCGTGCGCACGGCGAGCATGCCGGCGAAGTCGAGCAGCACCTGCCGCTGTCGTCCACCGACGCGCAGCTTGAGTTCGCGGCAGCGCCCGATCATGTCACGCAGCAACTGGTCGAGGGTGAACTCGTACTCACCGGTCCAGCGAGCGACCGTCCTTCGGATTTCAGTACGATGGCGCTGAATGAACGCCGATGCCAGCTCCCGCGATGCGTGACGTGGCTCATCGGAGAAGACCTTGCGCAGTTCGCGATCGTACGTCGTGGGAAAGTCGACGGAGTACTGCGCGTGCTTGGCGGCATAGTGTTCGCGCAACGTGGTCGTGATCTCCGACACCGGCTCGACGCGCGTGCGCGAGCGATGGATCGGGCGCATTCCGCCGATCTCCTGCATGAGCGCGTCGACGTACTGGAGCTTCTGCAGTGCGCGCCATCCCTCGTACCGTCGCTGCCACGTCGCCCGCGGGCCGAGCCACACGGCAAACGTCTCGGCGAAGTCCTCATCGGGGTGCGCCTGCGCGTAGTAGAGGCGCAGGTGCTGCACGTAGTTGCGGCTGGCGGGATTGGGGGTGTACGACTCGGGGTACCTCGTCGACGATAGGCCGAACAACTCGCGCCAGCGCTTGCGCCGGTTGAGCGCGAAGGCGTGCTGCATCGCGTGCCCGGTCTCGTGTCGCAGGATGCGCAGGCAATCGGTGCGCGTCCCCCCCTCGACCTCGAGCATCATGCTGCGCTCGAGTCGCATGAGGCGCGGGTGCGCGAGGTAGAATGGAATCCCGATCCCGGGGATCCCTGCCGGCGAAAACCACTCGTTCGAAAGCCAGCAGTGCGGGCGCAGCTTGAGCCCGCGCTCGGCGAGTTCACCGTAGAGTTCGTCGACGCACTCCTCGAGCCAGGTACCGGCGAGCTTGACTCCGAGGTCACGAATGCGCCAATCGAGCAGCTCCTCCCGCGGGAGGTCGGCCCACGCTTCCTTCGCCCGCGACTTACGCGCGGGTGACACGAGTGGCGGGCGAGGGGCGGGACATGGCGTCGAGCGATGAGCGTGCGAGGAGAGTCGGACCGGTCGAGGGAGGGCGCCGCGAGGGCGCACGGGCAACCTCGCGGAACGGCACGGCTGAGGCAAGTCGCCGAGTGCCGGTGGCAGGCAAAGCCGCACTCACGCGGTCGCGTTCGTCGCATCACCGATGGCGCGCCTTTCACCGCGCGAGCATTGCTGGCGAGCGCGCCACCGTACCAGCATTGCGCATGCTCGATCCCACGGGGACATTCGAACGCATGCCCACGCTGCGCCGCATCCGCCCGACCGCCCGCGTCCTCGTGGCCGCACTCGCGGTAGCACTGGGGATCGTGGCGTCGATCGCCGGCGCGCAACGGTGGCGTCGCGTGCAAATCGAGCCGAACGTCGCCTACGACGCGCGCTTCACTTTCGTGCGCCTCCGCTACCAGGTCTACGGGCGGAGTGGATGGGAGTTCGACTATCCGGCGATGGAGCGGAATTTCATGACCATCGTCGACGACATGACGTCGATCGCGCCGCACACGCGCGAAAGCAACATCCTCGACATGGATGATCCGGAGCTGCTCAAGTACCCGGTCGCCTACCTCTCCGAACCCGGCTACTGGCTCCCCGATTCGTCAGAAGCGGCGGGGTTGCGCACGTGGCTGGCGAAGGGGGGCTTCCTCATCGTCGACGATTTTTATGGAAGGCAGTGGGACAACTTCGAGCGCTCGATGCGTCGCGTCCTTCCGGGGGCGCAGATCTTCCCGATGGAGGTCACGCATCCGGTCTTCGATTCGTTCTTCCACATCGCCACGCTCGAGGGGATGACGCATCCCGACGGTGCGCAGTACAAGGCGCAGTACCGGGGGATCTACGAGGACAACGACCCTAGTCGCCGGCTGCAGGTGATCATCAACTACAACAACGACATCGGCGACTACATGGAGTGGTCGGGCGAAGGGTGGTACCCGGTGAACCTCTCCAACGACGCATACAAGCTGGCGACCAACTACGTCGTCTACGGGCTGACGCACTGAGTCCTCCCTCCCGCGGTGGATCCGCGCTGGACGCCGACGCGTCCGCGGTTAGCGTTCCCCGGCACACCCTTGGGACTCTACCGTGCTCTCCTACCTCCACGGCACCTCCGCCACTCCCCTGCTCGGCGAGACGATCGGCGAGAACCTCCGCCGCACCGTCGCCGCCCATGGAGAGCGCGACGCGCTCGTCGTGCGCGCGAGCGGATATCGCGCCACCTACCGCCAGCTCTGGGACGCCACCGGTGCAGCGGCGCGCGCCCTCATGGCACTCGGCGTGCAACCCGGCGATCGCGTGGGGATCTGGTCCCCCAACCGGTGGGAGTGGGTCGTCACCCAGTTCGCGACCGCGCGCATGGGGGCGGTGCTGGTCAACATCAATCCGGCCTACAAGTCGGCAGAGTTGGAGTACGCGCTCAGGCAATCCGGCACGTCGCTCCTCCTCCTCGCCCGCGGGTTTCGGACGACGAACTACGTCGAGATGCTCGAGGGGGTTCGCCCCAACTGTCCGCAGCTTTCTCGCGCCATCGTGCTCGATGACGAGTGGGAGGCGTTCATCGCACGCGCCGGCGAGGTGAGCGACGAAGCGCTCGCCGAGCGCGAGGCGGCGCTGCAGTTCGACGACCCTATCAACATCCAGTACACCTCGGGGACGACGGGCTTTCCCAAGGGCGCCACGCTCTCCCACCACAACATCCTCAACAACGGCTTCTTCATCGGCGAGGCGCTCAAGTACACGCCGGACGATCGCGTCTGCATCCCCGTCCCCTTCTACCACTGCTTCGGGATGGTGCTCGGCAACCTCGCCTGCACCACACACGGCGCATGCATGGTGATCCCCGGCGAGGCCTTCGATCCCACCGTCGCGCTCGAGACGGTGCAGGCCGAACGTTGCTCCTCGCTCTACGGCGTGCCGAGCATGTTCATCGCCGAGCTCGCGCTCCCCGACTTCGTGACGTTCGATCTCTCCACGCTGCGCACCGGGATCATGGCCGGTTCGCCGTGCCCGGTGGAGGTCATGAAGCGCGTGCAGTCCGAGATGCACATGACCGACGTGACGATCTGCTACGGGATGACCGAGACGTCGCCGGTGTCGACGCAGAGCGCGGTCGACGATCCGCTCGACAAGCGCGTGAGCACGGTGGGGCGCGTACACCCGCACGTGGAGGTGAAGGTCATCGATCCCGAGACCGGGGCGATCGTCGAGCGCGGTGCGACGGGGGAGCTGTGCACGCGTGGCTACTCGGTGATGCTTGGCTACTGGAACGACGAATCGGCGACAGACCTGGCGATCGACGCAGCTGGATGGATGCACACCGGCGATCTCGCGACGATCGACGACGACGGCTACGTGCAGATCACCGGTCGTATCAAGGACATGATCATCCGTGGGGGCGAGAACATCTATCCGCGCGAGATCGAGGAATTCCTCTACGCTCATCCGGCGGTGCAGGACGCGCAGGTGATCGGTGTGCCGAGTGACCAATATGGTGAGGAGGTGATGGCCGGGAGCGTCCCGCGTCCGGGGACGAGCCCAACCGCCGACGACATCATCGCGTACTGCAAGGGGCGCATCTCATCGTACAAGATTCCGCGCTACGTGAAGTTCGTGGATGGATACCCGATGACGGTGACGGGGAAGATCCAGAAGTTCCGGATGCGCGAGATTGCAGCTGAGGAGTTGGCGCGATCCTGATCAGGACGAATCGACGCCCCGAATCCCCTATTTCGCGACGCGTCGCGTCCCCACACTCTATCACCGTCCTTCTCCGTCTTCTCGTCTTCTGTGTTTCCCGTCTTCTCAAGACCCATGCCTCGCCTGCCGCATACCGCTGCACTCCCGCTGCTCGCTGCGCTCTTCACCGCTTGCGGAGCGCCCAAGGAAGGGGGGCAGCCCGCCGCGCACGACACGCCGGCAGCTGCAGCGGCGCTGACTTACGGTACCACGACGCCGGCCTCCCGCGAATTCGCGGCGCTCGTCGACGAGTAACTCGATGGATGGGCGGCCTTTTATCCGTCGATTGCGGCCGGCAACGGCCTGCACATGCACGACGATCGCCTCGAGGACTTCTCGGCGGCGAACATCGCCCGGCAACTCGCCTGGTTTCGCGACATGAAGGGGCGCCTCGAGCGCATCCCATCGTCGGCGCTCACCAACGACGAGCGCGTCGACCATCGCATCCTGGACGGAGTAATCGACGGCTGGATCCTGGACCTCGACGTTGCCCGCAGCTGGCAGCGCAACCCGATGATCTACGCGGCGGCGATCGCCGATGGGGTGCACAACCTGATGACGATGGCGAGCGCGGCGCCCGAGGTGCGGATGCTGCGCGTGCGCGACAAGCTGCGCGGGGTCCCGGTCCTCCTCGACGCCGCGCGGGCCAACCTGCAGAACCCGCCGCGAGTCCTGGCAGAGCGCGGGCTGGCGATGTTCCAGGGGGCGAGCGCGATGCTGTCGAACGACCTGGCGCTGGCGCTGGATGCGCCGCGCGGCGAGGCGTGGAACGCCATGATGGGTGAGGCGACAACGGCACAGCAGGCGATCGACGCCTTCATCGCCGAGTATCAGCGTACGATCCTGCCGCGCGCCAAGGGGACGGTGGCGTTAGGCAGGGACTATGTGGAGGCGCGCTATCGCGCCGAGGAACTGATCGATCTCCCGACGCCACGCATGCTGGAGATCGCGCATCGGGAACTGGCACTCGAGCAGGCGCTCTTTGTCGAGAAGGCGCATGCCGTCGATTCCACCCGGAGCGCGATGGAGGTCTGGCGCGAGGTGCTGCAGGACCACCCCAAGCGCGGCGAGCTGGTCGAGGCGACGCGACGCGTGGTCGACGAGCTGCAGCAGTTCGTGACGAGTCAGGGGCTGGTACGCCTGCCGAGCGACGACCGCGTCATCGTCGAGCCGTCCAAGCCGTTCGACATCGGACTCGCGTCGATGCACGCGTCGCCGCCGATGGAGACGGCGCCGGTAAAATCCATCTTCTACGTTACCGACGCCAACGCAAACTGGACGCTGGATCGCCAGAACAAGTGGCTCGAACGCTTCAACTATCCGTCGTTGGCAATCACCTCGGCGCACGAGGCGATGCCCGGCCACTTCGTGCACTCGCTCTTCATGCGTAGCACGCCCGGGAAGATTCGCCGCATCTGGATCGGGTTGAATCCCTTTCCTCAGCCGTCGAGCGGGCAGGATGGCTGGGCGCACTACGCCGAGCACCTGGTGATCGAGCAGGGCTTCAAGCGTGAGGATCCGCGCTACGCGATGGCGCAGCTGTCGGAGTCGATGACACGCATCTGTCGCCTCATCGTCAGCCTCAACGTGCACACCAACGGCTGGACCATCGAGCAAGGGGCGAAGTTCTTCGAGGAGAACGCACACGTCCCGGGACCCGCCGCCATGCAGGAAGCGACGCGCGTGGCGTATGATCCCACGAACGGCGGCTACTTCCTGGGCAAGCGCGCCATGCTGACGCTGCGTGAGGACGTGACGACGCGCAGCGGGTCAGCCTTCAACCTGCGCGAGTTTCACGAGCGGGTCATGCGGAACGGGATCGCCCCCTGGTGGGCGCACCGGCAGTTGCTCCTGCCGGGCGATACGGGAGCGGTAATCCGATAAGTCGAATGGTCGCCGACAACCGCTGGCCTTCCGGGACACCGCCAGGCATCCAGGCAGCAGTGCCGGAACGACGCCGAGGCGAACCAGTTGACGCGCGCCCGCTATCGTAGGGGCTACGAACTCCCACAGGTCTAGGCGTTCGGTCCGGGGGGCGGTAGCTTCGTGCCGGTTGGGCGACGCGAGGCGTCGTCGCGCTCGCCATTACCTCTCACATGAGAAGGTTCCCGATGTCCGTCGCCCGCCGATGCCTCCTTGTCGCACTTCGCGTCGCCCTGCCGAGCGTGACGCTCTCGACGATCGCGATTGCGCAGGGGGGCGAGGCTCCCAAGAACCTGCAGGTGCTGCCGAAGGACATGCCGCGCTCCGAGGTCATCGGCGTGATGCGCCGCTTCACGACCGCCCTGGGGCTCCGCTGCAACGACTGTCACGTCGTGACTAATCCGGGACAGCAGCCCGAGCGGCTCGACCCGTCGCTCGACGACAAGGAACTCAAGAAGGTCGCCCGCGTCATGCTGCGCATGACGATGGACATCGACGACAAGTATCTCACCGAGACCGGGCGCACCTTCACGCCGCTGACGCGCGTCACCTGCGAAACGTGCCACCACGGTACCTCGAAGCCGCGCACGCTGGCCGCCGAACTGCTCGGCGCGCTCGACGCAAAGGACGCCGATAGCGCGGTGACCCGTTATCGCGAGCTGCGCGAGAAGACGTACGGACGCGCGATGTTCGATTTCGGCGAGGCAACGTTGCCCAACATCGCCGACGATGTGATGCGCGCGAAGCGTCCCGACGACGCCATGAAGCTCTTGCAGCTCAACCTCGAGTTCTTTCCCAAGTCGGGGCTGACCTACGGGGCGATCGCGATGGGGGAGGTGCAGCGCGGCGACACCGCGGCCGCGCGTGCCACGCTGCAGAAGGGGCTCGAAGTCTCGCCCGGGAATCCGCAGCTCCTGCGCGTCCAGGCCGTGCTCAGCGGAGAACGCCCACGGCCGTAGCGTGCTCAGGTGCGTCGCTGGACGGATGCACAGGCTGGACGTACGTTCGACGAGCAGAGATCCCCGTTGGCCAGCGCGCCGTCGGGGAGCCGCGTCGGTGCCGGCGGGGTACAAGGCCGACGCACGGACACGCCGCACCCTTCGACAGGAATCGCTCCCGTGACTTCCCGCAGAGAAGCTCTCACGCGCCTTGCACAGGCGTCGGCTCTTGGACTCGCCGTCAACCCACTCCTCAAGTCGCTCATGGCGCAGGGGATCGATCCGGAGGCGACGTTTGATGCGACCGTGGCGGTGAAGCCGGTCGGTGTGCAGCTGTACACGGTGCGCGACCAGATGGAGAAGAACGTCGAGGCCACCTTGGCGAAGGTGGCGTCGATCGGTTACAAGGAGGTCGAGTTCGCCGGCTACTTCAATCGTACGCCGGCACAGATTGCCCGCACGCTCACGACCAACGGCCTTACCTCGCCGTCGGTGCACATTCCGGTCGGCGAGATCCTCAAGGCGCCGACCGCCGCGCTCGACG
>CAZWVG010000020.1:0-19294 GCA_964637355.1 uncultured Gemmatimonadaceae bacterium
TGACGCGCGTCGAATCCCTCCACCCATGTTGATCTCTCGCGCGCGGACCTGCGCGGCGCGAACGTAACTGAGTTCAATAATGAGCCTTGATCTGTCCGACATTCTGCCGAACCTCGCCTACTCTCTCGAGGAGACGGGATTCCTGTTCGGCGCTGGCACTTCCGTCGAAGCTGGCTACCCAATGATGAACGGCCTAACTCGTCAGGTCGTCGCATCACTCACGGCGGACGAACGTGCAACACTGGACCGAGCACTCGCCGCAGCGGGCCAGACATATTCGGACGCGAGCGCTACACCAAACATTGAGGAAATGGCCGACCGTGTCATCGCGCACGCCATAACCGCTGGCGATCCTCGTTCGACCGCGCTCGAGTCGAAACTGAGAGAGTCCGTCGTGCAGGTACTCTTGTCGGTCGGCGCTCCTGTACTCGATCATCACGTTCAGTTCCTCCGCAGGCTATCACAACGCACGTTCGGTCGGCCCGGCGCCGTGTGGATCTTCACAACCAACTACGATCTCCTCTTCGAGACAGCCGCTGCAAAGGCCGGCGTCCTAGTCGAGAATGGATTCTCAGGTACCACAGAGCGCTTCTTCAATCCGACGCAGTTCCACACCATGACTGGATCGCTCGAAGGTGGTCGTTTCAGGCCCAACAATCAGCTCACAATTCGGTTGGTGAAACTGCATGGTTCGCTCTCGTGGTTCACAGAAGGCGGACAGATATTCGAACGCCATCCGGCTGCGATTACAGGCACCACGAGTCGCGTGATGGTATTGCCACGTCGCAAGAAGGTGCTCGATACGCTCGCCCATCCTCATGACGCTCTGTTCTCGCAAGCAAGTCGCATCCTAGGCAGCGGCTGCAAGTACCTAGTGAGCTGCGGCTTCAGCTTCGGCGACGAGCATATCAATGACCATTTGCTTCTCCCTGCATTGGGAGCAGGGCGGGTGCGCCTATTTGCGCTAAGCGAATACGAACCTGATGGAATCGCGGCGTTTAAGACACTTCCTTCGTTTTCCGCCGGCTTTTCGGACGGACTCATTTCGGGCGGCCGGCCATCCACGCCCGGAACGACGCGATGGAAGTTTAGCGACTTCGTGACCCTCTTCTAGGACGCAGCGATGAGTGAGTACCAAATTGGCAAGGTCGTCGCGGTGACGGGCGACGAAGTGTTTGTGTCGCTACTCCCTCATGAACGAGCGCCTGCATCTGACCTTGGCGTTCCCGATTCCATGACAGTGCACATCAATGGAAACGCCGGCCCCATGCCATTGGTAATCGGACAACCAGGCTCGTTCATCACGCTCTCGCTGCCTGCAGGACGACTTCTGTGCATGGTTACCGGAGTGGACATGCGAGAGGCAAGAGCGTCGGCCACTGATACGCGACGCGCTGATGTGGACGGCACCTTCGTCCTTGACCGAGCTTCCCGGGGGTTGTCCGCGATACCTGTCGGCACATTCGACGCCGCGGGGCGATTCGAACGCGGCACCGACGTCCTGCCAACAGTGAACGCTCCAGTATTTGCGGTTCCTCCGGATCTCATCGACAGCGTTTACTCGAGCTACGCGGAAGGTGAGTTCGCGATTGGCAGTCTGTCGCTCGTTCCGACGCAGAAGGCCAAGATTAATCTGGACGCATTCTTGACACGGCACGCCGCGATCCTGGGACAGACTGGCGGCGGCAAGTCGTGGACGGTGGCATCGCTGATTCAGAAAATGTGTGCCTTCCAGCAAGCCACGATAGTTCTATTCGATCTCCATGGCGAATACTCGGGCACCTTCGGCACGTCAGCCGACGTGATCTCCGCCTCTGATATCGAACTCCCGTACTGGTTGATGAACTCGGAAGAGTTGCTCGGCCTGATGGTGGACCGCAGTGAATCGGCGGCACCTAACCAGATCGCGAAGTTCAAAGAGCTTCTGCAAACAGCGAAGGAAGGTCACGCCGAGAATAGGGCACTTGGAATCAAGAAGATCACAATCGACACGCCAGTCTATTTTGACTTCGATTCCATTCTCGCGGACTTTCGGAAGCTTGACACAGAGAAGGTCAAAGGCGACAGAGGAGACAAGCAAGGTCCCTTGTTTGGGCAGTTTACACGCCTGCTTATGCGCATCGACGCTCGCCTAAACGACAAGCGATACGATCTGATCTTCAAGCCAACGACATACAATACGAGCGCGTCGATGGAGCACCTGTTCCGGCGCTTGCTCGGAGAACAGATCGGCGACCGAAAGAAGGTGGTGGTAATCGACCTAAGCCCCGTCCCATTTGACGTTCGGGCTTCGGTAATCTCACTTGCGCTACGTTGTCTTTTTGACTTCGCGTACTGGTATAGGCGCACGCACAAGGCTCGGTTCCCTATTGCCGTATTTGCAGACGAAGCGCACATCTACTTAAACGACGCCGATCCCTCGAGCGAACCAGCCAAGCATGCCGCCGAACGTATCGCCAAGGAAGGCCGCAAATACGGAATTAGCCTAACCGCGATCAGTCAGCGACCTCGGGAAGTTTCTTCCACCATCCTCTCTCAGTGCAACAGCTTCTTGTGCCTCCGCATAGCGAATCCTGATGACCAGTCCTATGTGAGAAGCTTGTTGCCCGACTCCGTGCGTGGAGTCGCAAGCATGTTTTCGACGCTTAGGCGCGGAGAGTGCATTCTCTTGGGGGACTCTGTCATGATGCCGACCCGGATCAAGATTGACGTGCCCGATCCAGCGCCCGAGAGTGATGACGCCTCGTACTACAAAGCTTGGACTTCGCCCCCAACGGACATTGATGTTTCCAGCGTCTTGAAGGCATGGCGCGACCAAGACGTCGGGACGTGATGCCAAGGCTGGGCCCCCGACCTACTCTGTGGTTCGGTTCTCGGGGTGCAGGTCTCAAGTCGGGGAGGACGTCTGGGCTCCTCGAGAGTATTAGCAGAGTCGAGCGAGCTCCGCTCGCGGAGTGAATGGCGCGAGCAGTACGCGGGGCATCTGCTGAGATCACTCGAGACCGTTAGGCTCGCCGATCCATCGAAGTGTGAGGGAAACCGCCGTTCCTAGAGGTCTGCGCCGACGGGTTTGTGTCCACACTAGAACGTCCATGTACATGACCCGCTTTCGTGGAGCGGTGGTGGTTGGGATTCACGCGGCGATTGATCGTACGACGTAGTCCTGTTCGAAGGCAAGCGGGGAGCGGTGGCCGAGTGCCGAGTGGCGGCGGTGCGGATTGTACCAGCCCTCGATGTAGCGGAAGAGTGCGAGACGCGCCTCGGTGTGGGACGCGAACCGATGACGCGCCAGGCACTCGCACTCGAGAGTCGAGAAGAAGCTCTCGACCATGGCGTTGTCGTATGCGTCCCCTCGCGATCCCATGGAGGGACGGACGCCGAGCGTGCGACAGCGTTGCCCGAACGCGAATGCTCGATATTGCGAGCCTTGGTCCGAGTGGTGGATCACGTCGCTGACCCGCCGCTGTGCCGCGGCCATGTCGAGCGCGTCCAGCACGACGGTGGTATGGAGCGTGTCGCGCATGGCCCAGCCAATCACCCGGCGACTAAAGGCATCGAGCACAACCGCGAGGTACAAGAAGCCGAGTGCTGTCGGGATGTAGGTGATGTCGGCCACCCACAATTGGTTCGGCGCGGTCGCGGTGAAGTCGCGGCGCACAGATCGGGGGCCGGAGGGGTCTCAGACGTCGTGCGGGACGGACGCGCGGGCCCGCGGCGCTTGGAGACGCCGCGGAGCCCGTCCTGACGCAGCAAGCGGGCGATGCGTTTCTGGCCGACGCGATAGCCGGCCTCACGGAGATCCGCGAGCAGGCGTGGCGCGCCGTAGGTCCCATCGGATCGCGCATGCGCCGTCCGCAGCGCGACGAGGAGCTCGGCATCGCGCTGGTAGTGGCGCGACGGTGGGCGACGGCGCCACGCATGGAAACCGCTCTCTGACACACCCAGCACGCGCGCCATCGTCGCAATCGGGAAGACGGCCTGGTTGGCGCTCATGAACGCGAAGCATCGGGCGGGATCGTGCCCGTCTCCCGCGCGAACCAGGCCGCCGCTTTTCCCAGGATATCGCGCTCCACCTTGAGTTGACGATTCTCGCGCCGCAGGCGACTCAATTCCTCGCGCTCGGCGCTCGTCAACGTCTCCGGGTGCTCGCCGCGATCGACGCCGGCCTGAAAGAGCCAGTTGCGGATGGTTTGCTCGGACGGCTCGAACTCGGCGGCCAGTTCCTTGGCCGAGCGTCCCGAACGCGCCAGTGCGATGATCTGCTCACGATAGGCGGCGGGAGAGACTGCAGGACGACGGGGCATCGGGGATTCCTCCTCTCACACAGAGAGTAAGGCTCCACCGAAACGGGTCAACTACACCATCTCGTGGGCGCCCTGCTTGACTGATACCAATTCGTGCCATTCTAGTTGCTGACGACGGCCCTGCGCGCTACGTTGTTCGCCTAACGCGGAAGCGTTGAACGGCGCTCAGACCGTGGTCGACGGGGTGGTAGAGAGACTTTGGGGGTGGCGAGTGGGGGCGAATGAGAGATTCACGTTCACGGCGGCAGATCTGTCGCGAGTCGAGACGGCGCTCGCCTGTTTACTGACTCCTTTAGACTACCCGTCGCTCGACGCCTGGCGCGCTGATGTCAGTCGAACCGTTGGCGCCCTCGTGGGCGCCGATGCGGTACTCTTCGCTTTATCGGCCCCGACGACGGACTGGCACGGTGGGAGCGTCGCGGAGGACGCCTCGGCGGTTGCCGAACGCCGTCTGTACACCGACGACCTTTCGCTCGATCAGCAGGCTCGGTGGCTAGCGCTCGATACAGATGAAGATCACAGCAACGAAGTCTCGGCAAAGCGTCAGCAGGTAGTCGTCACGCAGGACGAATTGGTCGCCGCGGCAGGCGGATTCCACGCCTATCTTGCCGACCGCGCGACGCAGGAGTTTTACCTCCCGAATCGACTGCTCGACACCATCTCGCTTGCGCACTGGGGAGATCGTGCCGTCACATCAGCGCGGCTGATGATGCATCGCGACCGGCGCGGCACCGTGCGCTTTGGCCCGGAGGGAAAGGCCTTACTGCGCCTTCTCAGTGCCGCCTTCCACGCCGGGACCACCATGATCTCCGTAGTGGGAGCTCGGCGTCGCGCGCTTGCAGGGGTACTCGACCAGCTGGGCGTGCTCGCAATGATCGCGGACGAGCAGGGTCGGATCGTGCACGAGACACCGGCGTGGCGTGCGGAGGCCGTCAACCCGGCGTGGAGGACGCTCGAGAGGACTGCCTGCGCGCTCGCGCGCACTTGTGCGGGCATTGCGCGCGTCGCCGCGTCGCGTCCCCGCTCTCGCACGACCTATGACCTGCTCGACGCCGCACGCGCGACCTCGCTGACGACGCGGATCGCGGACAGACACTACCGGATCACTGCCACGCTTGCCCCAGCGGTACTGTCGCCAGATGGAGGTCCAGCGGGAGTAATCGTGCACGCGGCGCCATTGTCACCCGCTTACGTCTCAGATGTTGAACTCGTGGAACGGTTCTCACTGACCGTCCGAGAGATACAAGTCGCGCGCCACGTGACGCTGGGCAGAACGACAAAAGAAATCGCAGCAGAGCTCAACCTGTCTCCGCATACGGTCGCTCGTCATTTGGAGCGCGTCTTTGTCAAACTTGGCGTTCATACCCGTGCGGCGATAGGCCATGTGCTGGGGCATCCGTCCCGCTGACCCTCAACACGCGCTGAGCATTTCGAAGTAGTCACTGCGACAACGTGGTACTGGTACGGCCGATCAGAGCGCTATGCATGCGCTCGCCTCGCGACTCACAAAGTTCCGCGCGTCGATCGACGTTACGAAACCTAGGATGAACGTCCGATTCCGTGCTCCATGACGCAATCTAGCCTTCGGCCGACCTCGCAGGACAGTGATCGCGTCGAGCAGCGACGTCGAACCCGGTACCCCCACGGCCGAATCGCACACTAGCGCGCATCGCCCCTGCTGTGCTGCCACGCCATTGCCAGGAGGATTCAATGCGCACGCTGTGGAAATTGCTCGTCTCTTTGTCGATGCCTACCATGCTTTTTTCCCAGGAGGCGGCCACTCCCATCCGCTTCTCGTGGGTAATGGAACAACTGCATGTCATCAATCGCACCGACCAAACGAGCAAGAAGGATGAGATCTATCTCGTTGTGACACGAGACCAGTCGCCGGACGGGACAACTGAGTATACCCTCCCGGCCAATAAGACTGGCTATTGGGAGATGCACGCAGGTGACCGGCACTCTCGACGCGTGGTCGTTCGTGACGTGGCTCTCGCTCCTGGACAGGAGGTGAAGTTTTCTTTCGCTGTGATGGAGAACGACAACGCGACGCTAAACGTAAAGCCATTCTTCAAACGCGCAGCGAACGCAGCGGGAGCAAATCCAGAGACGGCGTGGGCCAAACCGCTACTGGAGGGCTTAGGCAAGATCGCCGGAACCAACAAGGACGACCTCATTGGCATACAGATTGTGAGCGTGAAGAACGACGGGGGGCGTCTTGTCGCAACCGTGCGATATGAAGTCGAAGCCCCCACTAATATTGATCGCCAACAAATCGTAGCGGACGGTGAACTCGCGGGGACATATCGCGCGACCTTTCACCGAAAAAACAAATGGTCCTTCGATCTCTACACCGGAATTCTTGTAGAGGGGAAGCTCGTCGGGGCTGCACCGTAACGATCGCGGACGAGTGAGGGTAAACTCTCGGCTAGGAGCGATTCTAGATTCTATACAAGCGGCGCTCGGAAGCTCTCAGGTGCGTGAGTCGGAGTGTAGTTGTCACTCGGGCATGTGAGGGCCCTGAATTCGGCCGCAGCTTCAACCCTTCAGCCTAGTCTGTAGCCTACACGTCGTAGTGCTCCCGAAAAGCGGCGCGGGTCAGAGGGGCTGCGGACCGATGCCGCACTTTCGTCGGACTTAATCGCGATCCTGGCGGAGGATTCGGCGAGCACGCTGTTGATCGCTAGTCTGAATGGCCTCTGTTCGTGGGGGAGCAGCTGCAACGGTTACGATCGACGCGCCCCGCTCCCGCGTGGAATGGGTGGCGCAATTTCCGTCGAGTAGCACGGTAGTCGCCGTCTCGGGCGGCAACGTCATTCGCGGGGACAGCGACTCCGCGACGCGTGTGCCGCTCGAAGAGCGCGGCCTGGACTTCCGCCTGTGAGCAGATGCAACGGCGCTGTGAAGGGTCGATCTGACGGACGTGCTGCGCGACGGCCAAAGGGTCTTCTTCTTGCCGCCAAGGTGGCAGGTCTCGACAGTGCTCTTCGATCGCGAAGGGAGCCTCCGGCTCGGCACCGACGCGGATGGGCTCTATCGTCTAAAGCCGGCGCTGATCAATAATGACAGCATGGGCGAAGGACTTCCGCATCAAAACGTCTGCGCGACCTATGTCGATCAGACCGGCGCGGTTGAGATCCGGTCGGGAATACGGAGAGCAGGGAGCCTCGAATCTGCGGCCGGACGCGTCACGCTGCTGGCGTCGATTAGAAATCCCCTGCCGATCAACTCGTTCGTGGAGGAAGAGACAGGGCACGTGTGGACGGTGGCGGGCGAGGGCACGGTGGGGCTGAAGGTTGGCACGCCCGCGACGTTGGCGTACAGGTCGGTCGCTTTCCCCCAAGTTCGCGCGCGGGAGGGTTCGTGTTGAACGGCGGCCGCGGCAGTCGCATCTGCGCGGCCGCTGCGGGGCGCTTGTTGCGACGCAAGTTGGGATGCCCCCCGACGACACGTGCGCTGCCGGGGAATGGGCGCGCCTTCGCAGCCACATGCTGGCAAGCTCTTGTCGACTCTTAGTGTGTTGTCGGTATTTCCGACCTGTGCACCTCCTGCTTTGTCTCGTCAGGACTAGCGACTGTCAGATCCACACAGCACGTTGGGGAGCTCATCGCACCTCCTCACCTGCCCCGTACGCCATGCCTGACGCCGCCCCTCCAGCCCCGCTGACCCCCTTCACGAGAGGCTCCGCACCAGCCTCCCGAGGCTTCTTCGCCAAGCTCCTTCTCCAGTCCAAACCAACCGACGCCAAACAGGCCATCACGAACCGACTGGCCACCGCGGGCCCGGCGGCCGTAACGACGGCAATGATCGGTGAGGATCTCGCGGCCTTTGGCGTGCGAGGAGCAAAGGCCCGCACCGTGCTGATTGAGGTGTGGCGCGACGCGGTCACGGCGTTCCTCGCCGACAACGAGATTACGGCGGAAGAGGCGCAGTATCTGGCGGACTTACGGCGCGCGCTCGGATTGAGCGACACGGAGCTGCGTGAAGTCGAGGAGGACCTCGTTCACGGGCGATACCGCGCCGCCGTAGACGCAGCGATCCGCGACGAACACTTGTCGGCGGGTGATCGCCAATAGCTCGATGCCCTCTCGCGAGCGATCCGCCTCCCACAGGACGTGAGCGACCGCATCCTGCGAGAGCAGCGCGAGCAGCTGCTCACCGGCGCCGCAAAAGCGGCGATTGCCGACGAACGGCTCTCGCCGCAAGAACTAGCGGACTTGCACGCGCTGGCCCGATCGCTCGACATGACGCTCTCATTCGACGAGTCAACGAAGAAGGCACTCGATCGCTTTAGCCTGCTGTGGCAGGTCGACAATGGCAACCTGCCTGTGGTGGCGGTTTCGATCAATCTGCAGCGGGGTGAGACCTGTCATGCTGTCGCGCCGGCGGTCTGGATGGAGATGCGTACGCGGACAGAGCGAATCAACTACGGCGGCCCGGTCGCCTCCTTCCGCATCGCGAAGGGTCTGCACTATCGCGTTGGCAGCGTACGCGTACAGCGGATTACGCGTGAGGAGCTGACGGAGATAGACCGCGGCACAGTGTATCTCACCAACAAACGGGTGATCTTCGATGGCGGCAAGAAGAACACGACACTGAGGCTCAACAGCTTGCTGTCCTTCACGCCGTGCAGCGACGGCGTCGTCCTCGAGAAGTCCTCGGGAAAGAGCCCACATCTCCTGCTGGAGGGCGACGTAGAGCTCTTCAACGCCATCCTCGGCTCAGCGCTCGCCGCGTGCGACTAGCCCAACAGCGCTCCACAACTCCACCTCCACTGCCTCGCTGATCGATCTTGGCGCAGCTTCGCTGGCGCTGTCCTCCCATCGCGGTTCCTGTCATGACGCACCCGTCCTCCACCGATGGTTCTGGCCCGAATGGTCGCGGCGCCGGCGAGCTCTCTCACGCGTCAAGGCCCGTCTGGCCTGCAGTCGATTCACAGCCTGCCGCCGCGCAGCCGCCTAACGACATTCCGCCGCCTCCGTCTCCGGTGACGCGTTCTGGGGCACCATTCTCTGGCCCGGTGGCGGAGAGGGTCAAGACCGCGCTCGATCTCTGGCGCACGCGCCTGCTAGATCTCAGCAAGCGAAACCGAGGCCTCAACTTCAAACCGACCAAGGTCTCGACGGTAACGATCGTCGACGAGCAGCCGGCCGAGGTGTACCGGCACCTCTGCATCGAAGCGAAGCCGATGCGCTTCGGTCCACTTCTCCGCTCCACCGGAAGGCGCAACGCCCAACCGACGGAAGAGGCGTCCTCATTGACGGTGAGCGTCACGGTCGATGGCGACGCGTGGGAAGACCCGGATGGCGCGGACGAATCGCGGTCGCTCGAGCTCGACTTCGCGCCATACGACCCGGAGACGCTCGACGATCGCCATCGGGATGACGTTCTGCAGGTGCAGGCCACCCCGGAAGCGCTGGACAAGTCGCTCCGTCGCCTCGACGACCTCTCGCGCGCGACGCTGGAGGAGCAGGGCGTCAACGTCCTGTTTCTGGCCCTCGGCATGCTGCACTACACCGAGTCAGCCGACAGCGAGGATGTGCTTCGCGCTCCGCTTCTGATGGTGCCGGTGCGTCTCTCTCGCAGGTCCGCACGCAGCGGGTACCTGGTGGAAGCGACCGACGAGGAGCCGATGGTGAACCCAGCGCTCGCGGAGTACCTGCGGCGCGAGTTCGGGGTCACGCTCCCCGAACTCCCCGCCGCCGATGATCCGGATGCGGCGGCCGCAGTGCGCGACTTTTTCGCGGCGGCGGCAGAACTTGCGGCGGAGCGCGTGCGGGCGGGCTTCCGAGCCTGGAGCGTGAAGACGGACATCTTCCTCGGGGCGTTTGCCTTTCAGAAGCTGGTCATGTTCAAGGACCTGGAAGCCAACGCCCTCGCCTTCGGCGCGCATCGGTTGGTAGGCCAGCTCGTGACCCGCGAAGCGCCGGCGGGCACCTACCTCATGGGATTGCCGAAGGAGATCCGCGACCTCGCACTCGACGTGGAATTCCCGCCGGAAAAGACGGCGCAGGTGGTCGACGCGGACTCCAGTCAGCTCCGCGCGATCGCCGCCATCGCACGTGGCCATGACTTGGTGATCGAGGGACCTCCAGGGACGGGAAAGTCACAGACGATCACGAACCTCGTTGCGCAGGCGCTGTCCGACGGCAAGTCGGTGCTTTTCGTCGCCGAAAAGCTGGCGGCGCTGAAAGTCGTGCACGACCGACTCGTTAGGGCCGGCCTCGGCGAGTTCTGCCTAGAGCTGCACGCGTCGAAGGCGAACAAGCGAGTGGTGATGCAGGAGCTCAAGGGCGCGCTCGATGCATCGCTCCAGCGTCCCGTGATCGAGCGCCGGACACACCGCTTACCGCATGTGCGAGGAGAGCTATCGGCGTACGCGGAGGCGGTGCATACGCCGCATGGCACCCTCGGCATCTCTCCGTTCCGGGCAACTGGTATGCTCGACGGCGTGCTCGACGTGCCACGCTTCCGATTGTCGCGGAGTATCGACGACATCACGCCCGAGCTGCTCGAGGATATCGAGCGGCTTCTCGGCGATCTCGCCGCTGCGCAGGAACCGATCGGTCTTCCGAGCCACCATCCGTGGCGGGATACGGGGCGAGTCTTCTACACGCCGGCAGCGCTCGAGGACCTTGCCGCCACGATGGATGCCCTTGTCGCGCAGGTGGATGATGTGCTGACGAAGGCCGCGGAGGTATCGGAGGCCTTTGCGCTCCCTCCGGTTCGAACACCTGGTGATGTGATGACGGCGCGAGCCGTCGCTGCCGTCTACGAACGATCTCCCGGCGCTCCTCTGGCCGTGCTCGAGAGCGACGCATGGAACGCGCCTCCGGCGGAGGCGACCGCGCTCCTCAGCGAGGTCCGCGAACTCCAGCGGCAACGCACCGCGCTCGATCGGAAATTCACCCGAGAGGCACTGGAACAAGAGCACGCGTCAGATATCGCGTACGTCGAGCAGAAGACCTCCGGACTGTTCGGATTCCTCGCGATCCTGGACGGTCGGTTCCGCACAATCAAGCGTCGATGGCTTGGATACAGGGCCCCCGGTTACAACCCGCCCGCGCTGCTGGATCAGGCCAACGATCTCGGGGGAGTTGATCGGTACATCGCGGCTCGGCAGGGGATCGCCGGGAGACAGGAGCGCGCTCAAGCGCTCTTTGGGGGACTCTGGCAGGGCGAGGCATCCGACGCATCACTCCTTGAGCGCTACATCGCGTGGGTTGTCGAAGTTAGAAGCATGTGCGTCAAGCACGGCCTTTCTGCCTCATCGCTCAAGCGAGCGACGTCTGCCAGGCCCGACGTCTCCAGCATCCGTGCGTTGGGACAGGCTGCCGAGGAGTTTGGCAAAAGCATCGGCGAGTTTGTCGCCTCGGTAGAGTGGCGGGTGGGAGAGTTGGAAGCGATTTCCTACGCGGACCTTCGAGCGCGCCTCGTCGAGATGCGTGCAGGCATCGCGATCGCGCCAGCGTGGGCGACGTTCGAGCAGGCACGGCAAAAGGCCGCCGAGAGCGCGGCGGGCGAGCTGGTGACCTCAGCACTCGCGAACACGGGCGCGGAAACCGACCTCCCCTTCGACGCGCTCGGTCGTGTGTTCCGACGAGCAGTGCTCGAGAAATGGCTCGATGCGGTCATGACGGCGCGCCCACCCCTTCGAGAGTTCAGCACGCTCTCCCACGAGCAGCGACTCAAGGAGTTCCGCCAGCTGGATGAGTGGGTGCTCAAGGAGAACCAGTCCGGGGTGGTAGCGAAGCTCCGTTCGGCGGCTCAGGAGAGGCTCCAGCGTCCGGACGTTCGGGCAGGGTTGCCGTTCCTCCAGACGCAGATGTCGCGGCAGCGGAACATCGCGCCGCTTCGCAAGGTGCTGCAGCAGTCGGAGCCAGCGGTGCGCGCCATCAAGCCGTGCTTCCTCATGAGTCCCCTCACGGTGGCGCAGTACCTAGATGGCCGGGCGCCGAGTTTCGATCTCGTGATCTTCGACGAAGCGAGTCAGCTCCCGACCGAGGACGCGGTGGGAGCGATCTGTCGCGGAAAGCAGCTCGTCGTGGTCGGCGACCCAAAGCAGCTTCCGCCGACGAACTTCTTCGCGTCCGCTGCAGGCGCGACGGCGGCCGGCCCCGTGGGCGATGACGGGCTTCCGGTAGTGCAGGACACCGAAAGCGTCCTCGAGGAGTTCATGGGCGCCGGGCTCCCGGTGACACGCCTAAAGTGGCATTACCGGAGCGCGCACGAGTCGCTCATTACGTTCTCGAACGTGTCGTTCTACGACTCGGACCTGTACACCTTTCCAAGCGTCGAGACCGGGGCGGAGCACGCAGGTCTCTCTTTTGAGTACGTAGCGGACGGCGTGTACGAGGGGAAGGGGCTCAACATGGCGGAGGCGCGGCGCGTCGTCGATGCGGTGATCGAACACGCGAAGGCACGCCCGCATGAGTCGCTTGGGGTCGGCACGTTCAACATGCGTCAGCAGCTCGCGATCCTCGATGAGCTGGAGCTGCGTAGGCGGCAGGACCCGAACCTCGAGCCGTTCTTCGCGCGTGGCCAGAACGAGGACTTTTTCGTCAAGAACCTCGAGAACATTCAAGGCGACGAACGCGACGTCATCTTCCTGAGCGTCACCTACGCGAAAGCGTCCGATGGGCGTCTGCGTTACAACTTCGGGCCGCTCAATGGTGAGAACGGGTGGCGGCGTCTCAACGTCATCACGACTCGCGCGCGCAAGCGAATGCGCGTCTTCTCGTCGATGAAGGGTGACGAGATCAATGCGGCCGGCACCACGTCCCGAGGCGCGCATCTCCTGCGAGAGTTCCTGCTGTACGCCGAACATGGCACGCTGCAAAGCGTCGTTGCGAATGTTGCGGCGCAGACCGAGTCGCCCTTCGAGTTCGAAGTCGTCTCCGAGCTGACGCGTCGTGGCGTTCGCGTCGTACCGCAGGTTGGCGTTGCCGGCTACCGGATCGATATCGGAGTCTTGGACGACGAGGTACCCGGGCGGTTCGTCTGTGGAATCGAATGTGACGGCGTGGCCTACCACAGTTCGGAAACAGCCCGAGACCGCGATCGTCTTCGGCAGCAGGTGCTCGAGGCGCGGGGGTGGATCATCCACCGGCTGTGGTCCACCGACTGGTTCAAGGACCGACGGGCTGTGCTCGACCGGCTGATGCGCCTGGTGGATGAAGCGAAGCGAGAGGTTCGCACCATCCGCGCCGCCGAGGCGGACGAACAGGCCCGGTTGCGAGCAGACGCTGTACGAGTGCAGCGCGAGGAGCAGGAACGCTTCGCGCGCGAGGAGGATGCGCGGTTGACATCAGCCCGCGACGCCGCGGCCTCCGGACCGTACGTTAGGCCGAGCGCCGCGCCATACCAGTTCGCGGGAGGGCAGGGGAGGTTCGCGGGCAAGGACATACTCCTCACGCCAACTGGTCAACTCGTCGCCGCGATCGTGGAGATCGTCGATGTCGAGGCGCCGCTGCACGAGAGTGACCTGGCGACGAGAGTGGTCGGGCTGTGGAGCAGCCGACTGGGATCCCGGATCGCGCAGAAGGTCAACGAGGCGATTTCCAAGGCGGTGCGCGGTGGCGTGATTGTGCGGAGGGGAGAGTACTTCTGGTCCAAGCGGCTCGAGGCGGCGCCGGACACGATGCCTGTGCGCTCGCGGGCGGGGACGAGGCTCCCCGGGGATCGAATTGCGCCGGAGGAGGTGGAGGGCGCGGTCCGGCTGGTGTTGAAGGCTGCGGGTGGGCTGACGCCGGATGAACTGGTCTCGGAGGTTCGGCAGGTTCTGGGCGTGAGCAAGGCGTCGGTAGTGTCCGCTGTGGAGGCGGCCGTCGCGGCAGGGAAGCGCGGGGGATGGATTGGGGAAGGGAGCACCGGGCTGGCGTTGCGGGGGTAGGGCGAGGCGAAAGCGCGGCGCGCGACCGCCAAGGACAAGCGCGTGGTTGCCGACGAGTCATGCTGCGGGCGTTTTAGCTCCGACCTGAGGTAGCAACGCGCTGTGTGTCTGCTGCTCTCCCGGTAACGTTGGCGAGCGGGAGCGCGTTTCGTGGGTGCGCCCTCCCGTTCGTATCGATCGCGTCGCGCAATTTTCGGCGACGGACGAACACGCCAATCCAGCTGCGTCGGCGCACAACGACGCGTTAGGCAAGCATCATACTCTGCCGCGGCTGACAGCTCCATGTGCGCACTTAGCGCTCCTCGGTTCCTGTCGCGCGCTCGACTTTGATGAGATCGTCCAGCATCCGCACCTGCTCTGACGCAAGACGGACACGCCCTCCTCCACGCACGTGCGAGTGCACGGAGTGTCCGGTCACGTGTCGCACCGCGCGAACGCAGGCGCGTAAGTCTGATTGATCGCGAGTGCGTGAGAACGGGTGATCCCGTACACCGGCGGATGGTCGGCCAGGCTACACGCGAGACGCTACCTCACCACTACCGACCGAGTCACTTGCAGCGATGACCGAGCTCGAACGGTGGCGGTGATACTGATAACCCCGGCACGAAGTGCTCGCACCTCGCCCGATGTCCCGACGGAGGCCACACTGTCGGACGATGAGGCCCAGAGCATAGTGGTATCGCCGTCGAAATGCGACAGAATTGCCCTGAACGATCCAACCTCGCCCACCGCAAGCGCGAGTGACTCAGGCACTACGCTCATCGTGGGCGGTTGGAGCGCGGGCGGCGACACCGAATCATTTGTATCGTTTTCACGGTTCAGACATGCCGTAAAGACCAAGGGCAGAAGCAGACTCCACCACGACGGAGTTCGAGACGATGCGGTAACTGCCCCACGCTTCCGGCGCGATTTTTCGCGATTCTTCAGTCGTAAGTTCCAAAGCAGAGGAATGAGCATGTGGTCTCGAATCGAAGGTTCCAAGGTCGCTCTCGATTCCGTGGACCGGCGAATGGGCGAATGCTGCCTGCGCTCCTTCACCCGACTGGACTTGACCGGTTTGATGGACACCGAGTTTAGGCGGCTGCCATGCTCGCCGCCAAGTGCTGTTCATATGCAGCAGGGCTGACGTACTCGAGGCTCGAGTGCCGCGGCTCGCAGGTGTACCAGACCTCGATGAAGGTGAAGATGGCGCGCCGCGCATCGTCCCGCGAGCCGAAGTCGGCGTCGGTTGGCAGTTCGTGCTCGGCGTGCAGTGCTCGGCATGTGTGGCTCGCCGTCGACCGAGAGCCCTCGCGGCCTACAACCCAAAGCACCCGATGAATCCCACCCTCGTGCAACAAGCCCGACTACGCGCCGCGTGCCTCCGCCATCGCGGCCCGTACCAGCAGATCGGCGAAACCTTCGCCCGCTTGGACACTCTCGCCGAATCGGGTGGGCTCTTCGACGATCCGCCACAGCTGGTCGCCGTCTACCACGACAACCCGGCGACCGTACCGGCGGCTGAGCTGCGGTCCGACGCGGGTGTGCTCGTCGCCGATGGCACGCCGATTCCCGACGGTCTCACCGAAGTCTTTCTGTCGGCGGGCTCCTACGTGTGGGCTCGTCACGTGGGGCCGTATCGGACCCTTCCGGAAACGTGGGCTCGTCTCAGGGAGTACCTCGCCAGCGGCGACGGTCCGCGGCGCGGCAACGGCCCGGGTTATGAGGTCTATCGCAACACTCCCGCGACAGCTGCGCCCGAGGAGCTGTTGACCGATGTCTTCATCCCTACCGCATAGCGGAATTTGCGGCGAACGTGACATCGGTCGGATGCGAGTCGGGAGCAGCGCCGAGGCGACAGCCGGTATTCTCCCTTGCTCTCCACTCACTCAGTGCGTCAGGTTGCACACGACGCCAGCGCTGCGCCAACGACCGCGCTCCGTCCCACCAACGACCCAACCACCGGCAGCTCCTGGAACGCATGCAGCCCGATGAAATGCGACTCGCGCAGGTCGCCGCCGACGGTACTCCAATGGAGAATCGGTAGCCCCGGCCCACCGTCGGCCAGTCCCACGGTATGTGCACCGTGCGAGACCATCACGCCACCGATCGCCGACCCGCCCAGCGCCACGATCAACCCCAACACGATCTTCAGGCGGTAGTCGCTCGGTTGTGCGAGGTAGCCAATGCGAGCGGCCATCGCCGCGCGCGCCCCGTTCCCAGCTAGGGCGCGTACCACGCCAGCGCGCCGAGGTAGATCGTGATGGATGCGGCGAACTTCATGGGCTTGAGCCAGCGGTTGATGCCGGGGACCTGTAGGTCATCGAGCGTGGCGCCAACGATCAGCAGCGAGAGCAACGCGAGATGTGCGAGGGCGAGAGTGGTGAGCCACGCGTGGCGACGCCGCGCCTCGCGTACCACCTCGGCGACGACACTCATGCCGCAGCTGTAGGCATGGTGGAGCCGGTATGCGCTGGGGATTGCACGCTCTTCGCCGTGAGCTGCCGCAGGATGAAGTACAGCAGGAGCCCCGCCGGGCCGAACATCAGCGTGAGTGGAAGCGGCACGATGCGCGCCCACGCCGGCACGCCACGACCCAGCGCATCTTCGACGATCCAGGCGCCGACGAAAACGTCGAAGGCGAGGTAGTGCAGCCAACCCGCCAGGAGCGTGTACGGATTGGCGAAGAGCGACTGAACGCCGGCCAGCGAATTGAAGTCGCCTTCGGCGCTCCCGAACTTGGTGAGGACGAGCAGCGCGTAGGCGAGCGCGATCAGCGGAACGACGACAAGCCGCACCAACGGAAGGGTGTACTTCCACCTCGGCGCGAGGACGAGCAGGAGCCAGAAGGGGAGCGGGAGCGGATTGGCTATCGCGAAGAGGACGTCGGCGTTAGGCATGGGGGAGATTCAGGCGGGGTTGGCGTCATACCCCTCGACGCGCACGAACGACACGAAGCGGGGCGCGCATTTCCGTGCGAATGATGGGTGGGAGCAATTGTGGCGCGCAAATTCGCGGAGTGCCATGCTGTGCCGGCTGACCTCGCTCGTGCCTAACGTCCGCCTATTGGGGCAGGTGCGACCGGAACGCCAGACGCGTGTGCCGCGTCGCCATCGGCCATTTGCTGGCGAATGATCGTGCGAGCACGCGGCTGGCATCGGCCTGCGGCCGCCACGGTACGGCTACAACGCCGCCCGCTCGCTCACCCCCCGCCCGCGCCGGCACCGCTCACTACAGTACCGCACCTCGTCCCAGTCCCGCGCCCACTTCCGCCGCCACGCAAAGGGGCGTCCGCAGCGAACGCACACCTTCTCGTCGCGCGCTCCGCGTCGCGATTCCCGGTTGGATTGCTCTGCGTGCGAACTCCTGGCCATGACGCGTAAACGACACGCTCCAACTGCGAGTTCCGCGCGCGTCGGTCGAAGGCGCGCCCGCGCGCCTTATCGCGCCGCCGAACCCCTCCGCGCCAACAGATACACGCCGACCACCGGCTCCTCGTCCACTTCGCCCGTGACCGCGAGCGTGTCTCCGTGCGCCGCCACCTGGTCGATACGAAACGGAAACTGCACCGACCCGCGATATGTGAGCGTACGTCGGTCGTACACGTCGATCACGCGACGACGATGCGGTGATGTTCCCCGAAAACTCACCAAAATGACGTCGCGCCACGCCGCCACGTCGCTTGCGCCGGAGCGGGCTCCCTCCGACAACTCGTGCACGCGCCGCTTGCTGGTCCCGCTGACCTCCTCACGCGCTTCGGGGAGCGTCTCGATGTGCGCGCCCGTCACCGCGGAAGCGTTAGGCGAGATGATCGCAAACTCCTGTTGATACGCGGGGAGATAGACACAGGTGGTGTCATCGAGCTGCTTGAGTGGCGCCTGTCGCACGAGGAACGGGAGTTCACGATGGCGTGGCCAGGGCGCTGGGATCGAGTCGACGATGCGGGCTCCGTCGCCAGTGCTGACCACGTAGTTGTCGTGCTGCGCCAGTCCATACATCTGCAGCAACAGCTGGCTGCGCCCCCACTGGCACCCCGTCGACCAGCGCTTTTCCCTCGGCACGCGCATTGGGATGAGCTTCTCTCCTTCGAGTGCGGCAACTCGACCATCGTTCACCTCGATCAGGAGCGGGCGTGCAGCGGGTCCGAAGAATGCCACGCCGTGATCGCCAAACTCGCCAGGCCCCGGTCCTCGTCGCCCTGCGCTGAAGCGCGCGCGCCCGGTGGCCCCATCGACCACCTGCACGTGCCGCTCACCGTAGTCGTAGATCGCGAGTCCCTGCTCTGCGAAGGTGACGTCGGTCGGATAGGTGAGCGTCGCGGCGCCGCGCTGCGTGTCGGAGCGCCAGAGCGGCCGCAGCGTGATGCCGGCGTCACGGCGAGGGGCGGTCCACCTCGGAGCCTGATTCGCGCTACTCGACAGGCGCGCGGCGGCGAAGCTGTCGGGAACAACGAACTGTGCGACGAGCACAACGACAGTCGCCACGAGTGGCAGGAAGCGAGCGCCAACGTTCAGCATGACAGTCCTCCGCTGCGAATGCTTGCCAATCGTGAACCGCGCGGATCGTATCGCCACCCGCCGGCCGCCTGATCCTAACCATCGGCAGCACCCTTGTCCAATTGGCGAACTGAAGACCGCTCTCTCCAGGCACGAAAGCCTTCGCAGGTACTGCAGGCGCGCCCCCGCCACGAAAGCGGGTCACGCAGAGTACCGCCCGCTCCCCGCCCGCTTAGTGCGTCAGCCCATACACGATATAGTTCACCCCGAGCTTGTACGCCTCGTTCGACAGCTCCACCGGCGCAAAACCCTGGTCCGAAAACTCCCAGAAGTTCGACACATCCGTGTTGTAGTTCACGATCGCCATGAGCCGCTTCTTCGGATCGTTGTCCTCGAAGAGTCCGCGCAAGACCGGCCGTCCGCGGTCGTAGTCCTGGGGGATGATGTCGAATGAACTGATCTCGAAGAAGGAGTGGAAGATCGGCATCGATGGATCGAGATCGACGAAGCGTCCGTCGGGGATGACTCGGCGCATCTGTCGTTCGAAGTTGTCCCATCCGCCGCCCCCTCGCGGCGGATCGCGCGAGTCGTCGAAGATCACGAAGCCGCCCTTCTGGAGGTAT
>CAZWVG010000020.1:19394-42324 GCA_964637355.1 uncultured Gemmatimonadaceae bacterium
AGTAGTAGTAGCCGCCGGGCGCGGGGTCGTAGCGCAAGCGCGCAAAGGTGAAGCGGCCGTCGTACGGCACGTTCTGGTACGGAATGTCTCGCGGTGCGGCGCGGAAGCGCTGGGCGCTGGCTGCAGTGGACGCGCAGGCGAGCGCGGCGATGGCGCAAATCAGGCGACGCGGAATCGGGGTCGATCGGGGCATCGGTTTCATCCGGTCAGGTCGCGGCACATCGCGGACGCATTCTGATCGCGGCGGCGTTGCGGGGCCGACATAGTGCGCCATCGAATCTGTACGCCGGATGAACGGCGGTCGGTGCCGTGGTGATTGCCGAGAGGGCGCGGGACGAAGTCACGGACCCTGGATGATGCCGGCGACCTTGCCGAGGGAGGCGATGAATGAGGGGCAAAAGCGACGCGGGCGGCCGACCGTGTCGACCGCCCGCGTGGTGAAATGCAGTGGTGTCCAACCAGCGATGCATTCACTCCCCCTGCGACACCGATTGGTGCAACTCACCTTCACCTGAAACACTCCCCCGAACCCGCACTTCCCTCGTTGAAGCGCGCCAGTTGCGCCGCAAGTTGAATGAACTGCGCGCGCACGTTCTTGCTCAGAGCAGCTTCGGGTGTGTAGGTGATGAGCAAGGCTGCGGCGCTCGCCATCGCCCCCTGGATCGGAGCAGAGCGGACGCCGTTCAGGATGTTGAGCCTTGCGGCGATGTAGGGATGCGCAAGTTCGTAGTAGGCCTTCCCCCCGGCCGGCGGTGTCCACAGTACCTGGTAGTACGATGCTCCGCTGAGGAAGAACGGCGTGTCCTCGCCAAGGAGCGCCCACGTGTCGTCGTATGGCGCGGGGCCGTAACGGCTGTGCGTCTTCCAGTATCCGTAACCCAGCGCGCACTGCGTCGCGCAGGGCAACTCGATCAGAACGGTCCAGCCAGCACTTCCCGCCTTCCCCGAATCCATCGTCACGAACGAGGCGGTGTTCGTGTCGCTGTACCTGCCGCAGGTGGCAAAGGGCCCGAGGGTGCGACTGTATTCGAAGTACGCCGAAGTCTGTCCCTCCTGGGCCCACGCGACGCCGAGTTCTCCGTACTTGTCATCGGTTACAATGACGCTCGCGTCGATTTCCTCGCGTTCGCCTCTGCTGAAATCCGCGTTCAGCGAAACAGGAAACTCCGCGACTTCGTCGCCACTGGTGGCTCTCACAGTCGCGCTGACCTGGTTGGCGTCGTTGCTGGAGACTCTCAGGTAGTAGTGGCACTCGCCGCCGACGCTGCAATTCAGGATCACCTGGTCGATGTCGGTCTTCACGGTCACGCTGAGCCCAACGTCCGGCAGCGCGCCCTGATCGGAAGTCACGAAGATGTCGCCGTAAACGTGCTGGTCGGAGTCGATGTTTGTCGCGTCGACCGAAACGCTGTAGTTGACCGGCAGTTGCTGTCCGAGCGAAAGCGTCACGCGGGACTGGTCCGAATACTTCGAAATGCTCCACGACCAGGTGCGCCTGAAGATCGCGAAGGCGGTCGGGTTGATCTGCAGGCCGTAGAGGATCGCGACATCGGTGTCGTAGCAGAAGGAGACGAATGCGGGAGCGGCGGCTTCGGGTGATTGGAGGCCCTGATCACCCGTTGCAGGCGGAGTGTACGCGTAGACATTCGTCGATGCGCTCCCCGCGAGCAGCACGGCGGCGGGAGGTACTCGTGCCGTCCAATCGAAATGAATCCCGTCCGTCGAAACGAGCCATGCCCACAGGAGACCATCCGAACTCTCATACCATCCTGGCGTCGGCGGATCGATCCTGAGCTCGTTCCATGACGGATTGATCTGGGCGCACGTCGGATGCCCCGCGATGACGGAGGGAGTTGCGCTCGCTGTCGTTGTCAGGGTCGGGTTTGCTGGGAGTCGCTTCGGCGCGCTTGGAAGGTCTGCGCTGCCGTCGCTGCACGCCGCCAAACCCAGGACACTGAGGAGTGTCAGGGTCAACGTCGTCCTCATTTCGATATCCTCCGCCCGACCTCTTCCGCGCCGCATCGGTACGTGTTACGCGCGGCTCCCGCACGTCGGGCGCGATGACTGCGGGAGGGCTGTCGGCATGGCGCTGAAGCGCCTGGATGCGTTGGCAGTCGATCGTCACGATAGTGGTGCCGGAGACGACCATCCATCGGAGATCGCAGAGGTGTTGTGGGGCGCTTTGCTCTTGCGAAGAGCCGCTGGATAGAGAGCCTCGGATCGAGACTCGCGGATCGATGGCGTGGCGTCGCCCGCCACGCCATCGGCGTTCATGTCCGCGATGGTTCGTCGTGATGACGAAGCCTTTCAGGTCGGATCCCAGCCGCTCGAGTGCTATCGGGAGCGCGCCAGATGGCTTCTACTGACGCGTGATCGTGATGAAGGTGTTCGGACCAATGGTCAAGGGACGATCCAGTGCGTGATAGCCACGCGCCGTTACTGACTGAACGCCCGTCCACTGCCTTTGCGATGTAGTCAGCTCCGGGCACGCTCGGAAACGTGAACTCCCATGTCGTGTCTGGAGCTACGGCGGCGCGCACCAGGGTCACCGGCCCAAACAGGCAGGGGGCGCAAGTGCTTCCGCCTGAAGAGAGCAGCACCTCGGTAGAATTCCCGGATCGCAGTGCTGTTGGTGTGGGTGAAGCGGTGCTGCAGGCTGCCGAGCCCCAGAGGAGGGCGATCAATATCGGCAGCGCTCGTAGGTTCGATCTCTGCCTCGACATAACCCCTCCCGTCCGGTCGCGCGTCGACGTACGCGGGTACAGGCGATGCCGTCCGCTCGAATCGATCTGCGCGATACGCACATGATGCGCGACATTCGAAAAAGTGACCATCGGGCGATACCGGAAGGTGATCCGGCCATTTCCGGACGCCTGCGCCCGCTCCATCCAAGTTTCAACGACTGCTTGCTCGAGCAACGGACCGGAAGCCACGCTTCCCGGGTCGGAGGTTCGAGACAACCGAGGTCACGTTGGGGAGTGGTCAGCTGCTTCGCGCGCTTACCGCGACTCACTCGCCCTGCTGATGCGCCTCGACGAACCACAGCCATTGATCGACGCCGCGCGATACCTGGGTGAGGATGTCGGCGCTGTCGTCGTCGCTCAGCGCGTCCATCTCGCTGATCCCCATGCGCGCCACACGACCGAAGCCGGCCAGTGCGTCGGAGAGCGCAGCAACGTGTTCGTCACCGGTGCGGAGCGTGAGCGGATAGTCGAGGAGCGATGTACGACTCGCGACGACTTGCACGGTGCCCTCTGCCACGCCGCCGAGTTGGACGATTCGTTCGGCGATGAGGTCGACGTACTCCTGGGCCGACTCACTGATGTCGTCGAACAGCTTGTGCAGGGCGATGAAGCTCGTCCCCTTCACGTTCCAGTGCGCCTGCTTGCACTGCGTCTGGAGATCGACACACTCGGCGAGACGCTGGTTGAGAAGCCTAACGACTTCCGCCCTCACGTCGTCCGGAAGGCTGTTCCTGGTCGGATAGAGAAAGGGCGCGTCGGGCGCCTGGGCCGCTCGGTCGCCAGTGTCGACTCCGGTGCGTGAGTTCGCGTTAGGGGACGGACCGGGCCGTTTCCGCGAACTTCTGGGTGTGGTGCGCGGTGACATGCGAATTCTCCTTCAGGGGTGAGCTGTAGCAGGAACGAAGTGCGAATCGGCGCCACGTCGCTGCGCTAAGCGCTCACAAGTCTGCGAACTGTCCGACACCGCGCGCGTCGACCGGACGACAAGTCTTCTCGTAGCCCATTCGCCCGACAGGATGCGTTCCAGAGTCGTAACTGCCACCAGTTCGGGTAGGCGAACACCTAGCGGGAGATGGGTGCCGGCATTACTTGGCAGCATGCTTCGTCGGCGTACCTGCGTGCTCCTTGCAGGAACCAGCTGCGCGATCTTCGGCGCAGCGGCCCTCGCACAGGCGCCCGAGCCTAAGCTCGCACAGCTTGCCCATCGCGCCTGGACTGCGCGCGACGGCGCGCCGGGCGGCATCCTCGCGCTCGCGCAAACGCGCGACGGCTACCTCTGGCTCGGCGGAGCCACCGGGCTCTTTCGTTTTGACGGTGTTCGGTTCGAGCGGTACGTGCCTCCGCCGGGGCTTGCCTTGCCGTCGAACGGCGTAGACGCGCTGCTCGCAACCGACGATGGCGCGCTATGGGTCGGATATCAGCTCGGGGGAGCCAGTGTCATTCGCGGCGACACTGGACTCGTGAGCTACGGTCCACGCGACGGGCTTCCGGCCGGCGCGGTGAATGCCTTCGCACGCGATTCGGACGGAGGTATATGGGTCGCGACCACGCGCGGGGTCGCGCGCAAGTCGGGAGAGCGATGGCATGCGATCGGTACAGAGATGGGATTTCAAGGCGGCTTCACGACCGATCTGACCGTCGATCAGCGCGGTGCGCTTTGGGTCTGTGCGGCGACTGGCGTCTATGTGCTTCGGCGCGGTGCACAGAGGTTCTCACTCCGCGCCCCAGCGCTCGCCGTCGGGCCTGAGCTTGGCAGCGGTGGCGTGCGACCGGCGCCAGATGGCTCGGTGTGGTCGGCCGCACCGTCAGGCGGACTCACACAACTCACCGACACGATTGGACGCGCCGTGGCCGCGGTGCCGTATTACGACCGCGATCGCGGGGTCAATCGCGGGGGATGGATCGGTCTGATGATCGATCGACATGCGACCGCTTGGGGCACTTTCACCGGCGGCAAGCTCGTTCGCGTCGCGCTCCCCGATGGCAACCGAGCGCCCGCTCGCCGTCCGATCCGGGACACGCTCGCGTTTTCGCCCAAGTCAGGAACGAGTGGCAGTTTCATCTACACGGTCTTCGAAGATCGCGAGGGGACTACCTGGGTGACGTCCGAGGGCGGCGTGGATCAGTTTCGCTCTCCAAAGTTCATGGCGAGCGAGTGGCCGGATGATCTCACGGGACCCCCTTCGATGGCGCCGGCTGACGACGGTGCGCTTTGGGTAGGCGGAACATCGCGTTCTCTCACGCTGCTCAACGACAGTTCGCGGACGCGCATCGGAACGTTCACCGGCTCGGATCTGCTCCATCGCGACATCGATGGCGAACTATGGGTTGGCAGCATCTCCGGTCTTCGCCAGTGGACCAACGGAAGCTTCGCCCAAGTCGCGCTCCCTCCCGAGCTGCGAGGCTGCTACTTATGGGCGATAGCGCACGCTGCGGACGGGACGCTCTGGGTATCGGGGCCGCGTTGCGGCACGTTCCGCCGCCGTGGTACGTCTTGGGAGCGGTATGGCGCGCGGGACACCTACGCGAAGGTGATCGTTGCGGATAGCGCGGGGCACGTCTGGTTGGGGAATACTGGAGATCGGCGCCTGATCCGTGAGGGGGGTGGCCCACGGCGCGTCTACGGCGCAGCTGACGGACTCGACGTGGGCCACATACTGTCCCTAAGTGTCCACGGCGGGCGACTGCTGGTAGGGGGTGAGTTGGGCGCCGCAGTCATGGATCTCTCCGAGACGTTCGGAGGAGAGCGAACGGAACAGCAGTCGCGAATCACTTCCCTCGTACCGTCCGACGGGCCGCTTCTGACAGTGAACGGCGTCGTGCTGACGGGTGGAGCGTTGTGGCTTCGTAATGCCGACGGAGTCGCGCGCATTCCTTTGAGAGAAGTTGAGCGCGCGGCCCGTGACACTAACTACCACGTGCGTGTTGAACGATTCGACGCGCGCGACCGAGTGGAAGGCCCGACGAGCTTCCTCGGGCCGGGCGCCGTTGTGGGAAGTGATGGGCGGCTCTGGGTCTCGTGGACCGGCGGGCTAGGCTGGATCGACCCGGCACACATCCGCCGCAACCGAGTTCCGCCTCCGGTCACCGTGCGCCAGCTCGCAGCGGGTGGACAGTCGTACCGGAGTTCGGAGCGCATCACACTCCCCAAGGCAACGCGCGCGCTCAGCATTTCCTATACGGCGCTCAGCCTCGCTGTTCCTGAGCGTGTGCGTTTCCGCTACCGCCTCGTCGGGCTCGACACCTCGTGGGTGGACGCGGGCACGCGCCGCGAGGCGTTCTTCACGAACCTGGGCCCCGGCCCCTATCGCTTCGAAGTGACCGCGGCGAATGACGACGGGATGTGGAGCGTGCGGCCCGCGATGCTCGACTTCAGCATTCCGCCCACGTTCGTGCAGACCGCGGCTTTTCAGGGACTCTGCGCGCTTGCGGCTGGCGGCGCGTTGTGGCTCATCTTCGCGTATCGGCAACGCCGTGTCGCGGAGGCGATGCGCGCGCGCTTCGACGCAGTGCTCGCTGAGCGTACACGGGTTGCCCGTGAGCTGCACGACACACTCCTGAGCGACGTCGCGGGAATCCGGATGCGGCTCGACGCCGTCGCGCGCACAACCGACGAAACTCAGGTCGGAGCGACGATTGCGGAGATACGCGATCAGGCGAGCGTTGCGCTCGCGAACGCGCGGCGTGCGGTCGTCGAGATGCGCTCTGCCGACACCGCACGGACCATCGACGAGCAACTCGCGGACGCGGCGCGCCGCATCTTTGCCGACAGTTTCACCGTCGCACACGTATCGCGCACCGGCCCGCCTCGACGGTACTCCTCCGATGTCGAAGCCGAGGCGCTTCGCGTCGCGAGCGAGGCGATGACGAACGCGCGAAGCCATGCGGCCTGCCGCACCGTACACGTGACGTGCACGTACGGAGCGCAATCCCTGCGCGTCGAGGTGCGCGACGACGGCCACGGCTTCGACCCTGTGCACGTCGACGCGAACGGACACTTCGGACTCGTCGGCATGCGCGAGCGCGCCGCGACGCTCGGCGCAACCTTCGCGATCGAGAGCGCGCCCGGACGCGGCACGACTGTCCTTCTGACGATCCCCGTTGCCCCCGACTACTGATCGATCTGGACCGTATGCCAGATGGCATATTGCAGGGCGAATGAGAATGCCCCCTCTTGTACCCATGACGATTCGTGTCCTCACCGCCGACGATCACTTGGTGGTGCGCGCGGGTCTCGCGGCGCTCATCGCCACCGATCCGGGCCTCGAGCTCGTCGGCGAGGCAGGCAATGGCGAAGAGGCCATCGCGCAATACGCTGCGCTGCGCCCCGACGTCGTGCTCATGGACCTGCGGATGAAGGAGATGGACGGCGTCGCCGCGACGCAAGCCATTCGACGCGTGGACCCGCAGGCCCGCATCGTGGTCCTCACCATGTACGAGGGTGACGTCGACATCCACCGCGCACTCGCGGCGGGAGCGATCGGATACGTCCTCAAGGAAGTGCCGGCCGAGGAGCTGTTTCAGGCGATCCGTAATGCCGCCGCCGGAAGGCGTGCGCTCCCCGCGCAGGTCGCGCGCGCCCTCGCAGACTTCACGCCTCGCGTCGACCTGACGGCGCGCGAGGTGGAAGTGCTGCGCCTCGTCTCGAAGGGACTGCAGAACGCCGAGGTGGCTCGGCTGATCGGTCGCACGACCGGGACCGTCAAGGTGCATTTGCAGAACATCTTCCGAAAGCTTGGAACCGAGGACCGGACCGAGGCGGTGACGGTCGCGCTGCAGAGAGGGTACCTCCACCTCGACGATCACTTCGACGGCGGGCCGGCTTCTGTCCCGCCTGGTGAAGCTCGTTAGGCGCGCGAGTCGCTGATCGAAGCGCGCGTCAGAAGCAGTCGCGAATTCGAGACGTTCCGTCCGGCGCTTCGTTTCCTGCCCGCGTGACGGCGATGTTCGGCACGTTTGAAACGCTCGGCACGATGAAGCGCACCGTTTGGCTGGTCAGCACCACATGCGTGGGATCTGCCAGCTCGAAGCGAGCGCTGTGCGGACCGGGCGGCAAACCAACCAGGACGACGGTGTCACCACTCGCGTGCACGAAGTGCCACGGCAGGTCGTCCACCGTGATGTGCAGGTGTCCGACACGCGGCGAGACGTCGAGCGCACCCGCACCGAAGACCGGCAAGACGCGCAGGTGTTCGGTGCGGAACGGAATGAAAACGCGCCCGCGCGTGAGCGGCTCGGCGAGCGGCGGATCGACGTACAGCCGAGGCGAGGGTTCGTCGGCGATGGCGACCAATGGGGACACCGGCTCGTTCGACGAGCCGGTGTGCGCGTTGAACAGTTCGAATGTGGACATGAGACGGCGCTGGAATTGAGTTATCGTGTCAGCGAGCGTAGCGACTGAAGACGAAGTCGCGATTGCGAGCGGACGTGTGACAGGGAAGGCACGTCGCCTGCACGTTCTCTGCGGCTGGGCGCCCGTCGTTGAACTGTGCGAAGCCCCAGCCGCCACTGGAGGCGTAGCGACGCGAGTCCTTCACCATCACCTGCACCCCGTTTTTTGGATTACCGGCGACGTGCGAGACCGAGTCCCCTAACACCTTGTCGTCGTCGAGGGCCGGCTCATAGCTCCACGCGATCCGCACGATCGTCGCTCCATCGGGGAACGGTCGCCTCTCATCTTGGAAGGATTGCATCGCCGCGCGGTTGCCCAGGATGGCGCGCAAGTCATCGAGACGTCCCTGCTCGCGGGCTAAAGTGACGAGCTGCAGGTCACGGTATCCGGGAGGGAGCGCGACACCGTTACGAGTGGAGCTCTCTCCATCGTTTGTCTCGGAGTCCACTCGTCCACACCCCGCGACGCTTACCGCAACGCAGGCAAGTGCAACTATCGTACGCGGAGAAGTCATGGATCGCATGGAACACCTCGTGGTCAGCGACGCGAGTCAGCGCGGTTCGCGGTCGAGCGGGCGTTGGCGTTCGCCGCCGCGTCGAGAATCACCGCTGCGACCTCACGGGGGCGCGAGAGCATCGGCACGTGACTCGAGGCGAGCATGGTGACCTTGGCGTGCATCCGGGCCGCCGCGTCGATCTCGTGCTTCCGCGGGACCATGCGATCGTCGGGGATGATGAACCACGAGGGCTTGGTCTTCCACGCCGCCGTCGTCACCTTCTCGGCGAGAAAGCTCGCGTGCCAATCTCCCTGGGTCTCGTAGACCAGGGCGCGCTCGGCCGGCGGCAAGTCGGGGACGAAGTCCTCATCGACGCCCTTGCGGGTGATCGTGAGGTAGCCCGCGGCGTCGGTGTGCTGCTCGGGGCCACCGGGGGTGGCTGGATATCCTGCGAGCGCCTCGCTGGCGGACTGGCCATCGTTAGGTGCGATCGCCGAGATGTAGACGAGCCCGACGACCTTGGGGTCGTTCCCCGCCTCGGTGATGACGACTCCCGCCGACGAATGGCCGACGAGAATCACGGGACCATCCTGTCGCGCGATCGCTCGTCGTGTGGCGGCCACGTCGTCGGCGAGAGACGTGAGCGGGTTCTGAACGGCCGTGACCGTGAACCCTTTCGCCCGCAGCAGCGGGATGACGCGGGAGTAGCTGGAACCGTCCGCGTACGCTCCATGCACGAGTACGATGTTGTGCACCTGCGGTGCAGGCGCTTCATGTGTGATGGCGGTATGCGAACGTGCGGGCACCGCGGCGAGGCCGACTGCCGCGATGGGAAGGGCGAGGAGTCGCGTGTACATCGTGGGTACCTCCAACGAGAGCAGCGAGGGGGAGTGGTGCGCGTGGTCGCGGGGCAGCCGGCCGTGAATGGAATCCGGCTGCCCGTGGGTTGTCTGGGCGGATGTCAGTCGCTGGGTCGAACCGCGGCGCGAAGCGCGGCGATGGCCTGCGCCACCGCGCCGCGCGCAGCCGGCGTGTTCGCCAGTGGGTTGAGCATGGCGAAGTCGTGCACCGTGCCGTTGTATCGCACCGACGTCACGCGCACGCCGGCCTGGCCGAGCTTGTACGCGTAGGCTTCGCCTTCGTCCTGCAGGATGTCGTCGTCGGTGATGATCAGCGCCTCGGGGAGTCCGCGGAGCTGCTCGACCGTCGCACGAAGCGGGAACGCGTGATAGTCCTGCGAACCGTCCAGTCCCTGAAGGTCGAACATCCACTGCATCGTCTCGATGTTCAGCCACCGTCCTTCGGCGAACTTCTGGTACGACTCGTTGTTCGAGCGGTAGTCCGTCAGCGGATAGAGCAGCACCTGCAGGTGGATCTTCGGCCCCTTTCGCTCCTTGGCCAGCAGCGTCATCACGGCCGACATGTTGCCACCCACGCTGTCGCCGATGATGGCGAGGCGCGAAGCGTCAGCGTTGAGCGAGCGCGCATTTTCCACCGCATGGACCATCGACGCGTACGCCTGCTCGTTCTGCGTCGGGTACTTCGCTTCGGGTGCGTTGATGTAGTCGACGAACACCACGCACGCGTGCACTCCCTCGGCGATCTCGCGGACCAATCGATCGTGCGTGATCTTGTCGCCGAGCACCCAACCGCCGCCGTGGAAGTACATCACGAGCGGGAGCGTTTCCTTCGCTCCCTTCGGGCGCACGATTCGGATCCGCGTGCTACCCGTCGGCCCGACGGGCCACACCACGTCTTCGATGTCCGCTGGGCGGAGAGGAACGGGCTTGGCTTGCAGGTCGGTGAGGACCTTGTGCCCTTCTTCTCCGGACATCGCAGCGAGCGGCGGAGCATCTGCCAGGCTGTCAATGAACGCCTTCGTCGCCGGTTCGAGCCGCATCGGCGCCGGCGCCACGGACCCCGTCGTCCGCGTCGCCGGAGTCGAGGGGGGAGTCGCGACCGCGGCCGCCCCACCATTGCCCCGTGCGTCCTTGCTTCCAGTCATGATGTGTCTCCTCGTGAGATGGTCGGGCGCCGGCCCGTCGGCGGTCCAACTCCATGTGGGACCGCGACACGAGGATGCGTCGCGCAGGTGGCGCGGGCGTTCGGCATTCGAGCGGTCTTTCGGCTGACCGTCTGCAGTAGGAGGGCGTATGCCGATTGTAATAGCGACGTGCGGCCCCGCAGTTGCGCGACGCTCGTGCTCGCCTGGGACGGCGAGAGGGGAATGGCCGAAGGACTTACGCGAGGAGTGACCGTTTACCACACGCGGTGGCGACGGCGTGGTCGACAGTATGCCTAAGGCCGCCGAACCGGACGCGACGGCGCATTGGGAGCGCGAGAGTGTTCCCCGCCGGCGACGATGGAACGATGGTCTTCACGCAAGCGGGCGACCGAATCGTTGTGGAAGGAACCGAGGCCGGTATTCTCGCGGACGGAACGCCTTGGCCGGCCGGCGCACGGAGCGAGGGGCGCTACTGCAACGTCTTCGAGTTCCGCGGACAGCTCATCAGCCATCTGCACATCTACACGGACCTGGACTTCGCAGGACGGCACGTTCCGTTCTAGGCGATCGGAGGTCGAGCGGGCCACGCCGCGGCAACGGAAGCGTTAGGCGCCGTCCGAGTGCCACCTCCTACCGCCCCACATACACCGTCCCTCCCTTCATCACGAACCGCACCCGCTCGATCGCGGCAAAGTCCCGCTCCGGATCCCCATCCACCGCGATCAGGTCCGCCAGCGCTCCCGCCTTGATGACGCCGAGCTTCCCCTCCATGCCGAGCAGCTTCGCATCGTTGAGCGTGGCGGCCTGGAGGACCTGTACCGCTGTCATCCCGGCCCCGCGGTAGGCGAACAGGTTGCGCCTGGCGGCGGTCCCCTGCGGCCACTTGAGATCGAGATAGTTGTCGGAGCCCGCGGTGATGGTCACGCCCGCCTTGATCGCCCGCATCAGCCGGTCGCGCTGCCCGGCCATGAACCGCTGAATCTGCGCGGGTTCGGGAGCGGGGGCGGTCGGGTTGGAGAGCTTGAAATACTGGATCAGCGTGAGGCTGTCGATATCGGTCGGCACCATGGTGACGCCGTTGCGGGCCATTAGGGCGAGCGTGGAGTCGGCGACCTGGTAGGCATGCTCGATGGAGTTGACGCCGGCTTCGGCCGCCCGGTACACGGCCGCGTCGTTTGTGGCGTGTGCCGCGACGCGCACCCCGTGCAGGCGGGCGGCGGCGACGATGGCGCGGAGTTCCTCGGGACTCAGGTATCCGGCATTGGGCGTGTTGTTGGAGTAGATCTTGATCACGTTGGCGCCGAACGTGACGTTCTGGCGAACGAGGTCGGCCGCTTCCTCGGCGTTGTGGACGATCTGATACTCGTCGGCCGCCAGGCTCTCGTAGCCTGGCTTGAGGCCGGGGAACTGTCCGCCCGCCGGACTCAGCCCGGGACCGGAGACGAACATGCGTGGCCCGTCGACGCTCCCATCCTCGATGGCGGTCTTGAGCGCCACGTCGCCGAATCGCCCGGAGTTGCCGAGGTCGCGTACGGTGGTGATCCCCGCCTCGAGGAAGGTCCGGGCGCGGGCCGCACCATGCAACGCCCGGAGCGGCAATCCTTCGTTGACCAGCGCCTTCACTCCTTCCATGGTTAGGCCGCTGGTCCCCTCCAGGTAAAGGAGGTGGGTGTGGGCGTCGATGAGCCCGGGCATCACCGTGTAGCGCGACAGGTCGACGATCCGCGCTCCAGTCGGGCGGTCGACGTGCTCGGCGACCGAGACGATGCGGCCGTCGCGCACCAGGATCTCCCGGGCGCCCGTGAACGCCCCAGCCTCGGCGTCGAACATCCGCCCGGCGCGTATGACGGCGGGGGTGGTGTCGCGGGGAGTCTGTGCCGCTCCCTGTGCAACAGGTAGCGACGCCAGGAGGGCGACGACGAAGAGCGACCGCATCATTGACTCGGCTCGATGGAGAGGAAGTGCGAAGAATGGCGCACACGCCGCGATCTGCCCAGCCGCCCCGACCGACTACCACACCGGGCGCACGTCGCGCGGTCGGCCCAACGTTTCGCGGATCGGTGGTCACCCATTCTGCCGTGCGGGTCCCGCGCCGTATTGTTCTCCCTCGATGTGGGTGGAGCGGTCGTGAAATCACCCGACACTCTCGGGGGATACGATGGGAGGGAAGACGCGCGCTGTGTTGGCGGTCGAGCGGTGGAGGATGAGCGCGAGCGTTCTGGGTGTCGTCTTGCTGTGCTGCTGCGACCAGAGCACGAGCGGGCCAGCGCCGCCGCCAGGCGCGGAAGGCGCCTTGTGGTTTGTCTCGGCGCCGCCGACGTTCGGGGGGATCGCGGCAGACGGCGAGCGCTACTACCTCGGCACCGACGAGCATTCGCTCGTCGCAGTCAACCGGAAGACCCGCAGGATCGCGTGGTCGACGGCGACCGGTTCTCCCGGAGATCGATTCCTGTCCGCGAACGTGGTCATCGCCGCGGGCTCCGTCGTGATCGGCGACTTCGATCTCTTTGCGTTCGATCCCGGCAGCGGTGCACCGCGGTGGCACTATCGCCCGGAGATTGGGTTCGGTCCCGGTGTGTATGGCATCGCGACCGACGGCTCGACGGTGTACGCGGGCTCCGGCAGTGGAGATGTGTTCGCGGTGAACGCCGCGACGGGATCTGAGCTCTGGCGGGCACACCTGTCCGACGTTGCGCAGACAAATGTCGTCGAGCCTGTTGTGCACTCCGGCAGCATCTATGTTGGCTACAAGATTTTTTCGACCAATCCCATCACGGGCGGCGTAGCGGCGATTGATGCAGCGACCGGTGCGATTCGCTGGAATCGAGCGCTCTCGCCACTTCAACCACAGTACGGCTCGGGCACTTCGGACAAGCCGGTGGTTTCGGCCGAGCTTGTGGTCGTGGAGAATGCCGACGGCCGAATCGTCGCGCTCGACCGGATCGATGGAAGCGTTCGTTGGACGACCCCGCGACTGCCCGAGCTCGAGGCGCTCAACGACCTTCGCCCTTTAGTCCGTGTGGGGAGTGCGCTCATTGCCGGGTCGACGACCGGCGTCCTCTGCGCCTACGACCTCGCGACCGGGACTCTGCGCTGGAAGTCGCTGCAGCCGGTTGGTGCGATTGTCTTTCCGCTCGTCGCCGATTCGCGGCAGGTCTATGTGAACGACCTCACGGGAAACCTGCTGGCAGTCGACGCGGAGACCGGCGCGACGAAGTGGTTGATGGGTCGAAGACTGGACGGTACGGGGGGACCCTTTCGCACCAAACCGCTGGTGGTTGGCGATACGCTCATAGTGCCGGGATACAGGGCCGTCTACGGAATCCTCTCGCGCCCCGCCACCGGCCAGGGATGACGCGCGAGGAAGTTGAGGCCATCTTCGTCGGTCCGTACCACGTACACTGCGCCCACACCGAAGCCGACGATCGCTTCGCCGCGATCGAGCACCAACCGCGTCATGACGCGCCCCTGCCGATCGACGACGTCGTAGCGCGGTTCAGGCATGCGAGAAGATCGCGTGCGACGAACTGCGATGTGTCCCTCAGGCGTGGGAACGACGGGATAGGTGCGGAACTGCGTAAAGGGTGGCAGCTCAGTGGGCCAGCGATCGAAAGTATCCGGGTCGTACGGCTTAGAGCCCGATTGCTCCGCAGCGAAGCGCATCGCGGCCTCGCGTTCGCGGCGGTCGACCTTCACGCGCTGGTAGGGAATGGTGTTGCCCTGTCTCCACGTCCCGTTAGGCGACCGCCAGTCCACGCGGTAGGGATCGCGACGCACGACCGCGATCCACCCATCGATAAAGAGGCGCGATGGTTCGTCGACCTCGAGGGGACTGAAGCTTTTCCCCTGAATGCGGGTGATTCTGCCCGACGCATCCAATGAAGCGTCGACGATGCTTCCCGCACGCCCAACGCGCCCTACCGTATCCTCACGACCGGTGCGGCGATCGGCGAGGAGCAGCAACGATGAGTCCTTCGCGCCGATCTCCGAGACGCCGTGCTTCGGGCGAGGGGCGACGCGTTCGAGCACTCGTCCGAAACCGTCCGCACCGTCGATAAACCGGCCGTTTCGCACGACCGGTGCGTCGGGCGGGAGGGTCGCGACAATGCGCGCACCGACAAGGAGGAGCCACCGGCGAGTCGTCGGGACCGGCATCAAGGTCGAGTCGCCGGCGAGTGCGAAGATGGGAGCCGGAAAGGCGAACTCACCGGGACCACGCCCGACGTGCCCGATCGTGTCGAGGCGATCGCTGCGAAAGTCGGCCACGACCAACCGGTCGCCGCGCGGATCGGTGAGGAGCACGCGTCCGTCGCGCAACTCGCGCAGCGAGGTGATGCTGGTGAAATCTTCGGTCAGTTGGGCAGTGGCGGGCGCGAGGCGACGCTCGGCAGGGAGCTGCGGCACGGTGTTGGTCGACAGAGGAAAGAGTAGCAGGATCGAGGCGAGACTCCCGACTCGCGCCGGTCCGTTACACTGCGTGCGCTGCTGCTTCGAATTGCCGCTCTCGTAGACTGTTCGCTCTCCGCGCATCACCTCACCTCTGCGTCCCCTGTCTCTCAGTTTGTCCGTCCCAGCGCGGACTTTCTACACGTCGCCGCAGCAATGGTCGCCCCGCTCCGCGCAGACGGTGGGCGACACAACCGTAGTAGACCAACGGCACTCTGCACAACGATCGATCGAGCGCCCTCGCTCCGCGCCCCTTCGTCGCGCACATTGGCTGCGGCCGCCACACCCTCCCCCCGACCAGGCCGCATATGCCCCTCCTGCGCCTCCGCTCCCTGCTGGGCCTCATCTCCCTAGTCGCCCTCTGCTGGGCGCTGAGTCGCGACCGCAAGGCGATCCCGTGGCGCGTCGTATTATGGGGCATCGGGTTGCAGCTGATGTTCGGTGTGCTGGTCCTGCTCACACCGGTGGGGACGTCGCTCTTTCGTGGCGTCAACGACGTGCTCCTCAAGATCCTCGGCTTCTCCGATGCCGGCGCCCGCTTCCTCTTCGGTGACCTGGTCTTCAACAACGTCCCCGTCGGGAGCGGGGTTGCGGGAGGGAACGGCGCAGTCGTTCCGTCGGCAGGGCTGACCGCACGAACCGGCGCCTACTTCGCCTTCCACGTCCTCCCGACCATCATCTTCTTCTCGTCTCTGATGGCGGTGCTGTACTACCTCCGCATCATGCAGCGGGTGGTGCATGGAGTCGCCTGGGTCATGCAACGGACGATGGGAACGTCGGGGGCGGAAACGCTGGCCACCGCCGGCAGCATATTTGTAGGGCTGATGGAGACGCCGCTCCTCGTGCGTCCCTACCTCGAGCGCATGACGCGATCGGAGATCTTCGCCCTGATGACCGCTGGCCTGGCGTCGGTGAGTGGCGGACTCCTCGTCGCCTACGTGGGGATGCTCTCGCCCCTCTTTCCCGACATCGGCGGCCACCTCGTCTCTGCGGCGCTGATGTCGGCCCCCGCCTCGCTGGCGGTGGCCAAGCTGCTGCATCCGGAGACGGAGGTGGCGGAGACGGCGCGCGCGCTCCCCGTTGAGTCGGAAGCCAACGACGATGTCAACGTGATCGATGCCGCCGGACGCGGCGCGAACGACGGACTCTTCCTCGCGCTCAAGGTCGGCGCGATGCTGATCGCCTTTCTCGCCCTCCTCGAACTGGTGAATGCCGCATTCGGTTGGATGGGTGGGCTCGTGGGCCTGGAGGGGCTGACGCTGCAATCGGCGCTTGGACGGCTGATGGCGCCCGTGGCCTGGCTCACCGGCGTTAGTTGGGGCGACTCGCGTGCGGTGGGGGAACTGATCGGGGTGAAGACGATCCTCAACGAATTCGTCGCCTTCCAGCAGCTCGCGCGACAACTCGACGGAACGGGTGCGATCGAGGCGCGATCGGCGGTGCTCGCCAGCTACGCCCTGGCGAGCTTCGCCAATTTCGGCTCCATCGCCATGCAGATCGCCGGGATGGGGGAGCTGGCGCCGAGCAAGCGGCGCATGCTCGCCGAGTTAGGGGTGCGAGCCCTGCTCGGTGGCGCGGTGGCTGCGTTGATGACGGCCTGCGTCGCCGGCATCCTGCTCCCGTGACTGGGCGTATCGCCGCCCGCGACGCTCTCGCTCCCATCGCGACGACGATCATCGTCAGCGGAACGCTCACGCTCGACACCATCGAGCGTACGGACGCTATTCACCGAAATGTCCCAGGAGGATCGGCGCTGTACGCGGCCGCGAGCGCCAGCCTGATTGTCCCGACGCACATCGTCGGCACCGTGGGGCACGATTTTCCCACCGATGCACTCGGCGATTTGTGGAAACGAGCCGATCGCTCGGCGATCGAGGTACTGGATGGCGCCACCTTTCGGTGGCACGTCCGCTATCGAGCCTTCCAGGATGGGGGCGAAGATCGCGTCACGCTCGCGCGGGACCCCGGCGTATCGTCGCAGCGCGTTCCGCCGACTCTGTCTCCCTTGGCTGAGCAACACGCAGTCCTCCTGGCCAGCACCGATCCGCGCATTCAGGCGCAGGTCCGTGGCGCGTACCGGCAGGCGTCACTCGTCGGTCTCGACAGCATGCGCCACTGGTGGGACACGCATGCGCTCGCGCTCCGTGCGCTGCTCCCCACCGTGGACATCGTCTTTCTCGACGAGGGCGAACTGGGCGTGGTGTCGGATGCGCTCGACCTAACGAGCAGGGTGCGACAGCTGCACGACCTCGGCCCATCCATCGTGGTGATCAAGCGGGGCGCCCTCGGCGCGGAGGTGCATCGTCGAGGGGAGGAGCCGTTGCACGCTGGGGCGATTGCGGTGACGTCGGCGGTCGATCCCACCGGGGCTGGCGATGCCTTCGCCGGCGCGTTCGTGGCCGCTCGGGCGCGCAGTCCCGAGCGCGGCGATGCGTATGCGCTCCGCGTGGCGTCCGCGGCTGCCTCGTTCGCCGTGCAAGCGATTGGGGCGAGCGCGCTCATCGCGGTCGAGCCGGCTGCGCTCGAGCGGCGCATGATGGAGGTCGAGCTCTCTACCTCATGAGCGCGCGTCGTGACGCTGCTGCACAAGTGGCGTGTGCCGGCGTCAGCGCATAGTCCTCCTAGCCGACGATGTGCAGAGAACTCCTGACGACAACCGTCGCGCCAGTCCTTCCGCCTCCGCCTAAATACTGACAGCGAATATCGTCTCCGCTCACAACCGCTTGCGAAGCCGCACCGAGAGATTCACGGTCTTGGTTGAGCACGTCGGGTCCTGGACGACCTGCTTCTTCGCGGCTGTCCAGGGCCAGTAGCCCTCGCGTTCCACCAGCACGTCGAACACCCCCGCGTCCTGCCCCCAGCCGGCGTAGACTCGCAATGAGTCCTGCGCCGAGTCGGTGCTGACCCGCGCGAGATCGGGGTAGCGGAAGAGGTGGACGGCGGCGCCGGCTGCCGCCGGGAGGCGTGTGTCGAAGTCCACGATCTCGAGCGCAAACGCCGGGCGCCCGACCGGGGCGCAGTCGCCGCACGCCGAGACGAACGCGGAGACGCAGCACACGAAGATCGTGCTGGCGAGTCGTGTAGCGTAGGGCTTCATCTCGTCACCTCCTTCGGGAGACCTCGCGGGGGGGCGCGAGGTCACCCGGGGTCCACGATGCAGACACGCGTTGGCAGGGGGCCAACGCGCACGCGGCGCCGACTCCGCATCTCGACGGCGGGCTGATCGCTTCGCACATTGGATACTTGGAAACCCAAACGATCCTCGAGGCTGGCATTCGAGCAGGGTCGGTGGCGATTGGATGGCCGAGAGGGGGAGAGCGAGCTGACCTACGCGGAGCATGGGTTCGACGAGGTGCGAGCCCGGATGGTGGGACATTGACGGCGTCGATCGCCGAGCGCCTCGCTGCCGCGCTGAATGATCGCTACCGCATCGAGCGAGAGCTCGGCGAGGGGGGGATGGCGACCGTCTATCTCGCCCACGACCTCAAGCACGACCGCGACGTCGCGCTCAAGGTGCTCAAGCCCGAGTTGGCGCTCGCGCTGGGCGGCGAGCGGTTCCTGGCCGAGATCCGGGTGATGGCGACGCTTCAGCACCCGAACCTGCTCCCGCTCTTTGACTCGGGCGAGGCCGATGGGCTCCTGTTCTATGTGATGCCCTTCGTCGAGGGCGACACGCTGCGTATGCGTTTGGCGAAGGAGCCGCAGCTCCCGGTAGACGAGACGATCCGGCTCGTGACGCTGATGGCCGGCGCCCTCGATTTCGCCCATGTGCGCGGCGTGATCCATCGCGACCTCAAGCCGGAGAACATCCTGCTGCAGGCCGGGCAGCCAGTGATCGCCGATTTCGGCATCGCGCTGGCGGTAGCACAGGCCGGGGGCGAGCGGATCACCGAGACGGGGCTCTCGCTCGGCACGCCGCACTACATGAGTCCCGAGCAGGCGACGGGGACCGAGACGGTCGATGCCCGCTCCGACCAGTTTGCGCTCGGAGCTGTGACGTATGAGATGCTGGTCGGCGAGCCGCCGCACACCGGCCCGACGGTCCCGGCGATCATCGCTCGGGTGATGACGGAGACGCCGCGGAGCGTTCGCGCCACTCGGCAGGCGGTTCCCGCGGGGGTTGATGCCGCGATTCTGCGATCCATCGAGAAGTCACCGGCGGACCGCTTCGCAAGCTGCGGAGAGTTTGCCGAGGCGCTGTCGACCGGGGCACGACCAGTGGAGGTGGCAACTGCAGCAGTTCAGGACAGAGCCGCGCCGGCTCGCTCGGCGATCAGTCGCCGCGCCGCGATCGCGGGCGGGTTGGTTGGGGTCGCGCTGGTGGCGACTGTCGGCTTCGTGCTCAGTCGTTCGTCGCGACCGAATAACCAAAGCTCTGCAGCTGTAGCCACCACCGAGCGCTCTCTCGCCGTCCTCCCGTTCTCCTCGGTAGGCGGCGACACCGCCAATGCCTACTTCGCGGCCGGTATCGCCGATGAATTGGGCAGCGCGCTCACGCGCATTCCCGGGCTGCGCCTGGCGGGGCACGCCTCGGCCGCGCGAGTGAAAGAGCGGGGAGACGCTGCCGTCGACATCGGCAAGGCGCTCAACGTGGGTGCAGTGCTCGACGGATCCGTCAGGCGGGCGGGCAACCGCATCCGGGTCACCGCGGAGCTGACCAGCACGACCGACGGCCGGGTGATCTGGAATGAAACGTACGAGCGTCCGCTCGAGGACGTCTTCGCCGTCCAGGACGAAATCACCCGCGCCATCGTGGGCGCCCTGCAGGTGCGGCTGGCGAATGGCGCGGCCGATCCGGGGAAGGGGCGCGGTGGCACGACCAACCTTGCGGCGTATGATCTCTACCTGAGAGGACTTCAGGCATATCGCGGGCGGAACAACGGCGTCGTGGACGCCGAGCGATACGTTCGCGAGGCGATCGCCCGCGACCCGGGGTACGCCGCGGCACATGCGCTGTTGGCGTCGGTGCTGTTGGTGCAACCGTTCTACGTCCCGGTGCGCCCCGCCGATGTTGCGGCGCCGGCCCGCGCCGCGGCGATGCGAGCCGTCGCACTCGATGACTCGATGGCGTCCGGGCACATCGCGCTGGGATTCTCCTACATGCGGGCAGCGGAATGGAGCGACGCCGAGCGTGAGTTTCGACGGGCGCTCGCGCTCGATCCGCAGGTAGAGGACGGGCATTTTCGCCTTGGCGATCTTCTCATGCAGACCGGACGGGTGCGCGAGGCGCTCGAGCAACTGCGGGAGGGAACCAGGCTCGATCCGCTGTACGCCATTCAGCTTGGGTACCAGGGGTGGGCGCTGGCGCTCCTCGGGGAGGCGGAGGAGGCGCGGTCCACGCTGCAGCAGGCGTTGGCGCTGGATGCCACGGGGGTGAACGGGAACTACATCCATCAATGGGTGCTGTCACTGGTTGGGACGCGCGAAGAGGCGGCAGCCCAGGCGCAGAAGAACCTCTCCATCAGCGACCGCCCCATGCGGCGCGGAATGGCAGCGTGGTCGCTCGCGCTGGGTGGGAAGCCTAACGAGGCCGCGTCCATCCTCCGCAGTCTCGAGGCCCTCCCGGCCGACGCCTCCGGACGGGCGACGGGGCTCGCCTTCGCCAGGCTCGGCGCCCGGGACTGGCCGGGGGCGCTCACCGCGATCGAAGAAGCGGCCAACCGCGAGCCCGAACTGATCCTGGCGCTGCTGATGGTCAGCCCACCCTACGATCCGGTACGGTCGGACCCGCGATTCGCGGCGGTCATCCGGAAGCTCAACCTCGATGTGGCCAGGTTCACGCGCCCGGATGGTGGGCGGTCAGAGGGGCGGAGCCGATGAGGAACGGCGCGTGACATCGACCTCCGAGCGCCTCTCGGCTGTGCTGCTTGACCGCTGGCCAATGTGCGCGCCGAGCGCCGCTTGGTCCGCAGTCCGGACCAAGGTCCAAACAACAGGCACACAACTGTTGGAAGCGAGTCCTAACGAGGCGGGTTGGTGGACTCACTCCGACGCCGCACTTCGTTCGAGTGGGAACCATTCGCGGTCGGCGCGTCGTTCGCCCCAATGCTGACATCGACGTCGGCGCACTCGCCGACGTGAACCCACCTGAAGGAGTCGTACATCATGAAGCGTTTCATTGCTGCCGCTCTCGTTGCGGCCGCCTTCGCTGCCGCACCATCCTCGGCGTCGGCGCAATCCAAGGACATCGTCGAGACTGCGGTCGCTGCGGGATCGTTCAAGACGCTTGCGACCGCACTGGAGAAGACCGGCCTCATCGCCACGCTGAAGGGGAAGGGTCCCTTTACCGTGTTCGCGCCGACCGACGAAGCGTTCGCCAAGCTCCCCGCTGGCACGCTCGACAAGCTCCTGGCCAACCCAGACGAGCTGAAGGCAATCCTGCTTTATCACGTGGTATCCGGCGAGGTGATGGCGGCCCAGGCGGCCAAGCTGAGCACAGCGAAGACGGTCAATGGCGCCGACATCAAGATCTCCGCAATGAATGGCGGCGTCATGATCAACCAGGCGCACGTCATCAAGGCCGACATCAAGGCCTCGAATGGTGTCATTCACGTACTCGACACGGTCATCCTGCCGCCGCAAGCCCACGGCGCCCAGCCCTGATTCGTGCCGGGTCGGCGTTAGGCGCACGTCGCGTCGTGTGGCGTCCGTGAGCGCAAGACGTACGCAACCTTCAACGGGCGCTCCTCTCCGGGGCGCCCGTCGTCATTCCGGCGTGAGATCGAGCTAGTCCGTCTCAATCGTCCGCACTCGCGCCCCATGCGTGGGAACGCCGGTGCCGACGGCGACGTCCGTGTCGGACCACGGCGCCAGTCGTGCGAGTGTCGTTGCACCCGCCGCGCCGTTCGGACCGCGCAGCGAGGGGGCGCGCGGAATCGCTGCTGGCGGGAAAAGGATGCCGACTTTCGCGATGCGCATTGCCCGCGCGAGGTGACGCTCCCGATACTTCGCTTCCTGAATACATGACAGCGGAGCACGCAATGAGCACACGAACGCGCGTAGTCGTCACCGGAATCGGCGTGGTGACATCGATCGGATGCACCCGCGACACCTTCTGGAACGCGCTCGTGAATGGCACCTCGGGCATCGCCCCGATCGGCGCGTTCGATCCATCGCCGTACGATGCGCGCATCGCATCCGAGGTGCCGGACTTCGATCCGACGCAGTACATGTCGCCCAAGCTCGCCAAGCGCATGGCGCGCAACTCGCAAATGGCGGTTGCAGCTGCGACCGAGGCAGTCCGCGATGCGGGGCTTGTCCTCGCCAACGAACAGCCGATGCGTGTGGGATGCTGCGTGGGGACGGCGGCCGGCGACTACAACGAGCTCGAGGAACAGCACGAGGGGTTCCTGGCGCGCGGGCAGCGCGCCGTCTCCCCCTTCTGCGTCCCGAAGGTCATCCCGAACATGCCGACGTCGAACGTGGCGATCGCGCTCGACGTGCACGGTCCCAACTTCGCCGCCGTCTCGGCGTGCGCCACGGGGGCGCACTCGATCGGCATCGCCCTCACGATGCTGCGCGCCGGCCAGGCCGACGTGATGCTCGCCGGCGGGACCGAGTCGACGATCACGCCCTTCGTGCTGAGCGGCTATCTCTCGATGGGGGCATTGTCGACGAAGCGCAATGATTCTCCAACGATGGCGAGCAGGCCGTTCGACCGCGAACGGGACGGATTCGTGATGGGGGAAGGGGCGGGGGTGCTCGTGCTCGAGACGTGGGAACACGCGCGCTCGCGCGGCGCCGAGGTCATCGCCGAACTGGCGGGGTTCGGGATGACGAGCGACGCGCACGGGATCGCCCAGCCCGATCCCAGCGGGCAGTGGGCCGCGGCGGCGATGCAGATGGCG
>CAZWVG010000021.1:0-40998 GCA_964637355.1 uncultured Gemmatimonadaceae bacterium
AGTGCTGCCTCGATGGCACGAAGCGTCCCGGGGCGCCCCGCCGCGATCGGCGAGGTGAGGCCGGGGAAGGTGACCGTCCCACGCAGGGGGAGGACGGGAAGTGTCGTGCGCTGGGCCATGTCGACAGAGACGAAAGGTCGGAAAACAGGGGAGGGCTTGAGGGGCCCTGTGGTGGACGAAGCCGCGCACGGCGAGGGGCCGCCGACCGGGCTTACGTACATCACACCCGAATCGTCGTACCCCGCGCATTCGCGAGCCTCTCCACCTGCTGGCACTCTCCCATGCACGCTTTGCGCTCAGGTTTTACGCCACGTTGACCGGCTTTGCAACTTTCGCGGGCCAATCTGACGTAGGGGCAAGTCGAATGCGCCGTAGCGGCGGATCGACGCGCACCAGCGGGACGCGCGGGATAGAAGCGCGTGCAACGCGCGAGGTATACGCGCGCTAGACGGCTTTCTCGTCGAATGCTACACTACGATGCTGCTTGCCCCCTCCGAGTCCATCGCTCCCTCTCGAGTGCCAGATCCTATCGCATCATCGTCCGACAACGAGCTTCGCGCGCATGTCGAGCGCGTGCTCAGCGCGAACTATGAGTTGGATCGGGAGATCGGCCGCGGTGGAATGGGGATCGTCTACCTCGCCCGCGACCGCCGCCTGAAGCGTCAGGTGGCCGTGAAGGTGCTCCCGCCGGAGCTGGCCTTCCGCGGCGAGATCCGGTCGCGCTTTCTGCGCGAGGCCGAGACGGCGGCGCAGCTCAGTCATCCCAACATCGTCCCGATCTACTCGGTCGATGAGCGCGAAGGGCTCGTGTATTTCGTGATGGCGTTCGTCGACGGCGAGAATCTCGCCGTGCGCCTGCATCGCGATGGCGCGCTCCCCTACGACGAATCGCGCCGCTACCTGCTCGAGACGGCGCGCGCGCTCGCCTTCGCCCACGAGCGCGGCGTCGTGCACCGCGACATCAAGCCCGACAACATCCTCATCAATCGCGAGGACGGGCGGGTGATGGTCACCGACTTCGGGATCGCCCGCGCGATCACCGACGGATCGGATGCGCGCCTCACCGCGACCGGGATGGCGATCGGGACGCCGGCGTACATGTCCCCCGAGCAGTCGATGGGGGAGCGCGAGGTGGACGGGCGGAGCGACCTGTACTCGTTAGGTGTGGTGGGCTACCAGATGCTCACCGGCGACCTTCCGTTCAACGCCACCAGCACGCCGGCGCTCCTCGTCAAGCACATTTCCGAGATGCCGGCGCCGGTGCAGCAACGCGCGCCTAACGTCCCGCCCGACCTCGGGCGCGCCGTGATGATGATGCTGGAGAAGGAGCCGGCGAACCGCTTCCCGAGTGCCGCCGCCCTGGCAACCGCCCTCGAGTCGGGCGACGTGCCGGAGCCGACGGGGAGCGCCTCGGCGCTCGCCTTCTCCGCGTCACCGCCGGGCGGGATGTATCGCCCGTACGACGGAGGGGCGCTCGCCGCGGGCTCCAACGACCTGATGCAGGTCACGGAAGAGGAGCGGGTGCGGTGGCACGCGCCCGAAGTGCGCAACTTCCGGAAGAAGCTCGCGCCGTGGATCTTCGCCGGCGGCGGGAGCATCGTCGTCAACGCCTTCGGCGGTCCCGACTTCGTCGGGCTCTGGGGGATGTACACGATCTACCTGGCGTGGAAGTACGCCAAGCTCTGGTCCGACGGCTTCGACTGGCACGACATCCTCAAGGAGCCGCGCGACAAGCTCTTCTTCGACGTCGTCGCCGAATGGGCCGACAGCGTGCGCGCGCTCTGGGATCCGAGAAAGCGCGACGAGGTTCGCGCGCGCGCCCGCATGCGCGAGCAGCAGGGGCACGAGCTGTTCGACCGCGCTGGTTCGTCGCGCCCCCTCCCAGGCGCGGTGCGGGGTGGCGGCGCGCTCCCGACGAGCGGCCAAGGGAACCGGGCGGTGCAGGATGCCCGGCGCAATCGCGACGACATTCTCCGCCTCATCGACGGGCTTCCCAAGAAGGAGCGCGCCATCCTCGGCGACGTGCCGTCGTCGGCAATCGCTCTCTACGGCAAGGTCGAGGCGCTCGCCATCCAGGTCGCCGAACTCGAACGCACCGTCCCCGCGGCGTCGGCCGGCGAGCTCGAGGCCGACATTCGCCGGTTGGAGAGCGAGGCCAATCCGCTCGACACGCGGGCCAGCGAGGAGCGCGTGCGCAAGCTCGCCTACCTCAAGCGCCAGCGTCGCATGGTCGCCGACCAGGGGGCACGCCTCGCGCAGGCGCGCGAGAAGCTCGAGAGCTGCCAGCTCGCGCTGCAGAACATGCGGCTAGAGGTGGTGCGCCTTCGCAGTGGCCCGCAGAACCATCAGACGATCACCTCGGTCGCCGAAAAGGCGATGGCACTGGGACGCGAAGTCGACGCGGTGGTCTACGCGCGCGACGAGATGGCCAAAATGCGGATAGGAGGACGGGGCTAGCGCCCGACCGGTAGCGACGCCCGTCGCTGCCGACCGTGGCCAGAGCGCCGGCAGTCGATGTCCGATCCACTCCGCGAACGCGTCGGCGCTGCGCTGGGCAGCGTGTATGAGATCGAGGGCGAGCTCGGGCGCGGCGGGATGGGCGTCGTCTATCGCGCGTTGGACCGCAAACTGCGCCGTGCAGTCGCCATCAAGGTCCTCCCCCCCGAGCTCGCCTACCGCGACGACGTCAAGCAGCGCTTCCTGCGCGAGGCACAGACGGCAGCGCAGCTCAACCACCCCAACATCGTCCCGATCTACGCGGTCGAGGAGCGCGATGGGCTGGTCTGCTTCGTCATGGCGCTCGTCGAGGGCGAACCGCTGGCGTTGCGGCTGGCGACCGAGCGCCACCCGCCGCTCCCCGAGGTCTTTCGCATCCTCCGCGGCGTCGCCGACGCGCTCGCCTACGCGCACGCACGCGGGATCGTGCACCGCGACATAAAGCCCGACAACATCCTGATCGATCGCGCCACCGGTCGCCCGATGGTCACCGACTTCGGGATCGCCCGCGCCGCCGAGGGCGATGCGCGACTCACGGTGACCGGGATCGCGGTCGGGACGCCAGCCTACATGTCGCCCGAGCAGGCAATGGGGGAGAAGGAGATCGACGGGCGCTCCGACATCTACTCGCTGGCCATCGTCGCCTACCAGATGCTCACCGGCGACCTCCCGTTCCAGGCGACGAACACCCCGTCGATGCTGATGAAGCACATCAGCGACACGGCGCGCCCGCTGCGCGAACGCCGAAGCGATCTCCCCCCGCTCCTCGCCGCCGCCGTCGAGCGGGCGATGGCCAAACGTCCGCAGGATCGCTGGGACGACGCGGGGAGCTTTCGCGATGCGATTGCAGCGGTCGAGGGAGGGATGGCCGCGCTCCCTTCGTCCACGTCGTCGGTCGCCAGGAACGCAGAACCCGACCGCAAGCCCGATGTCGATCGCCTGACCGCGTCGTGGAAGCACCCCGCGCCGCGCGTCGATGGACTCGCTGCCAACGTACGCGACATCGTGCGCGGCTCGCAGCGTGCCGCGCGCGAGGCGGGACGCGATGCGGTGCGCGACGCGTCGCGCATGGCGAAGCAGATCGAGCGCGATGCCATCGAGGCGGCCAACGCCGGATGGAACTCCAACCTCCCGCGTCCGGGGATGGGGCTACGCCAGCCGCTCCCTCCCGTTCCCCCGTGGATGCCCCCCTCGTGGCGCGACGTGCGCGAACGTTCGCGGCCAACCGGGCGCGAGGCGCTCGGTCGCCGCGGGCGTGAGAGCATGGAGCAGTTCGACCGGCAGAGCGTCGACACGCGCATCCGCTGGGTCCGCCGGCGATTTGCCAGTACGGCGGTCACGGTCGGAGTGCTCGCGGCGATCAACCTCGTCACGGCTCCCGATTTTCTCTGGTTTCTCTTTCCGGCGATCGGGATGTCGATTCCGCTCGGCCAGCGTCTCGCGTCGCTGTGGGCCGACGGCGTGCACCTGCGCGACATTTTTGGTCGTGACGCACGGCGAGCGCTCAAGGAGCGCGCCGACGCGGCGGCCACGGTCCGCGCCCTCCCGTCGCCGGCGCAGCTCGCGCGCGACATGGTGCCGGCCGATGTGCTCGACGGCCCGTATGGCGATCACGTGCGGCGCGCCGCGAGCGACCGCCTGGCGGTGGAGGAAGTGCTCGCCAAGCTCACCAAGGCCGACCTCGAGCTCATCCCCGACGTCGCCCCCACGGTCAACGCGCTCGCCGAGCGCGTGGCGTCGGTCTCGCAGGCGCTGCACCGCCTCGAGGAAGATGTGCGCCCCTCGGCGATCGGCGACCTGGACCAGCGCATCGAGGCGGCGAAGCAGCAACCCGAATCGCGCGAGCGCGACCAGCGCTTGCAGCTGCTCGAGCGCCAGCGGGCGACGATGGCCGACCTGATCTCCCGTCGCGAGACGCTGCTCACGCAGCTCGAGAGCGCGTCGCTCGTGCTGCAGAACATGCGCCTCGACATGATCGCGCTGCGCTCGGCGGGGGTGCAGTCGGCGATGGACGACGTCTCGTCGGCGACGCAGGAGGCGCGGGCGCTCTCGCGCGACATCGCCCACGTGCTCGACGCCGCCAAGGAAGTGCGTTAGGCGCTCAGCGCGCCAGCTCGCCGGGGACCCAGCGTTCCCCGCCTAACGAATATCCGACGATTCCGCCGCCGATGACGCCGAGCGCCAGTCCGACTGGCGCGCCCTTGAAGAAATCCTTCGCCTTGGGGTTCACCTCCGGCAACTGGCCGAAGCCGATCAGGAGCGCGCCCCCGAGTCCGCCGATGATCATCCCCTTGATCGTTGCCTTGCGCGTCGTGCGCCCCGCGCTCACCTCGATCTTGTCGATCGCCGACGTCCGCAGCGTGACCAGTCGGTATTCGTCAACGAGCACCGGTCCCATCTCGAATCCCAGCCGGCGCCGGACGCCGGCGGTATCGAGCGTCATCTCGGTCGCGCTCAACGAGTCGATGCGTCCCACGTAACGCTCGCGGCGGAGTGAAGGCGCGTAGATGCGTACGCGAGAGCCGATCCCGACGGGCTGGGCCGAAACGGGCGAAATGCGCTGAGCAGCCAGCGCGGACACATCGAGCGCGCAGAATGCGAGGGAGAGCACCGCGGCTCGCAGGTAACGTTTCACGCAGAATCCTCCAGATCGTCGAGACGGCCGGCGAGTTCGCTCGCCATCCCGGTGTGACCGAAACGTTCCGCCGCGGCGATTCCCCGCCGCAGCGCGTCCCGGGCCTCGTCGTGCATGCCTAACGCTTCGCATGCCTGCGCCAGGCGACCGTACCCGTTCCCTTCATCGTCGTACGCCGCAAGGTAGACCCGCAGGTGCTCGGCCGCCTCGCCCCAGAGCTCCGCCTTGAGCAACTCATTCGCCAGCCCAAAGCGCGCCAGCGCGTTGCCAGGGCTCTTGTGCACCATCGCGCGAAATGTGTCGAGCCGGGGAGAGTTCATCGGGCGAGGAGCTGCGTGAGGGCCTGTGTAATGCGTTCGGGGGCTTCTTCTGGCGTAAAGTGACGAACGTCGGGGACCACGTCGAGCGCAGCCCCGGGGATCGCCGCCGCCAGCCGTTCTGCCAGCTCGCGCGGGAGAAACGGATCCTCCGCTCCCCACACCACCGTGGTCGGCGCCACAATGTCTTTCAATCGCGGTTCCAGCGCCCGGGTTTCTGTCGAGTCGAGCGCCGCGAGGTGCGCGACGAGCACATCGCGTCCCGACTCGGACGTGAAAGGACGGACGAACTGGTCGATGGAATGCGAGCCTCGTTCCGAGACGACGTATCCGCGCAGGAGGTCGGCGCGCAGCACCGAGAGGATCCAGGTCGCTGGCAAATGACGCGTGAGAGGCATCGTTGCCCTGACGAGCTTGACCTCACGCCCGGGCCACGCGTCGAACGCGACCGAATTGATGAGGCAGAGGCGCGCCACTCGTGTCGGGTGCCGGACCGCCAGCGACTGCGCGATTCCCCCGCCCAGGTCGTGCCCCACGATCGTCGCGTAGTTGATGCCCAGCGTGTCGAGCAGCGCGATGACGCGCTCGCCATGGCCGCGAATCGTGAGATCGGAGCCCGCGGGTGGTGGGTCGCTCCTGCCGAAGCCGAGCAGGTCGAGGACGACGACGCGGTGCCCCTTGGGGACGAGCGGCACCACCCCGCTCCACAGGTGCGACGAGGTCGGAAAGCCGTGAATGAAGACGATCGGTTCTCCGCTCCCGCGCGTGCCGGATGCGTAGTAGTAGAGGCGCGCATCCCCGACATCGACGAATTCACCCCGCACAGGCGCGTCGGCGTGACGGTGTGGCGAGACGTGCGAGTCGGACGACGGGGCGGGGCATCGAGATCGGGGGGAGACGGAGGCGGAGGCAAGTTGCAGGGCGCGCCGAAGAGGGACAAGCAGGAGTGCCTCGCCCCGCTTCACTTCGGGAGTGGCGCCCGGCACTTTGCGGGCGAGCCCTCTCGACCCATCCCGCGCCCACCCGTGCTCGTCTCGCTGTTTCGCGATCGACTCCTCCCGGAGGAGTGGTATCCCGCGCACGAAGCGGCGCTCTCGTCGCGCCTGATCGTGCTCCCGTCGGGCGAGCGCGCGCGCGTGGTCGAGGGGGGTACGTCGACGAATCCGCTGGTCGTCTTCGTGCACGGGTGGGGAGCGTCCGCGTACTTCTATCGCAAGCTCCTCCCCGTCGTTGTCGACGCCGGCTTTCGCGTCGCTGCGATCGACCTGCGCGGACACGGCGCTTCGGACAAGCCGCGCGACCCCGCGCTCTACCGCGCGCCGGCCATGGCCACGTACCTGGAGTCGGTGATCGATGCACTCGGCGCGGAGCGGGTGGCGCTGGTGGCGCACTCGCTCGGGGGCGGGGTGGCGCTCGACGTGGCGAGCCGCCGCCCGGAGCTCCTGTCGTCGCTCACGCTCCTCGCGCCGGTCGGCCTGGCCCCGCTGCGCTTCGTTGGACTGGCGCGCTTCTTCACGCCGCCAGCCGCTGCTTCGCTCGTGCAGTACGCCGTCCCGCCGTGGACGGTCCCCGTCGCCGTGCGTGCGCTCAACGGCACACTGGGCGACTTCGCCATGCGCGATGTGGATGAGTACTGGGCGCCGTCGGGCGACCCGGCCTTCGGCTGGGCACTCCGCACCCTGCTGCACGAATTCCGGCTCGACCCGCGCAGCGATGCGGAGCTGTCGCCCCTTACCATGCCCGTGCTGGCGCTCTTTGGGGGGCAGGACATGCTGGTGCGCGCCAATGAGTCCGCCAGCCGCGCGCGGACGCTGGCAAACGCGCAAGTGTCGGTGATCACTCGGGCGGGACACGTCCTCGCGGAGGAGGTCCCGCAGCTGGTGCTCGATGCCTTGCTCCCGCACCTGGCGCGATAGTCCGCACGGCCGGGCGCGAAAGCCCGCACCGTAGTTGGCGCTGCGGTCAGCACCATGAGGCGCACTATCGCCGCGAATGCCGCGGTGGGCGGCACCGTTCCACGAGCTGTGGAAGTCATCGCACGAGTGGTCGCCTGTCGCACCGGCGCGCGGCGCCGGCAGGAGGGCGTCGACCATTTGTGCGATGATACGTAGATTGCGGGATCGAGAGAGAACCGACCGAACGGTGACAAGAGGCGGAATGACGACCACGCGGACCGCGACACGCCCCCGCGCGCGAAAGTCGCGCGCACGAAAGGAACAAGTGCCAGCTACGCAGGAAACCGCCGCCGGCGACGCAGCTGCAACGGATGCGTCGCCCATGCGCGAGTCGCCAACCGGCGAGTCCGCGGCGAGCGCGACGCCCGGGAGCGAGGCGGTCGCAGGCGAGACGGCAAACCGAGAGTCGCCCGCGAGCAATTCGCCGAGCTTCGCGTCGCTGGGACTGGCGCCTTCGATTCTCGACGCCGTCGCGGCCGCAGGATACGTCGCCCCGACTCCCATTCAGCGCGATGCGATCCCCGTCGCCCTCGTGGGACGCGACGTCATGGGGCTCGCGCAGACGGGGACCGGCAAGACTGCCGCGTTCACGCTGCCGATCATCCATCGCTTGTTAGGTGGACCCAAGCGACTGCGCGCACTCATCCTCACCCCGACGCGCGAACTCTGCCAGCAAGTCGACGAGAGCTTCCGCAAGTATGGGCAGGGCACCGGCATCGAAGTCGCGCCGATCTACGGCGGCGTCGCCTACGAACCGCAGGAACAGGCGCTCCAGCGCGGCGTGGACGTGATCGTCGCCACGCCGGGACGATTCATCGACCACATGGAGAAGCGCAACGCGTCGCTCGACGCACTCGAGATCCTCGTGCTCGACGAGGCGGACCGCATGCTGGACATGGGCTTCGCCCCGCAGATCAGCCGCATCGTGCAGGGGATCCAGCCGTATCGACAAACGCTCCTCTTCAGCGCCACGATGCCCCCCGAAGTCGAGGCGCTCGCCCGCAAGTACCTCCGCCGGCCGGTGGTCGTGCAAGTCGGACGTCGCTCGGCAGCTGCAAGCACCGTTCGGCATGCCGTGTACCCCGTGCCGCGCGGCCGCAAGAACGATCTCCTCGTCGCGTTGCTGCGGGAGCCGGAGATGGATTCCGTCCTGGTCTTCACCCGCACGAAGAGCGGCGCCGACCATGTCGTGCGCGACCTGCACGACGCCGGGGTCGAGGCGACCGCGATGCACGCCGACAAGTCACAGTCGCAGCGGACGCAGGCCATCGAACGCTTCAAGGCCGGCGAGATCCGCGTCCTCGTCGCCACCGACATCGCCCAGCGCGGTCTCGACATCTCCGGCATCTCGCACGTGATCAACTACGACGTGCCGGCGCAGGCCGAAGACTACGTCCATCGCATCGGTCGCACGGGGCGCGCCGCTTCGACCGGGGACGCCTTCACCTTCATGGCCCCGGACGAGATCGCGATGGTGCGCACCATCGAACGGGTACTCGGCAAGCCGATCGAGCGCATTTCGATGCCCGGGTTCGATTTCGGAACGGTCGCCGAACCGAATTGAAGCCATGCGCGCCGCTCATCGCTTCACCCGACCGGCGCGCGAGACCGTCACCGTTTCGGCAGACGCGCCTCGCGCAACGATGAGACGCGCGTTCGCCGCGCCGTATCCCAGTCCGGTGGGATAGAAGGCGACCGAGTCGCGCGATGCGTCGAGCGAGACCTGGAACAGCGCGCGTAATGGCACACGCTGCAACGTGTCGGTGCCCGCATGCACCACCGCTAACCCCGCCGCGGTATCGAAGCGAATGGCGGTGCGACGCTGCCAGCGCAGCGCCTGATGCCGCGCGTCGGCGAGTGCCGACACGAGCGCCGACGTGGCTCCATGCACCGCCGCGCGATCGCGTGCGCGCGCGATTCCGCCGATGGCCATCGATGTGAAGACTCCAATCAGTGAGAGGACGATCGCCAGTTCGGAGAGGGTGAAGCCACGCCGCATGTGCGCTCCCGTTGAGGTACGCGCATCATCGCCGCACGGGGTCTCGCGTGCGTCATCGTTTTCCTGCATGCAGTGACCGAATCGCTGCACCCGTCTCTTTCGCGATTCTGACATGGGGGCGATAATGCTCGCCCATGACGCCTTCTCGTGCCGCTCTCTGGATTCGCGTGGTCAGGTGCCGGCCGGCGATTGCCCTGGCAGCGGTCCTGGTGTTGGTGCCGGGGTGCGCGCCGCCGTCGCAGCAGGACATGCAGACCGCGCAGGCGCTTCAGGACCTCGGAGACGCCTACAACGACATCCGCCTGCAGCAGCAGGAGATGCAGGACCAGCTCGACTCGTTGCGCCTGGTTGTGGCGCGCCGAGATTCGGTGATACGGATCCTGGCCAATCTGGCGGGGGTGGAGGTGTCGCCGTGATCGTGGCGTCGAGACGTGATTCTGTCGCGCTGGCGCCGTGCCGCGGCGCTTCCGGAGAGACCCGGTTGGCACGCTCCTGCGGCCACGATTTCGTCGCGCCGGGATGCGTCTCGACTGTAATCGTTTACCTTTGCTGATCGTTCGGAGGGCGCATTTCGCAGGGGCCGCACATCGTGCGTGATCCTCGTCGAGTTGCGCCGTCCTTCACGTCCTCCTTCCCCCTTGTTCCGAGATGCGCATCGCGATCTCTACCGGCGGCGGTGACGCCCCGGGGCTCAATGCGGTCATTCGCGCCGCCGTGCTGTCCGCTACTAGTCGTGGCTGGGACGTGCTCGGGATCTGTCGTGGCTACTACGGCCTCCTCGGCGAAGACGACATCATCCCCCTCACGCGCGACTCCGTGCGCGGCATCGCCCACCTCGGCGGGACCATCCTGCGCACGACTAACCGCGGAAACCCGTTCGAGTTTCCCGTGCGTCAGTCCGACGGCTCGTACATCGAGATCGATCGTTCGGGAGAGATTTTCGACAACGCCGCGCGCCTCGGGATCGACGCCATCGTGACGATCGGCGGCGACGGCTCGCTCGCCATCGCGCAGAAGTTGTACGAGCGGGGAATGAAGATCGTCGGCGTCCCCAAGACGATCGACAACGACGTCGCCGGCACGATCACGACGTTCGGGTTCGACACGGCGGTCAACACCGCGATCGAGGCGATCGACAAGCTGCACACCACCGCCGAGAGCCACGACCGCGTCATCGTGATGGAAGTGATGGGGCGTCACGCCGGCTTCATCGCGCTGCATTCGGGCGTGGCTGGCACTGCCGACGTCATCCTCATCCCCGAGATCCCCTTCGACATCGAGAAGGTCTGCGCCAAGGTGCGCGCCCGCGATCGCGCCGGGCGTCAGTTCTCGATCGTCGTGGCCGCCGAGGGGGCCTATCCGGTAGGCGGGCAGGAGTCGATTCTCGGGGAGTCGCTCCCCGGTCAGGACAAGCGCGTCGGCGGCGTCGCCGGACGCTTGGCGTGGGAGATCCAGGAGCGCACCGGGAAGGAATCGCGCTCGCTTGTGCTCGGTCACCTGCAGCGCGGCGGCGGGCCGACCGGGTACGACCGCCTCCTCGCCACGCGCTTTGGCGGAGCCGCAATCGAGGCCGTCGAGCAGGCGAAGTGGGGGCAGATGGTTGCTCTCCACTCGCCGCACATCGTCACGGTCCCCTTCGTCGACGCTCTCCAGGAGACCAAGCGCGTCGAACTTACGCACGACGTCGTGCGCACCGCGCGCGCCGCGGGTATCTCGTTCGGCGACTGATTTCGCGAGTTGCGGTCCATCGCGCCGCAGCCGGTGTAGCACCTGCCGAGTGTCCCCGTGTCCTCCCCGATCGTCTGGCGAGCGGGACGCGCGGGACACGGTGTCGAGGAACCGCCATCTTCAAGGTGTTCTGTGGGAGGCGGTTACGGCGATCGGGGAGTCGCGGTGCGCAGGGGCACCATGTGTGCAGCGCACGGCGGCGTGTCGATCGAGTCCTAACGGGAGCAGCGGTGAACCTTCGAATCTTCGCACTTGCAGCGGTGGCAGCGTTCGCGACGATCTCCGTCGCGGCGCAGGCGCAGTCCTCACCGCCACCGGTGCGCTCCCTGATCCCCATTACCAGCAAGGGATCGGCGAAGGACGACATCCCCGAGAGCCATCTCCCGCCGCCGGGGATGTGCCGGATCTGGATCGACAACGTCCCCCCCGCGCAGCAGCCCGCGCCAACCGACTGTGCCAGCGCGATCAAGAATCGCCCACCCAACGGTCGAGTGATCTTCCCCGAAGACGGCGGGCGGTCGAAGGGTGAGCGCGCGAAGGACGCGAAGCGCGACGGCGACGACAAGGGAGACAAGTCGTCGAAGGACAAGAAGCCGGGGAAGCCGAAGCGCCCGTAGCGTCCACGCCAGTAGATTGCGGCGTGCTACGCGCCGTTCACGATCGATCGCTCCCGCCAGACCACGACGCCTTCATCGCGGCCGAACCGCCGACGGGGCGCGTCATCATCATCGCGCCGACGCGGGCGGCGTGCGAAACCATCGAACTCGCCCTCGGGCTCGAGATCGACACCGTCATCGAACGCGAGCACGGCGCCGAAGTGCGCGCGCTCGCGGCGTCGGGCGATGGATTCGGGATCGTCGCTGGTACCGGCACCGGGAAGACGCTCGCCATCCGCCCGATCGCCCAGGCGATCCTCAAGACCGATGTGCTCCGCGTCGGCGTCATCAATCGCGAGCGCGAGGCGACCCCCGAGACACCGAGCTGGAACGTCATCGTCGTCACCACCGGCATCGCCCGCCGCTGGTTCCAGGACGGCGACATTCTCTCGCGCGACACGCTGGTCATCGACGAGATCCACCAGACCTCGGCCGAACTCGAACTGTGTCTCGCGTTAGGCAAGCGGGTCGGCTGCCGCTTCATCTGGCTCTCGGCCACGGTCGATCCGAGCTTCTACTCGGAGTATCTGCGTTCGGCCGCGGTCATCCAGTCGACGGCGTTCGACCCGCGCAAGGCAGCCGACGTGCGCATCGTGCGCAAGGACCCCACCAACTTCCTCGACGACAAGTTCCTGCAGCAGGTGGTGAAGCAGCGCCGCGGCGTGGGGATGTTCCTCCCCACGCGCGCCGCGGTCGAGGAGGTGGCCGAACTCGTCGGCGATCGTTTCCGGCGCATCACCTCGGCGTTCTACCACGGGGGGGAGCCCATACGCGTGATCCGTCCCTTCCTCGAGGAAGGAGTCGAGAAGCCGTTCTTTCTCTCGATGACCGCCGCGGGACAGAGCGCGCTCAATATCAAGGGGCTCGACACGGTGGTGATCGACGATACGCGCTTCACCAACGTCGTCGAGCGCGGCAAGAACGTCCTCACCCGCACGCACCTCGGGACTAACGAGATATTGCAGATGGCGGGACGCGTGCACGGGCGCGTGGACGACGGCAAGGTCTACATCCTGAGCGATCGCGACCTGCACTGGCCATCGATGAAGCCGACGGCCCCCGACTTTCAGCTCGCGGGAGATTCCGAGCGTGTCGCGCTTACCTGCGCCGACCTCGGCGTGCGCGCCGACGAACTCGACCTCCCCGTCCCGCTCGATCGTGGGGCATACCGCGAGGCGCTGCGCCATCTCGAGTCGCGCGGCGTCATCGAGAACGGGCGCCTCTCGCGCTACGGGCGCCTGGTCGAGCAGCTCCCGGTCGATCGCGCCTGGGCCGAACTGATCGTGAACGGCGAGGATGCGCTCATGCCGTACCTCGCGGTGATGGCGAGCGCCGAGTCGTTGCACCGGATGACGCGCGAAGAGCGCGACCTCACCGGGCTGGTGATCGCCGGAAGCGACCACCTCACGGCCTACAACGTCTATGCCGATGCCTTCGCCACGGCCGGCTACATGGGCGAGGTCTACGGGCTCGCGCGCCATCTCTTCGAGGAAGAAGCGATCACGCGATGGGCCGACCGGCGCGGCGTCCTGGTGAAGGCGATCGAGGATACGGCGCTGGCGATGGCGTCGGTGTATCGCGGCGTCGGGCTGCCGCTCCCCACGACGATGGCGCTCGCTCGCGACGACGTGCGGCGGAGTTTCTGCGATATCGTCGCGCGCATCATGCCCTTCGATCTGGTCATCGACGAACAGACGGCCGACGGCGACAACGCGCGCGTGTCCAAGAGCAGCGTCTGCGGATCGTGGGGGCCGGTGGCCGGCACGCTGCGCTACTTCGCCGACCGCTTCGGGATCCCGCGAGCTGCAATCGAAGGGACGCAGATCCCGGTGGGGCTCGTGCGCAAGTACGCGCAGCGCGGCGAGTCGCGCCTCGCCTACGACGCGCGCGGCAAGCGCGACGCGCTCATGCGCGAATCGCGCCTGACCTATTTCGGCTTCGAACTCGAGCGCGACGAGGAGCTCCTCGACGACTTCCCGCCGGAGCTGCAGGGGGAGGCGCGTCGGGCGCTCGCCGAGGCGCTCGCCCGCGGCGAGACGCGCCACGTGGCGGTGAAGCGCAACCGCCCGGCGATCGAGGAAGTCCGCGAATTGTATCGCCGCTCCGGCGGGACGACGCGCCGGCTCGGCTTCGCCGATCTCGTGACGCTGTACGAGGAGTCGTTAGGCGAGGTGACGTCGATGCGCGACTATCGCGCCGCCCCCCTGCGCCTCCCGCTGGCCGATTGGATCGATCCGGAGCTGCGCGAGCGGCTGATGGCGCTTCCCGAATACACCGAAGTGCGCGACAAGCCGGTTGGCATCGACTACGACGTCGAGGAGACCAAGGTCCCGGGCGCGGCCCCCACGACGCTCGGCGTCGCCCGGCTGGTCCTTCCCGAGAAGCTCGCGCGAAACCTCAGCGCCGAAGAACTCCCGCAGCTCGATCGCCCGCTGCGCTTCGTTGTGCATCGCGGGCAGCGCGGAAGCGTGCACGCCGCGACGCTGGACGAGCTGCAGGAGTTGCTCGATCGCCCGTGGTCGCCGGAGGAGCGCGACGGCGCGCGGCGCGAGCGTGACGAGGCCCGGGAGCGGCGCGGACGCGAGCGCGACCTGTCGCACGTGCGCTCGCAGTTCGCGCGGGAGAAGCGCCACGGACGCGGACGCGACGATCGCGGCGACCGCAAGGGAGGGAAGCGCCGCCGGCGCGGGCGCTGACCGACGAGTTTCGCCAGCTGCAAAGCGCTGCGCCGGCGACGATCGCCGTGCTCTTCTGCCTGCGCACGATGTGCGCGAGGCCTAGCCACCCTGCGTTCGCGAGCGTGGCAGCGTGCGACACGCGTTCCGACCGACGCGGGCGACGAATCCTGGCGATCTACGGCATCACGGCGATCAAGCGTCGGGAAGCGTCGTCTCGTACGTCTCGCGCTTGAACGGGACGAAGCCGCGTGCGCGGTAGTTCGGGAGTGCCTGTGGCGCGTCGAGCGTGCAGGTGTGCAGCCAGACGCTCGCGGCTCCCCATCCCAAGGCCTCGGCGATCGCGTGTTCGAGGAGTGCGCGCCCCAACCCTCGGCCGTGTCGCGTCGGGGCGAGCCCGAAATACGCAATCTCGACGGCGCCGTCCGCGGCGCGCACCAACTCGAAAAAGCCGCCGTCGCCTGCCGCATCCTCGAGCACCCAGATGCGCACACTCGCGTCGGCGAGGTGCGCCCCGAGTTGCTCGTCGCTCCACGCCAGGCGGTCGCGCCAATGAAAGCGCTCACCTACCTCCGCGTAGAGTCGGCGATAGCGCGCCACCGTGCACGTCGTCGCTTCCGCGATGCGCACGTCCGACGGCAGCGGAGGGTACGGCGGGGTGACGCTCGGCGCTTCGAGGCGCAGATAGGTCCGCTCGACGGTCACGATCGGCATGCGGCGAAGCTAGCGCGACGGCGATCCGTTTCCATGAGCGCATCGCCGTCCTGCTCCGTGCGGCGATCGCCGACCGGGGGTGCCTCGGGGCGATTTCCGGGAGACGGCGTTCGGGATGCGCGTGAGGAGTGGACCGTTCGGTCCGCAGAGGCAGAGGCGGATCAGAAGGCGCAAACCTCATAGCCAGAAGTGTTTACGGATATATGATCCGAGGCGGCGTCCGCGCGATTCGAATTTGCGGGTTGAATTTCGGACTGCATAGTCCTATCATCGCCATGTGAACGAAACGCGATCTCGCATCATCGACTCCGCCGCCGCGCTCATCGCCGAGCGGGGGTTCAAGCGAACCTCCATCGACGACGTGATTTCGCGCGCCTCACTGAGCGGCAAGAGCCACTTCTACCACTACTTCAAGTCGAAGGATCAGCTGGGGCTCGAAGTGCTGAGCCGGCAGTTCGAGAAGTTCGCCGAGCGCGGATTGGCGATCCTGCGCGAGCCGATGATCGATCCGGTGGAGCGCCTGAACCTCTTCATCGATTCGTTGGTGTCGCTGCAGACGGAGCGTGGGTTCCGCATCGGTTCGCCCTTCGGCAACCTCGCCTCCGAGATGGCCGACATGCACGAAGGTTTTCGCGAGCGGTTGACGCTCGTCTTCGAGCGCTGGGCGTCGCAGCTGCAATCGCTGCTCTGGGAGGCGCGACCCTATCTCAACGACGACGCCGACACGGTGCGCCTCTCGCGTTTCATCATCGCCACGCTCGAAGGCGCTTTGATGATGTCGAAGGTGAGCCGCGACGCCGAGATGCTGCGCGGGATCGCCGCCGACCTCAAGCGATTCATCGGGACCCACATGCGCGACGGGGTGACGGCATGAGTCAGAATGTGAGCGAGATGGACGTACTGCACGACGTGGTGCTGGGAGACGCGAGCGACATTGCCCATCCGCCGCGTCGCATTTCGATGGCCGATGCGATGCGTCGCGCGGCATTCGAGCGTGAGGCCCTATTGCACCTGGACGCGCTCTTCAGCTTTGCGCTCAAGCTCTCGCGGTCTCGCGACGACGCGGAAGACCTGGTGTCGGATACGATGCTCCGCGCGCTGGAGCGGTGGGAGCAGTATCGCATGGGGACGAACATCCGGGCCTGGCTGTTCACGATCCTCTACCACCTCTTCGTCAGCCGCAAGCGGCGCATCGATGCGCGCGAGGTGTTGGCGACCGAGGATGCCGACGGTCACGCGACCTTCGAGCCGGTCGGAGAGACCGATCCCGAAGGGCGCTACTACGACTCGTTCATCGACGAGCAGGTGGTCGCCGCGATCGAGGCGCTGCCCGACGAGTACCGCTCCGCGGTGATGCTGAGCGACGTGCAGGGGATGCGCTACGCCGAGGTTGCCGAGGCGCTCAACGTCCCCGAGGGGACGGTCAAGTCGCGCCTCTTTCGCGGGCGGCGCATCCTGCAGAAGAAGCTCCGCGCGTACGCCACCGCCATGGGGTACGTGCGCAGCGCCTCGAAGCCTAACGACTGAGTCGACGGCCGCCGCGCGCCGTCAGCTGGGGTGCGGCTCGCGGCCGCGCGAGGAAAGCGTCGTGGTTCGCTCGCGCGCGCGGAAGCGCGCCGCTTTCGCCCGGTTGCCACAGGTGGCCATGTCGCACCAGCGCCGGCGCCCATTGCGCGTACCGTCGTGAAAGACGCGCGAACAACGCGGATCGCCGCAGCGACGCACGCGCACCAGTTCTCCGGCGATGAGCGCATCGGCGGCCGATTCGACGATCGGGATGATCAGGCCGGCGAAGGCATCGCCCACGGGGACGAAGGCGCGCGCGAACGATCCGTCGGCGCGCGTCTCCAGACGGCGAATCCCCGCGCTGCGACCGAGGACGCGATTGATTTCCGCCAGTGCATCGCCGCGCACCTTCTCCGAGTTCGCACCGCGTTCGGCGAGGGCGCGCAGCGCCGCGCGAACGCGGCGCGCATCGACGAGGGCCGCGGCGGCACCGGCGGGTTGCTGTTGCGCCCGGCGGCGCATCCCCTGCGAACGCTCCGTGTCGAGAATGCCGGCCACGTCGAGGAAACGCACCAACGACTCGAAGTCGCGCAGGAGATCCAGGCGCGCGCCGCGCCGCACGTCGTCGGTGTTCACGAAGTCCAGCCAGAGTCGCTCGCCGATGAGGGTGAACGGCGACGTGGCCGGACGCGTGAGCGACGCGTTGGGCGTATCCCGCAGGGGGGTGTGCGAAGGGAGGATACCCATGGGCGCCCTAGCATATCCCGCCCCCGGGGAGGGAGCAAGGAGCGCCCGCTCGCGTGGCGGCGCTTAGATTGTAGTCCGCCGGTCTCGCTCGCAGGCCGGCGAGACCCGAACCCGACTGCACGTAATGACCCTTCCGCACGCGCCACGCATCGCCGTGGGTTCCCGAAATCCCGTGAAGATCGCGGCGACGGCGAGTGTCGTTAGGCAGTGGGCGCCGGAGGCATCAATCGAGGGCATCGCCGTTCCGTCCGGCGTCCCCGATCAACCGGTTGGCGATGACGAGACGATTCGCGGCGCCGCCGAGCGGGCGCGCGCCGCACGCATCGCGCTCGACGCGGACATCGGGGTGGGACTCGAGGGGGGCGTGGTAGAGCTCGAAGATGGCGCCATGCGATCGTGCGCGTGGGCCGCCATCGCGCTTCGCGACGGGCGCGAGTTCGTCGGCGGATCGTTGGCGATGCCGTTGCCTCCATCGGTGGCCGCGCTCGTCCGCAGCGGTGTGGAGCTCGGGCATGCGATGGACACGCTGACCGGCGGGCGCGACACCAAGCACGGAGCAGGCGCGGTGGGGATTCTCACGAACGGCATGATCGACCGGCAGCGCGCCTATGAGGTGCTCGTGACGTATGCGCTCGCGCCGGTGATCGCCGGCGAGTACTGGGCGCCACAGACCGCCAACGCGACGACCGCCTGATGGGCGCCGCACCGTTCACGATGCAGGAGCGGGTCCGCTGGGGGGATTGCGACCCGATGGGCATCATCCGTTACGACGCCTACACCCGCTTCTTCGAGTTGGGGGAAGCGGAAATGTTCCGGTCGTGCGGCATCGGCTACAGCAGCTTTGCCGAGCGATTCGGGATCACCCTCCCGCGTCGCGTGATGCACCTCGAGTATCCGTCGCCGCCGCGGCTCGACGACCTGCTCGACCTCGACGTCTACATCTCCGAAGTGGGGGGGCGGTCGATGCGCCTCAACCTCGACGCGTACAGCGATGAGGGGGCGTTGCGCATGGAGGGATACCTCGTGCTGGTGTGCGTGCACGACGGGCCGGATCGCGGCGACGCGATCCGCACGAAGCCCTGGCCGCAGGACTTCCTCACGGCGATCGCCCCGGTGCGGGTGACGGTCGAGGGGGCACGCGCGTGGCGCGCCGAGCGCACGACAAAGCGCACCACCCTGAGTGCGGCGGTGCGCACATGACAGGGGCGGGCGATTCGTACTTCCGCAAGGGATTCGGGCTCGGCGCACAGGTGAAGGACGACCTCGCCGCCGACTACTCCGGGCACCTCGTCGATCTCCTGCGAGAGCGTGACTACACGCTCGAAGCAGGCGGTGTGACCGTACGGCTGGCGCGCGAGTTCGGCTTCTGTTACGGCGTCGACCGTGCCGTCGAATACGCCTACCAGGCGCGCAAGAAGTTTCCCGATCGCCGCACCTTCCTCCTCGGCGAGATCATCCACAACCCGCACGTGAACGACAACATGCGGCGGATGGGGATCGAGATCCTCCCGCCGCTCGATGGCGCGCGCGATGGCGAACCGCGCTTCGACTTCTCCGTCGTCGACGTGGCCGACGTCGTCATCCTGCCGGCGTTCGGCGTCACCGTGGCCGACTTCCAGGCGCTGCGCGCGCATGGATGCGTGATGGTCGACACGACGTGCGGGAGCGTGCTGAACGTGTGGAAGCGCGTCGAGGTGTATGCGCGTGACGGCTTCACGGCGCTCATCCACGGGAAGTACTATCACGAAGAAACGCGTGCGACGGCGTCACAGGTACTCAAGTATCCCGAGGGGCGCTACCTGGTGGTGCGCGATCGCTCCGAGGCCGATGCGGTCTGCGACTACATCCTGGCGATGGGCGCAGGGACCAACGACGCGGCGCGTCGTGACGCATTCCTCGCCCGCTTCGCGCACGCCGCCTCGCCCGGCTTCGATCCCGACGTGCACCTGCGCTCGATCGGCGTGGCCAACCAGACAACGATGCTCGCGCGCGAGTCGCTGGAGATCGGCGAGGCCGTCGGTGTCGCGATGGCACAGGCGTTCGGCGATGCGTATCGCGCCGAGCATCACCGCACCTTCGACACGATCTGCTCGGCGACCCAGGACCGGCAGGACGCGGTGAACGCACTCCTCGAAGAGCCCCTCGACGCGATGATCGTGATCGGCGGATTCAACTCGAGCAACACGATCTCGCTCGCCGCGTTATGCGCGGAGCACGTGCCGACGTATCACGTCGAGGATGCAGAGTCGATCGATCCCGATCGTCGCGCGCTCCACTATCGCATCGCCGGCGTGAAGCACGTCGACGCAGACGCGATCGACTGGCTCCCCGCCGAAGGAGCGGTGCGGGTGGGGATCACCGCAGGCGCGAGCACGCCCAACAACAAGATCGGTGCAGCGGTGGCGCGCATCTTCGCCACGCGAGGCGTACCGGTCGGGTCGATCGGGTGAAGCTTCCGTTCCTCGGTCGTCCCCGCAAGACGTTCCCCACGCCGGCCGACTTCGGCTTCCTCGAGCTGCACGGCGGCGACACGCGCGTGGTCCTCGTGCCGTCGTTAGGCGGGAAGATCTCGTCGCTCTTCATGGGCGGACGCGAATGGCTCTGGACGAGCGACGTCATCCCGCTCGCGCGCGGCATCGAGGGGACGTCGTACCTGGAGTCGGGCGACAGCGGCGGCTTCGACGAATGCTTCCCGACCATCTCGTCGTGCCGAGTGCCGGGATGGGTGCGTTCATTCGGCGGGATCGAACTCCCCGACCACGGCGAGCTCTGGTCGCAGGAACCCGCGCTCGAGGTTCGGACGGGGAGCGACGGCCAGCGCGCGATCTTCACGTGGCAAGGGCGGCGCCTCCCGTACCGGCTGCAGCGCTCCGTGCGCGTAGCCCCGGATGGCAGCGTGGTGATGGACTACGCCCTGTCCAACGATGGGACGGAACGACTCCCCTTCGTCTGGTCGTCGCATCCGATGTTCCCGCTGACGCCGGAGACGCGCCTGCTCGTTCCAGAGGGGGCGCGAATGCGCGTCTTCGCGCGTCACGAGATCGAGCTGGGCGAGGTGCGCTCCGAGCATCGCTGGCCGTACGTGCGCGGAAGCGGGAAGGTGCACGACTTCGTGCTCCCCTTCGGCGTCGCGAAGAAGTACGCCTGCAAGCTTTTCGTCGACCTCCCCGAGGGATGGGCGACGCTGCGCGAGGGGACGAGCGAGCTGGCGATCACTTTCGATCCCGAGGAGGTGACCCACCTCGGGATCTGGATCAACAAGCACGGGTGGACGCCGTTCCGCCGCGAGTCGCGCTACCTCAACCTCGCCTTCTCCCCGTGCATCGGTGCGCCGGATTCGCTGAGCGACGCGCTCGGCGACTGGAAGAGCGCGGCGTGGGTCGATCCGCAGAGCGAGCGACGCTGGTCGACCACGTGGGTCGCGCGTCGCGTGGAAGCCGAGGAAGGGGTCACGGCGTCTTAGCGCGCCGAGTGGGGGCGTCGGTCCGGACTCGGGGTCCGATCGACGCGTCGGCTCCGGCGTCCCGATGCAGGAGGCGAGGCGTCGGAGATCTCCTCACATCGCGATCGTCATGTGGCGCGCTGTGTTCCGGCGACGTCACTGCCAGCGCGCGTTGCTTGACGTCTATCTGCGCGCGCGCCATGCTAGCGGCCCGCGTGCGCCCCCAAGCGCCGTGGATGACCTCCCTCAGCCTTCCGGAGTTTCAGCATGGCAGAGATCAACGTCTCGGTGAACGGGCGTGCCTACACGCGCGACGTCGAGCCGCGCACGCTCCTCGTGCACCTGTTGCGCGACGAGTTGGGATTGACGGGGACGCACGTGGGGTGCGACACGAGCCAGTGCGGCGCCTGCACCGTCCTGTTGGACGGGCGCGGCGTGAAGTCGTGCACCGTCCTGGCGATGCAGGCCGACGGATGCGCAGTGACGACCATCGAGGGGATGGCGACCGATGGTGCGCTGCATCCGCTCCAGGCGGCCTTCCGTGAGACGCACGGCCTGCAATGCGGCTTTTGTACGCCGGGGATGATCATGTCCGCGGCCGACCTCCTCTCGCACAATGCGAATCCATCGGAGGGGGAGATCCGGAGCGCGCTCGAGGGCAACCTGTGCCGCTGCACCGGCTACCACAACATCGTGAAAGCCGTGCAGCAGGCGGCGCAAACCATGGCGGGCGGCGCGTCAGCCGTCGCCGGCGACTGAGGAGCGACTATGGCCACGACAGTTGATCCGGGCGCGTCGCTGATCGGCGCGAGCATCCGGCGCAAGGAAGATCCCCGCTTCATCACCGGGAAGGGGCGCTACACCGACGACATCAAGCTCCCCGGGCAGACGTACGCCGCGTTCGTGCGGTCGCCGCACGCCAACGCGACCATCAACAGCATCGACGCGAGCGCCGCGCTCGCGCTCCCCGGCGTGCACGCCGTGCTCACTGGCGAAGACATGAAGGCCGCGGGGGTGAACCCGATCCCGCCGGGGTGGCTGCACGCGGGGATCAAGATCGCCGAGTATCGCGCGCTGGCGGTGGGGCGTGTGTCGCATGTGGGGAACGCGGTCGCGGTGGTGATCGCCGATTCGCCGCGCATCGCCCGCGACGCCGCCGACCTGGTGAACGTCGACTACACCGACCATCCGGCGGTGGTCGACGGCAAGGCGGCACTCGCTGCCGGCGCGCCGCAGGTGCATCCGGAGATTCCGGGGAACGTCGTCTTCTCCTGGCAGTTAGGGGACGCCGCCGCGACCGACGCGGCGATCGCCGGTGCGACGACCGTCGTGCGGCAGCACCTGGTGAACCAGCGTCTCATCGCCAACGCCATCGAGCCCCGCGCATCGCTCGCCAACTACGACGCGGCGAACGACGAGCTCACGCTCTACGTCACCTCGCAGAATCCGCACGTGCACCGACTGATCATGGGTGCGTTCGTGCTCGGTCTGCCGGAGCAACGGTTCCGGGTGATCGCCCCCGACGTGGGTGGGGGGTTCGGCTCCAAGATCTTCATCTATCCGGAGGAGGTCACTGTCGCCTGGGCGTCGAAGACCATCGGGCGCCCGGTGAAGTGGACGGCGACGCGCAGCGAGTCGTTCCTCACCGATGCGCACGGGCGCGACCACGACACCGACGTCGAGATGGCCTTCGACGGGAACGGGAAGATCGTCGCCCTCAAGGTGAAGACGGTCGCCAACCTCGGCGCGTACCTTTCGCTCTTCGCGCCGGCGGTTCCGACGTATCTCTACGGGACGCTGCTTTCGGGACAGTACAACATCCCGGCGATCCACGTCGACGTGACGGCGGCGTACACGCACACCACGCCGGTCGACGCGTATCGCGGTGCAGGGCGCCCCGAGGCCACCTACGTGCTCGAGCGCACGCTCGACGTGGCCGCGGCGCAGATGGGGATCGATCCGGCGGAACTCCGCCGCCGCAACTTCGTCGCCCCCGATGCCTTCCCCTTCCAGACCGCCGTCGCCCTACAGTACGACAGCGGGAACTACGAGCCGGCGCTGGACAAGGCGTTGCAGCTGATAGACTACAAGGCGCGTCGCGCCGAGCAGGATGCGGGGCGCAAGAACGGGAAGTACATCGGGATCGGGCTCTCCGCCTACATCGAGGCGTGCGGGCTCGCGCCGTCGCATATCGTCGGCTCGCTCGGCGCGCAGGCCGGGTTGTTCGAGTCGGGAGTGGTGCGCATCCATCCCACAGGAAAGGTCACCGTCCTCACCGGCTCGCACTCGCACGGGCAGGGGCACGAGACGACCTTCTCGCAGATCGTGGCGCAGGAACTCGGGTGCTCGATCGACGACGTGGAGATCGTGCACGGCGACACCGGGCGCGTCCCCTTCGGCATGGGGACGTATGGTTCCCGCTCCGGCGCTGTAGGTGGTGCGGCGCTCTATGGCTCGCTGCAGAAGGTGAAGGAGAAGGGGCGGCTCATCGCGGCGCACCTCCTCGAGGCGGCGCCCGAAGACGTCGACTTTGCCGGCGGCAATTACTTCGTGAAGGGTTCGCCGTCCAAGGCGAAGGGCTTCGGGGAAGTCGCGCTCGCGGCGTACCTCGCGCACAACCTTCCGCCCGACATGGAGCCCGGGCTCGAGGCGACGACGTTCTTCAATCCCTCGAACTTCGTCTTCCCGTTCGGCGTGCACATCGCGATCGTCGAGGTCGACGCCGAGACCGGGCAGGTGCAGCTGCAACGCTACCTCGCGGTGGATGACTTCGGGAACGTGATCAACCCGATGATCGTCGACGGCCAGCTGCACGGCGGCATCGCGCAGGGGGCGGGGCAGGCGCTCTGGGAAGGGGCGCAGTACGACGGCAATGGCCAGCTCCTCACCGGTTCGATGATGAACTACGGGCTGCCGAAAGCCGAATTCCTCCCGATGTTCGAGACCGATCGCACGGTCACTCCGTCCCCAGTGAACCCGTTAGGCGTCAAGGGCGCGGGTGAAGCCGGGACCATCGCCTCCACCTCGGCGGTCGCCAACGCGGTGATCGACGCGCTCTCACCCTTCGGTATTACCCACCTCGACATGCCGCTCACGCCTTCGCGCATCTGGTCGGCGATCAACAGCGCTAGCGGGGGGAACTGACCATGTATCCAGCCTCATTCGACTACCACGCCGCAGCAAGCGTGCAGGAAGCGCTCTCGCTCCTCGCGCAGTACGGTGACGACGCCAAGCTCCTGGCGGGGGGGCACTCGCTCCTTCCGGTCATGAAGCTCCGCTTCGCCTCACCGGCGCACCTCATCGACATCGGTCGCATCGCCGGACTCTCGGCGATCTCCGATGCGGGAAGCGCTGTGCACATCGGTGCGACGGCACGTCACGCCGACGTGCTTTCGTCGCCGATCGTGAAGGGAAAGGCGCCGCTCCTGTCCGAGCTGGCCGGCCACATCGGCGATCCGCTCGTCCGCAACATGGGGACGATCGGCGGGTCGCTGGCCCACGCCGACCCGGCCGCCGACCTTCCGGCTGGCATGCTGGCGTTAGGCGCCTCGATGGTCATCACCGGCGCAAGCGGGAGCCGTACCGTTTCGGCGGACGACTTCTTCACCGACGTCTTCTCCACGGCGCTCGGGGAGGGAGAGATGCTCACCGAGATCCGCGTCCCGGCGTCGGGCGCGGGGAGTGGCGGAGCGTACGAGAAGAACCCCGATCCGGCGTCGGGCTACGCGATCGTCGGGATCGCGGTCCAGCTGCAAACGAGCGGGGGAAAAATCACCTCGGCGGGCGTGGGGATGACCGGGCTCGCGCCGATGGTCACCCGCCTCAAGGGAGTCGAAGCGGCGCTCGTCGGGCAGCCGGCGAATGCCGCGACCGCGGCCGCCGCGGCCGCGCATGCAGCTGACGGACTCTCATTCGACGACGACGCGCGCGGCAGCGCAGCGTACAAGGCAAACCTCGCCAAGGTGCACGCGAAGCGCGCGATCACGCGAGCGCTGGCGGCCAGCGGGAACTGAGCCGGCAACGGGGGCGACGCGTCACGAGATTGCCCTCCAGAAAAAACGCGGACCCCGGACGGGAAGTCATCCGTCCGGGGTCCGCGTGCTTTGTCGGACGTCGCGCCTCGTTCGCGCGCGCCTGCCTAACGCTTGGCGCCGAACAGTCCCTTGAGCCAGCTCACGAAGACCTTCCAGAGGAGCGGGAGGGCGCGCAGCTCCTGTCCCTGCGCGATCGGGGCGCCGGCGGGGGGCGGGGCGCTTCGCGGCGGAGGGACTGTCGCGGGAGGCGTGATCGGCGCGGGCGCACCCGCGCCTGTCGCGGAATCGCCGTCCTGTGCCGCGTCTCCGGTTGCTGGCGCGGCGCTCGATGTCGTGGGAGCCGACGCGCTCGATGCGCCCGCGCCTGAAGCGTCAGTCGGCGCGGAAGGGGGCGCCCCCGACTCGCCGGCGTGCGCTGCCTCGAGCTTGGCCTGCACCGACTCGGCGAACTGCTTGAAGAGCTGCTTGTTCACCGACTCGATGAGACCTCGCCCGAACTGCATCACGCGGCCGGCGATGTCGATCTGCGCGTCGACGCTCACCTCGCTCGCCCCGTCGGGGAGCGTAGAGACCGATCCGGTCATCGTCATGCGCGCCGATCCCGAGCCACCGCTCTCCTTTCCCTCGGCGACGATCTGCATGCGCCGCGCGCTGTCGTCCACCTGTGCGAGCGTCGCCTTCCCCGCGTACTTCGCGGTGATCGGACCGACTTTCACCTTGACGCGCCCGCCGTACGTCGTGGCGTCGATCGTGTCCGTCAGCTCGGCGCCCGGGAGGCAGGTGACCACCTGTGCCGGATCCTTGAGGAACTGCCAGACGCGATCGGCCGGGGCGGCGACGCGGAATGTCTCGTTGAGAGTGAGCGACATGCCGGACTGAGATGAAGGGCGACGCAGGACGGGCGACCGCTACGCAATTTCGCCCGCGCGGCCACCGCGTCAAGCAATCGGCTCGGTCCGCCGTTCACGCAGTGCCGCACGTGAACGCCGCCCGGTGGCGCCCTAGTAGTTGAATTGCGCCTGCAGCCGCAGGAGGTTGCCCCGCTGCCGATTGTTTGTGGCAACGGCATCGGAGGTGACGCGACTCGAACGCGTGTACATCGCCGTCAGCTCGAAATTGGCGAACGGAAGCCACTCCACGCCTCCCTCGGTCTCGTGCACCTCGTGGCGGCGCGCATCCAACTCGAGCTTCTTTCCCCCGTGATAGCCCTGGTAGCGGACGAAAGGCTGGATGACCTGGCCGCCTGCACGATGGCGGTACATCGCCTGTACGAAGCCCCCCTGCAGCTTGCGCTGCGCGACCGACTGCGTCGCCACATCGAACTGCGGCCCGCTTCCCCAGTTGTACTCGGCGACGAGTCCTACCGGTTGCGCATACCACACGAGGGAGAGCGCGACGCGCTCGTCGCGATACTCCGGAAGCGTCCGCACGCCGGCGCTGGTCGACGGTAGCACGAAGCGTCCGCTGTACGCCGAGATTCCGGTCTCGATGAATTGCCCGCTCTTGAGACGCCACGGGTACGTGAGGCGCGCGACGTTATGCAGCGAGTTGTTGGCCTCGGGGCGGTTGGCCGTCTGTCCGTTCATCACGCCGGCGCCGAAGACGCCGTAGTCGCCCGACCCCTTGAGCCCACTGTCCACGAGCACCTTGAAACGCGCGCGCGCCGACGTGGACGCCCAGTAGTAGAAGACGCCGAGGTCGCGCTCGTTGGGAACGCCACTGTTGAGGGCGTCGTTGCGATCGAGCGGGAGGCGGTTCTGCGACGATTGCAGGTTCTCGAAGCCGAACGGGACCTTGCTCTGCCCGATGCGCAGGCGATGCTCCTTCTTGTTGTCGAGCGAGAGGTCGAAGTAGGCATCGCGGATCTGCAGGTAGTGCAATCCGCCGGCGGCGTCGGTCCCGTAGTCGGGCTGCACGTAGATCGAGAGTCGCGGGTGCACTTCGCCACTCAGGACGACTCGCCCGCGCCGCAGGAAGATTCCCCCGTTGTTGCCGATCGAGCGGTCACACTGCGAACAGGTGAGGCGGTCGTTGGTTTCGAGGAGGCGGTTGTATCGGATCTGCGCGTAGCCGCGGAGCGACAGTCGCTCGTACCAGGCGCGGGGGCGTTCCTGCGTTGCAGTGGTAGTGGGGCGACCGGCTCCCGTGAGCGTGTCGGGCCCTCCAGCGGCGGTGTTCACCCGCCCCCGCACGGCGCGGAGGGAGTCCTGGCGGGCCGGGTCCGTCTCTTCTCCGGACGTCGTCTGCTGGGCGGCGATCGTTACGTTGAAGATCGCCGACGCTGCGATGGACAAGGTGACGCGGAAGGGTGAACGCATGTGCGGTGATGGAGCTGGAAGCGAGACGGCCCCGATGCCACACTCCAATGTGCGACGACGGGCTCGTTACAATTCGGGCGGAAATCTGTTACAAACGGTGGCAGCGCCAACGCGCCGCGCGACGTGTGACGGACTCGTTACACGTCCCGCCAGCGACAACGCGCGAAGGAGAAGGCGTGCATCGCCACCGATGCTCGCGGCACGCGCGAAGCGCCGACCAAACCCGCAACACAAGGAACCGCTGCGGTGAATGACGAGATTCGCAGGATTCAGGACGTGATGGAGCGCGAGGCGTACATCACCGACCGGCAGATCGCGACGTCGGTCTACCTCGCGTCGGCGCTGGGGAAGCCGCTCCTCGTCGAGGGACATCCGGGCGTCGGCAAGACGGAGATCGCCAAGGTGCTCGCCCGCACCCTCGGCGCCGACCTGATCCGGCTGCAATGCTACGAGGGGCTCGACGCCACGACGGCGTTGTACGAGTGGAACTATCCCCGTCAGCTGCTCCACATCAAGCTCGACGAAGGCTCGAGCGGATCGCTCGCCGAGAAGGAAGCGTCGCTCTTCAGCGAGGCGTTCCTCCTCAAACGCCCCCTGCTGGCGGCGATCACGCACGTCGGTGCGCCGCCGGTGCTTCTGATCGACGAGGTCGACCGGAGCGACGAGGAATTCGAGGCGTTCCTCCTCGAAGTGCTGAGCGACTTCCAGGTCACCATCCCCGAGCTGGGGACGATCAAGGCCGAAGCGCGTCCAGTAGTGGTGCTCACGTCCAACCGGACGCGCGAGCTCTCCGAGGCGCTCCGTCGCCGCTGTCTCTACCTCTGGATCGACTATCCGTCGTTCGAGAAGGAGTTGCGCATCGTGCGGAGCAAGGTTCCCGGACTCAACGAGCAGCTCGCGCGCGAGGTGACGGGCGTGCTGCAGTCGCTCAGGCGCATGCGACTGGCGAAGCATCCGGGTGTCGCCGAGTCGCTGGACTGGGCCACGGCGCTGGTGGCGCTGCACGCCGACCATCTCGACGAGGGGGTCGTGCGCGAGACGATGGGGTGCTTCCTCAAGGACGACGCCGACTTCAAGGTGCTGGAGCGCGAGCTGGAGGCCGGGCGTCTCCCGGCGCTGGCATCCTTTTCGGGTTAGGATTGCAGCGTGCCGCCTAACGCTCCCTCTCCGGCGCCGGATGCGGCGCCCGCCGAGCTCGTGGCCACCGTCGTCGAGACATGCCGTCTCCTGCGCGATCGCGGGGTCGCGGTCACCCCGGCGGAATCGATCGACGCTGCGCGCGCGCTTGGCTTCGTCGATTTAGGGGATCGCGAGGACGTGCGACTCGCGCTCCGCGCGGTGATGGTCAACCGGCGCGAGGACCACGACGCCTTCGACGAGGCGTTCCGCGAGGTCTGGGCGGCGCGCGGGGGAATTCCGCAACCCATCCCGCTCCCCGGGCCGCGCCGCGACATGATGCGGCCGCCCCCGCCCCCTCCGGCAAGGCCCTCCCCGGTCTCGTTGCAGAACTGGGGAAAGCCGGGCGAGGCGGACGATGGCGACCCGCTGCGCGTGCGCACGGCGAGTGACCGCGAGGCGTTAGGCACGCGCGACTTCTCGACCTTCGGTGCCGACGACACGGCCGCCTTCGAGGCGCTCGCCCGCCAGATCGCCCGGCGCCTCGCGCTCCGCCGCAGCCGGCGGTGGAAGGCGAAGCGTCGCGGCGAGCGGATCGACCTGCGGCGCACCGTGCGCTCGTCGCTCCGCACGGGGGGCGATGCGATCCGCCTCGAGCGCCGCTCGCGAAAGCTCCGCCGCACGCAACTCGTCGCACTCTGCGACGTCTCGGGGTCGATGGAGCTGTATGCCCGCTTCCTCCTCCAGTTCCTGCACGCGCTGCAGAACACCTTCGCCCGCGTCGAGACCTTCGCCTTCGCCACGCGCCTGAGCCGCATCACGCAGGTCATGCGTGGCCAGGGGTATCGCGAGTCGCTGCGCGAACTCGGGCGCGAGGTGCAGGACTTCTCTGGAGGAACGCGCATCGGCGCCTCGCTGGCCGCCTTCCTCGAACGCCACCCGCGCCTGGTCGACCGGCGCACGATCGTGGTGATCCTGAGCGACGGCTGGGACGTTGGAACGCCCGAGGTCCTCGCCGACGCCATGCGGACGCTTCACCGACGCGCCGGCCGCGTGATCTGGCTCAATCCGCTGATGGGCGCCGCCAACTATGCCCCCGACACGCGGGGAATGCAGGCGGCGCTCCCATACATCGACGTACTCGCGCCAGGACACAACCTGGAGTCGCTCCGGCGTCTCATCCGTCATCTCTCGCTCTAGATCGCCCAGCCGGCCGGCGCTCGACGGGCCGGAATCGGCGTCGCCAGCACTCCCCGCGGCGTCGCCCCACCCGCCATCTTCCCCATATGCCTGATCCCTTCGAACTCCCGAGCGGGCGCGCCGCGGTGGCAACGCTCATCGCGACCGAGGGCACCTCGCCCAAGGAGGCGGGGGCCAAGATGTGGGTGGACGCCGACGGCAAGATCCTCGGCGCCGTGACGATCGGCGGGTGCGTCGATGCCCGCGTGATCGAGGAGTCGGCCAGGGTCCTCGCCGAGGGGCGTCCGCAGCTCCTCGAGATGTCGTTAGGCGACGAGGACGCGTGGGCGCTCGGCATGACGTGCGGTGGCTCCATCGAAGTCCTCATCGAGCCGGTGAATGGCGCCGCGCAGGGTGACCCGGTCGCACAGGCAATGCGCGCGGCGCGCGATGAAGTGGAAAAGGGGAGCCGCGTCGTGATCGTGGCACCGCTCGACGGGCGCGCCGACCGTCTCGTGGTCTACGAACGGGGGCAGCGAGCGGGGACGCTGGGCGATCCCGCGGTCGACGCGGTCGCCATGGCGGCGAGCCAGGAGTTCTTCGCCAGCGGCCGATCGGGAACGGCGCCGCTCCCGGGTGCCGGAGCAGGGGCGCGACATTACTTCGAACTGCACGCGCCGTCGCTCACCCTCGTCGTCTTCGGCGCCACACACGTGGCGATGCCGCTCGTCGACCTCGCGCGGGTCCTCGGGCTCCGCACCGTCGTCGTCGATGGGCGCGACCTGTTCGCCACCCGCGAGCGCTTTCCATCGGTAGACCAGCTCATCGTCGGGATGCCGTCGGAGATCGCCGAGCAGCTCTCGCTCGGCCCGCAGTCGCTCGTGGTCCTGCTCTCGCACGACTACAAGTACGACTTGCCGGTGCTGCGCGCCGTGCTTGCCTCGAATGCCGCGTACGTCGGTTGCCTGGGAAGCGTGCGGCGCGGGAAGGCGATGCTCGAATTCCTCGCCGAGGAAGGCGTCGTCGCCGAGCAGTTGGCGCGAGTGCGTATCCCCGTCGGGCTCGACATCGGTGCGAAAAGCGCGGCCGAGATCGCACTGAGCGTCCTCGCCGAGGCAATCGCCGTGCAGCGCGGGCGTGCCGGAGGCGCGATGCGCGACCGCAAGCGACAGGAGTCGCGCGACGTGGAGAAGGGCGCGGGCGACACGGCCAGCGCAGGAGAGGGGAAGGCGAACTCCGGCGACGCGGGGAGTCGCGGCCCGGCGTGAAGGTGGTTCGTCACGTTCGAGCGGTGGACGGCGACGCAGTCCCCGTCGGAGCCCTCCTCACGCGTGACGTGCGCGATCCCGCCGGGCGAATCCTCCTCGCCAAGGGCGCACGCGTCGACGCCGAGGGAATCGTCCAACTGCGCACAGCAGCGTGGGACGAATTGCACCTGCTGGTGCTCGAAGGGGGGGATGTGGACGAGCGCGACGCCGGCGAACGCCTCGCCCATGCGGCCGCCGGTGAGGGCGTTCGCGTCGGTGCACTCTCGGCAGGCGCCTGGCCGCTCGATGCCACCCATCGAGGGATCCTCGCGGTGCGACGAGCGGCGCTCGAGCAGGTCAACTCCATCGATGGCCTGTGCGTCTACTCGCTCTTCGACGGGCAGGTCGTGGACCGGGACGAGATCGTGGGGCGCGCCAAGATCATCCCGTTCGCGATCGAAGGCACGACGCTGGCGAGCGGCGAATCGGCAGCGCGTGCGGCCGGCGGAGTGATGGCGGTGCGCCCGTTCGTCCCGCTTCGCGTCGGTGCGCTGGTCCAGGAATCGTTAGGCGCGCGGGCCATGGCGCGTTTCGAGCAGGCGCTGGGCGAGAAGGTCGAGTGGTTCGGCTCGACGCTCCTCCCCCCGGCGTTCGTGCCGGCCGAGGCAGGGGCGGTCGGCGACGGGCTCACGCGGCTGGTCGCGCAGGGAGCCGACATCGTTGCGCTCGCAGGGTCGCGGGCGATGGACCCGCTCGATCCGGCGTTCGAGGCCCTCGCCCGCGTCGGCGGGACGTTCGTGCGCCGAGGTGTGCCGGCGCACCCTGGCTCCCTCGTCTGGCTCGCCCGCGTTGGAGCGGTGCCGATCGTCGGGATGCCCGCCTGCGGTCTCTTCTCGCAGGCCTCGGTCTTCGATCTCATCCTCCCGCGCCTCCTCACCGGCGAGTCGGTCGACCGCCTCGAACTGGCGGCGCTCGGGCATGGCGGTTTTCTTACGCGGGACATGGCCTTCCGCTTCCCCCCATATCGACAGGCGCGCGAGCGCGGCGCCGTGGAGTGACCATGAGCACACCATACGGTCCCGTGCTCATCGATCACTTCCGGCATCCGCGCAACCAGGGGGCGTTGCCGCACGCCACGATCTCGCAGGAGGGGGCGAATCCCCTGTGCGGCGATCGCGTCCGCATCGAGCTGCGCCTCGAGGGCGACGTCGTGAGCGAGGCGCGCTTCACGGCCAACGCCTGCGCGATCTGCGTCGCATCGGCATCGATGCTGACCGGATTGGTGCGCAATGCCCCGCTGGACGAGGTGGAGACGCTCGTGGTCGACGACATCGTGCGTGCGCTCGACGCGCGGGTCCCGACGGCGCGCATGAACTGCATTCGCCTCCCGCTGACAGTGATGCACGGTGCCGTGAATCTCTACCGGCGCGCCGCGCGCGAGGGAGCCGAGTGATCGGGGCGATCGTCCTCGCCGCGGGCGAGGGAACGCGATTCGGCGGCGACAAGGTGACCGCGCCGCTGCGCGGGACAGCGGTCGTTAGGCACGTGGTCGACCGGCTGCTGGAGGCGCAGCTCGCCCCGATCCTGGTGATCGCCGCGCCGGGCGCGCAGGGGGTGCGCGACGCACTTGCGGGGACCGCGGCCCAGGTGGTCGAGAACCCGGCGCGCGACGAGGGACTGAGCGCATCGCTGCGGATTGGCGTGGAGTCGCTCGCCGAGGGGGTGGCGGGCTTCGTGGTCGCACTCGGCGACCAGCCGGGGATCGACGCGGCGGTGATTGCGCGGATGGTTGCAGTGTGGCGCGACTCGAACGCTGCCGCCGTCGTGCCGGAGTACTCGGACGGGCGCGGGAATCCGGTGCTCTTCGACGACACCATGCGACGGCACCTTTCCAAGCTCACGGGCGACGCCGGGGCGCGCGCCCTCCTCGAGCGCATGGGAGACCGCGTCGTCGTCGTCGCGGTCGACGCGCCCGCGCCGCGCGACATCGACACGCCCGAGGACCTGCGAGCGCTCGAGGGATAGCGCGCGACTGACCGAAGCACGCGCCGCGCGGTCGCGCGCCGCGAGCCGGCGATTGTCTCCGGGCTTCTCGCCCTTACACACGGCGGGACTCGTCGGTAAGCTAGGCGCGCACGCCCACCTCTCCCTCGCCGCCTCGCCCATGGCCGACACGCTCAAGCGCACGTTAGGCACGACCGACCTCACCCTCCTCGTGATCGGGAACGTGATCGGGAGCGGCATCTTCCTGGTTCCGTCGTCGGTCCTTCGGCAGAGCGGCGAGTCGGTCCCGATCGCCAGCGCCGTCTGGTTGGTGGGCGGGCTCCTCTCGCTTCTCGGCGCGCTCTCGTACGCGGAGCTGGGGGCGATGGACAAGGGATCGGGGGGACTGTACGCGTACATTCGCGACGGATTCGGGGCGCTCCCCGCGTTCTTGTACGGGTGGACGCTCTTCTTCGTGATCGGTGCCGGGACGATCGCCACGCTCGCGGTGGCCGCGTCCAACTACATGGGGCAGTTCGGCGCGCTCTCCGACCCGGCCAAGAAGGTCATCGCGGCGGCGTTGATCGTCCTGATGATGGTGATCAACGTGCGCGGGACGCGCGAAAGCGCGTCGGTGCAGAACGTCGCGACCGGGATCAAGGTGATCGCCATCCTGGCGATGAGTGCGATCCTCTTTGCGTTAGGCACCGGCGGGGGCGACGCAGCAGCGGTCGCCCCGACCCCGACGTTCTCCGGCGTCGGGCTGTCGATCATCGCCGTGCTGTGGGCGTACGAAGGGTGGCAGTACGTCACGTTCGCCGCCGGTGAAGCCAAGGATCCGCAGCGGGCGCTTCCGCGCGCCATCGTGATCGGCACGGCGTTCCTGATCCTCATCTATCTCCTTGCCAACTCCGCCTACCTCGCGGCGCTCGGACCGGCGCGTGTGGCGGCGTCGGACCGCGTGGCCGGCGAGGCGGTGGCGCAGGTCCTCGGCCCGGCCGCCGGGAGCGTGATCGCGCTCGCCATCATCATCTCCATGTACAGCGCCGCGCACGCCACGGTCATCACCGCGCCGCGCGTCTATTTCTCGATGGCGCAGGACGGCCTCTTCTTCAAGAAGCTCGCCGAGGTGCATCCGAAGTACGGGACGCCGGCGCTCGCGATCGCGACCAGCTGCCTGTGGTCGATCGTCCTCGCGATCAGCGGGACGTTCGAGCAGCTCCTTACCTACGTCGTGTTTGTCGGATGGATCTTCTACGCGTTAGGCGCGGCGGCGGTGATCGCAATCCGCATCAAGCGCCCGAACGCCGAGCGACCGTTCCGCGTCCCGCTCTATCCCCTCACGCCCGCGCTCTTCGTGCTCGCGGCGGCGGCCATCGTGATCAACACCATCGTCGAGCAACCCGGGCAGTCGGCGATCGGCATCGGGATGGTGCTGCTCGGGGTGCCGGCATTCCTCGTATGGCAGGGGCGGAAGTCCGGAGGCACTCGATGACGGTGCGCGGCGTGCACGCCGCCGCACTTGCCGTCCTGCTGGCAGCGTGTAGTGCGCCAGCGCCCGAGTCGCGGGCCGCGGTCGATTCGGTGGGGGGCGCCGACCCGAGGTACCAGCAGGTTGCGACTGCGCTCGACGCCTTCATCCGCCGCGAAATGGCCGACAAGGGGATTCCTGCGCTCTCGATCGCCCTGGTCGACGACCAGCAGATCGCCTGGTCGGCCGGGTTCGGGATGCAGGACTCGGCGAGCAAGGTGCCGGCGACTGCCGAAACCGTGTATCGCGTCGGATCGGTCTCGAAGCTCTTCACCGACATCGGCGTGATGCAGCTCGTCGAGAAGGGCGAGGTTCAACTGGACGCGTCGGTGTCGCAGTACATTCGCGAGTTCAAGCCGCGCAATCCCTCGGGGACGCCAATCACCCTTCGGCAGCTGATGTCGCACTACGCGGGGCTCGTGCGCGAACCCCCCGCGGGCAACTACTTCGACGACACCGGGACGACGCTCGCACAAACGGTGGCGTCGCTCAACACGACGACGCTCGTCTATCCCCCCGCGACGCATCGCAAGTACTCGAACGCCGGCATCGGCGTGGTAGGGTACCTGCTCGAGCGCAAGGCGAAGGAGCCATTCGCCCGATACCTCAAGGCGTCGGTCATCGCCCCGATGGGGCTGCAATCGAGTGCCTTCGAGCCCGAGAGCGCACTCGTCGCCCGGATGGCGCACGGAATCATGTGGACCCAACACGGACGCAGCTTTCCCGCACCAGACTTCCAGCTCGGGATGGCGCCGGCGGGGAGCATGTACAGCACCATGCCCGACCTCGCCCGCTTCATGAGCGTCCTCTTCGCCGGCGGGCGCAACGCGTCGGGGGCAGCCGTCGTTCAACCGGCGACGCTGGATTCGATGTGGCGCCCGCAGTTTGCGGCTGACGGAGCGACGACGGGGGCCGGGCTCGGCTTCGGCGTCGGCGCGCTGGACGGCCACCGCGCCGTGAGTCATGCGGGCGCGATCTACGGCTTCGCCACGCAACTCACCGCACTCCCCGACGACAAGCTCGGTGTCGCCGTGAGTGCGGCGCGCGACGGGATGAATGCGCTTACCGCGCGCGTCGCGACCGAAGCGTTGCGCCTGATGCTCGCGGCGCGCGCGGGAACGCCGCTCCCATCGATCGCGCGCACCGGAACGCTCTCGCTCGCGCAGGCTCGCGCCTTCTCCGGGCGCTACGCGCGCGGCGACACGCTCGTCGAACTCGTCGCGCGCGACTCGGCCGTCACGCTCACGTCGACCGCGCTCGACCACGCCCAGGGGCTGCGAACGTGGCGCGGCGACACCCTCATCGCCGACGACGGGATGTCGTACGGCACCAGGGTCTGGCGCGAGGGCGACGCCCTGGTGATCGATAGCATCCGCTACGCACGTCGTGCGCCCGACGACTCTCTCCCTCCGCCGCCGCCGCCACAGTTCGCGGGGCTCATCGGCGAGTACGGATGGGATCACAACGTCCTCTACATCCTCGAGAAGGAGGGGCGACTCACCGCCCACATCGAGTGGTTCTTCGAGTACCCGCTCACGCGTATCTCCGACGACGAGTACGCCTTCCCAAGCGCTGGATTGTATGACGGCGAGCGGCTGCGCTTCACCCGCGACGGGCGCGGGCGCGCCACGCAGGTCGAGGCCGCGAGCGTCGTCTTCCCGCGTCGCACCTGGGTAGGCGAGGACGGGGGGATCTTCCGCATCACGCCACGCCAGCCGGTCGAGGCGCTGCGGAAGGCGGCGCTCGCCGCGTCGCCCCCCGAGGAGAAGGGAGATTTCCGTCCCGCCGACCTGGTCGAGCTCACCTCGCTCGACTCCACGATCCACCTCGACATCCGCTACGCGACCGACCGCAATTTCCTGAGCGTCCCCGTCTACACGCAGGCGCGGGCCTTCCTGCAGCGCCCGGCCGCCGAGGCGCTGGCGCGCGCGAACAGGCAGCTCGCCGCGTTAGGCTACGGTCTCCTGATTCACGACGGCTATCGCCCGTGGTACGTGACCAGGATGTTCTGGGACGGGACGCCGGAGGACAAGCACCAGTTCGTCGCCGATCCGGCGAGCGGCTCGCGCCACAATCGCGGGTGCGCCGTCGACCTCACGATGTACGAACTGGCGACCGGCACGCCGGTCGTGACGACCGGTGGGTATGACGAGATGTCGGATCGCTCGTACCCCGACTACCCGGGAGGAACATCTCGGCAGCGCGCATTGCGAGAGATCCTGCGCAAGGCGATGGAGGCCGAGGGATTCCATGTCTACGACGCCGAGTGGTGGCACTTCGACTATAAGGACTGGCGGCACTACCGCATCGGCAACCAGCGCTTCGAGGACCTCGGGCATTGATGCGACGCGGCGCGCGCCGTGGGGGGCTGCGCGCGCCGCGTCACGTCGCGCGGTGAGAACCGCGCGCAGACGTTCCTGACTCAGAACGCCAGCATCTGCGTGAACTTCACCATCACCGCCCGCCCCGCTACCGGGCTGTCCGGCGTGAGGATCCGCTGGTCGTTGTAGACGATGAACAGGTCGCTCAACGGGTGGTGGATGATGTTGAAGCGCACGTTCGCATTGAACTGTTTCGACGTCTCGTCGTACTGCGACAGCGCATCCACGAACATGTTCGTCGTGAACGAGTAGTTCACGCGCGCCGTGAGCAGGTTGTTCACGAACGCCAGGTTCGGGCGCTCGAGTTCCGCCGCGGTGCGTTGCATCCCCAGCGTGGCATAGAAGCGGTAGTTCGGGCGGAACGTCGCACTCCCGTTGATCGTGCGCTGTGTTCCCGAGTACAGGCCACCCAGCGTGTATCGCACGCTGGTCGAGATGACGCGCGACTGGTTGGAGACGAGGTAGTACTGCCATTCATTCCATGTGTAGAGTCCGGGCGCGATCGGTGACGACATCTTCGCGTTCGGATAGAAGTTGCTCGTCAGGCGGTTGGCCGCCGGATTCACGGAAATCTCGAAGACCGTCCCATCGTTGAAGAACGTCGAGAAGCCGGTGTGGAGCTTCTTGAAGACGATGTCTCCCTCGAGGTCCTCCTGGTAATCCCAGGTGAGGTGCGGGTGGAACTCGCGAATGCCGTGTGCGCGGAGCCACGGGGAGCGCGGGCGAAGCCCGGTGTCCATGAGGTACTTGCGCACGTCGATGCGGCGATAGAACCCGAGGTCGTTGTTGAATCCCGGCCCCAGCTGCATCACCCCGCCCTTGCCGTGGAAGAAGTTGCTTTCCCAGTTGAGGGTGGAGCGCAAGGCGTAGTCGCCGTTCTCGATCCCCGGCGTCTGTGAGCGAACGGCGTACGAGTTCCAGTCGAGGTTTCCGAAGAGGCGGATATTGCTGTCGATCCCGTACACGCGGTTCACGTAGCCGTCGCGCAGCGATTGCGCGCCGCTGTCGGCGCCGCTCAGGTTCGCCCGCTGCATCACGAAGAAGCCAAGATCGTTGCCGATTCGCCCGAGATTCTGCCGGTAACGCAGCACCGTCGAATTCGCGCGCGGGAGCGCCCCATCGCCGCGCTCCTGGATCGAGAGGAATCCCAGGCGCGCCGACTCCGTCAACTTCCCGGTCACGCGCACGCCGCCGTCGATGGGGATCTGCTGCCCGCCGCGGCTCAGGCCGATGCGCCGCGAGAAGAAGAGGAGGTTGTCCTCGTCCGCCGTCGGCGTGTTCGTCACGCGATTGTTGCGCGCGGCATCGCCGATGTAGAAGACGCCCGAGTTCTCGAGGAAGAAGTCACGTTTCTCCGGAAAGAACTGCGAGTATTGCGTGAGGTTCACCTGCTGCTCGTCGGCCTCGGCCTGCCCGAAGTCCGGGTTGACCGTGACGTCGAGCGTGAGCCCGGGGGTGAGCGCGGCCTTGAGGTCGACGCCGACCGATCCCTGGTTGTGGAACGCAGGACTCGGCTGTGCCGTGGTCCCCAGCGCACGCACCGTATTGTCGGCGACGTACGGCTTGATGCGCAGGTCGCGGCCTGCACTCCCCGTTTGGAGCCCGGCGAGATTCCCGGCCAGCGACACGCGGTTCATGTTGAACGCGCGCGGAACCGGCGACCAGAACACCACCTCGTTCTTGCGGCGGATGTGGCGGGAGAAGTTGATCCCCCACATCGGTCCTCCCGACGCGTCGAAGCGGAGCGCGCGGAACGGAATGCGCAGCTCGGCGCTCCACCCATCGGCGAGTCGCTGCGTGCGCACCTCCCACACCGCGTCGAAGCTCTGGTTGATCTCGCGCCCCTCGAGCGCGACCTGCCGGTCGTGGCGCGCCCCCTCGACGTTCGTGCTGAAGACGTAGCCGTTGCGCCGGTCTCCAAAGGTGTCGAGCAGGACCTCGAAGTCGTCCTGGTCCTCTTCCTTGAAATCCTTGCGGATGTCGTTCACCACCAGGCCGCTCGCGTCGCGGTCGTGCATGTACGCGGCGATGTAGAGATTCTGGTCGTCGAAGGCGACCCACACGTCGGTCCGTTCGGTCGCCGGTTGCCCCGTGAGCGGCTCGCTCTGCACGAAGTCGCTCGACGGTTCCGTCCGTTTCCACACTGCCTCGTCAAGGACGCCATCGATGCGGATCGGGCCGCCGGCCGGCACGGCGAGCATCTCGCGACGTCCGTCTGCCGAGCGGCGGGTTCGCGGCGTTGCAGCTCCCGTCGCTGGCTGCGCATGCTCGTGCAGCGTATCGGCGACCGCCTGCGCCCCCTGCTGGGCGTTGGCCATCGGCGCAGATGCAACCATCGCCAGCATGGCGAGTGGCGCAGCGAGCCGGGGCGTGATTGCGGTGCGGGCGGCGAAAAGCGTGTGGCGGGCGAGACGAGTCATGCGACGAGAAGGGAGGGAACCTGGGGCGGGCATCCACGGAGTTTACGCAGCTGACGGCGTGCGGTCACGTGTCGGCGCAACTTCGGTGGCGTTCACGGGCCGGTGTGGGACGTTCTTGCCGGGTCGGCGTGGTGTCCGATGTGAATACGCCGTACTCCCGCATCGCGATGAGTGTCGGGCCTTTCCCCACAGCATCGGATTGCGCGCTCTCCGGCCTTGGCGCTCTCTCGGCTTGGCGCTCTCTCGGCTTGGCGCTCTCTCGGCTTGGCGCTCTCCCGCCTTGGTGCCCTCCCGCCTTGGTGCCCTCCCGCTCTCCCGCTCCGGCGCTCCGGCGCTCTTGCACCTTCGCGCTCATCTCTCGAATGGTCGCCGATTGTGTATGCAGTTTCGCCTTCACCTCCACTTCACGTTCGCGCGAGGTTCGCGTGAGGTTCGCGTGAGGTTCGCGTGAGGTTCGCGTGAGGTTCGCGTGAGGTTCGCCGCACGCTCACTGCACCCTCGCCTTCGGCGCTGTGCGGTGTCAGCGCTCGCCTAGTGGAAATCGTGGCTCCGTGCCCACGCCTCCCCAGCGTCGGCGCGCAAGGCGCGAAACTGCTCGGCGCGCAGGTTCACCACCCCTTGCTCGACCTGCAGCGTCCCGCGGATCAGGAGAAGCGGGGTCGTTGAGATGAGGAGCGCCTGCCGTTCGAAGCGCTTGGGTGTCACCACCACATTCAGGATCCCCGTCTCGTCTTCCAGCGAGAGGAAGACGAATCCCTTGGCCGTTCCTGGGCGCTGGCGGCAGATGACGAGTCCGGCGTGCGCCACCTTTTCGCCGTCACGCCCGGCGCGTTGCAGCTCGCGGGCGGTGCGGACGCCGTTGGGGCGCAGCAGCTCGCGCAGATGGCGCATCGGGTGCCCGTTGAGGGAGAGCCCGGTCAGGCGATAGTCGGCATCGGTCGTCTCCAGCCGCGACATCGCGGGGAGGGGCGGGGGATCGAGGCGCGGGCGTGACGGGGCGAGCGGCCCGGCGTCGCCGCGCACGGTTTCCAGGATGCGCCACAGCGCCACGCGCCGCCGGTCGGCGGGTGGGACATCGGGGACCATCGCATCGAACGCCCCCGCCTCGGCGAGGGCGCGCAGGGCGCGCTGGTCGAGCGAGGTGCGACGGACGACGTCGGCGATGTCGCGGAACGGCCCGTCGCGCAGCACCTCTTCCAGCTTCTCGCGCGTCGCGGCGCCGAGTCCGTGCACCAGCCGCAATCCGAGCCGCACCGTCGGTGCGCCACTGCGCGCCCGTGGTCTCGCATCAGTGCCTGGCGCTCCCGGCGTCACCTGCTTTGTCTGTCTTGTCTGCACGCTCTGCGTGTCCCGTGTGCCCTGTGTGCCCTGTGTGCCACGTGTGCTCCGCGCGCTATGCGTGTCCCGCGTGTCCCGCGTGTCCCGCGTGTCCCGCGTGTCCCGCGTGTCCCGTGTGTCCCGTGTGTCCCGTGTGTCCCGTGTGCTCTGTGTGCCCTGCGTGCCCTGCGTGCCCTGCGTGCCCTGTGTGCCCTGTGTGCCCTGTGTGCCCTGTGTGCCCTGCACTGCCGACGGCGTGCCGCGCCGCATCCCCACGTATTCCCCCTGCGGTACCACCACGTCGCCGTTCGCCAGCTCGAGCGAGTGATCCCACGCCGAGCAGGTGAGGTCGATGGGGCGCACCTCCACCCCGTGCCGCTTGGCGTCCTCGATGAGCGTTCCCACCGAGTAGAAGCCCATCGGCTGTGCGTTGAGGATCGCCGCGGTGAACTCCGGCGCGTAGTAGTGGCGCAGGTACGCCGAGGCGTAGACGATGAGGGCGAAGCTCGCCGAGTGCGACTCGGGAAAGCCGTAGTCGGCGAAGGCGTTGATCTGGTTGTAGATCCGGCGGGCCACGTCCTCGGGGATCCCGTTGCGCGCCA